>JBIKXY010000034.1:0-17506 GCA_044355515.1 Pirellulales bacterium
CCGCCGCTACCGGATCCGGGTGGATGCCGAGCGGGCGCGGTGGGCCTGCGAGAAGCCGTTTCATCCCGGCCAGCGGGTGAAACGCGACCGCGACGGTAGCGTGGTGCTCGAGATCGAACGGGCCTGGGACGGCGAGATGCTGCCGCAGTTGCTCGCGCTCGGCGAGCATGTGGAGGTGCTCGAGCCGGCCGACGTTCGCGAGCGGCTCGCCGCCACGGCCCAGCGGATCGCGGCCCGTCACGCCGGCCCCGCCGACCGGCGGCCGCAGGCCGCTCCGCGTCGCCGCGCGGCCCGGAGGGTCGCCCATGCAAAGTGACGCCCGCCTGACCGTCGCCGGCCCCACCCGGCGGGAGTTTGCCGCCGGCCTCGCGGCCGCCGCGGTCTCCGCGAGCGGCCTGCGGGCCGACGCCGTGGCCGAGCCGCCGCGGCGGCCAGCGCTCGCCGGCCCGCTGGCCGACTACGTGCTGGCCGCCGACCCGGCCACGCGGTTCGAGCTCCTCGGCCGGGGCGAGATCTCCGGGGGCGACTATCTGCGGGCTCGCCTGGTCAGCCAGCGGTGGCGGGGCGTGGAGTGGGCCCACGAGCTGTCGCTTGTTCGGCCGCGGGCACCGGCGGCCGACGGCCCGATGCTCCTTTGGATCGATGGCGGCGCGAGCAGCCAGTTGCCTGCCGACGATAGTCGCGGTCCGGGCGATGCGGTGCGGCTCCTCGCACAGGTCGCGACGGCAGCCGGGCTGCCGGCGGCGGTGGTCCGGCAGGTGCCCTATCAGCCGCTGTTCGACGGCCTGGTCGAGGACGGGCTGATCGCCCACACCTTCGTCGAGTTCGTCAAGTCGGGCGACGCCACCTGGCCGCTCCTGTTGCCCATGGTCAAGGCGGCCGTCGAGGCGATGACGGCCGCCGAGTCTGCTGCCCGGGAGCATTGGGATCTGGCGGCGGAGGGCTTCGTCGTCACCGGCGCGAGCAAGCGGGGCTGGACGACCTGGCTCTCCGCGGCCCTCGACGACCGGGTGAAGGGCCTCGTGCCGGCGGTGATCGACATGCTCTCGCTGGAGCAGCATGTTGGCGTCCAGCAGCGGTCGTTCGGGGGAATGTCGGACAAGCTCGTGGACTACACCTCGCGGGGCATCGAGAAGCTGCTGGGCTCGCCCCGGGGCCGCGAACTGGTGAAGATCGTGGATCCTTTCAGCTATCGCGACCGGATCGTGCAGCCGAAGATCCTGGCCTTGGGTACGAACGATCCCTACTGGCCGCTGGAGGCCTGCGGGGTCTACTACGATCGACTGGCGGGGCCCCGCTGGGTTTCCTACGCCCCCAACGCCGGCCACGGTCTGCCGCTCGAGCAGCTGACCGGACTGATCGCCGCGATGGGCCGCCATGCGGCCGGCGTGGAGCCGCTGCCCGAGCTGGATTGGTCGTTCGAGCCCGAGCGCGGGGCCGTGGTCGCTCGCGTGGGCCAGCCGACCGAGGCGGTGGGCCGGGCGGTGGCCTGGCGGGCCGACTCAGACTCGCGTGACTTTCGCGCGGCCCGATGGACGGCGGCCGAGGCCGAGCGGGATGCCGCCGGCTGGCGGCTCGAAATCGACAAGCCGGCCGCCGGCTTCGCGGCCGGGCTGATCGAACTCCGCTTCGCGCGGGAGCCCGTGCCGCTGGTGCTCACGACCGGGGTCCAGGTGGTGGGGGCGACGGGCTGACAGAGGCATCGAACGCCGTCGGCATGGCTCGCCGCCCTGAGTGCATGGCGACCGAGGATGTCGAGGCTCTTGCCGCAGGCTGAACACGGGCTAGCCCCGGCCCGTGGCGCGGGTCAGGTTTTCGAGCCGCTCCTCGGCCTCCGGGCGGAGCTGCTCCCGGCGAAACCGCCACTGCCAGTTGCCCCAGGCGCGGCCGGGCACGTTCATCCGGGCCTCCGAGCCCAGGCCGAGCACGTCTTGGAGCGGCACGATCGCCGTGGTGGCGGGCGTCCGCAGGGCCAAGGCGATCAGGTCCCAGTTGATCTCGGCGCCGTCAGAGCCGAGCGCGATGCGCACCCGATGCCGCTCCGCGGCCAGCTGCTCGGCGGTGGCGGTCGAATCCGGCCCCGGCTCGCTCGTGTACCAGCCGACGGTGGTGTCGTTGTCGTGGGTGCCGGTGTAGACCACCGAGTTTTGGGGATATCGCTCGGGCTGATGGGCCTCGCGGTCTTCCCCTCCGAAGGCGAACTGCAGGATCCGCATCCCCGGAAACCCGAGGGCCTCGCGGAGCTCGTCCACGTCGGGCGTGATCAGGCCGAGGTCCTCGGCGATGATCGGCCGGGGCCCGAGCGCGGCGGCCACGGCGTCGAACAGGGCCCGGCCCGGGCCGGGCATCCAGCGGCCGTGCTCGGCGGTGGGATCGGCCGCGGGAATCTCCCAATAGCCCGCGAAGCCGCGGAAGTGGTCGATCCGCAGCACGTCGAACAGCGAGAAGGCGTGTCGCAGCCGGGCGATCCACCAGGCGTAGCCCTCGGCCTCGTGCACCTCCCAGCGGTAGAGCGGATTGCCCCACCGCTGGCCCGTCTGGGCGAAGTAGTCGGGCGGCACGCCGGCCACGACGGTCGGCCGGCCGTCCGCGGCCAACGCGAACAGCTCGGGGCGGCACCAGACGTCGGCGCTGTCCTGGGCGACGAAGATCGGCAGGTCGCCGATGATCGAGATCCCGCGGGCGGCCGCCCGGGTCCGGAGCCGCGTCCAGTGGTCGTGGAAGAGAAACTGCCCCGTGCGGGCATGGGCGATCCCCGCGGCGAGTTCCCGGCGGGCGGCGGCCAGCACCCCCGGCTCGCGGCGGGCGACGTCGCTCGGCCACTCGTTCCAGGCCCGGCCGGCGAAGTGGGCCTTGAGCGAGACGAACAACGCGTAGTCGTCGAGCCAGAAGCCGTTCTCGTCGGCGAACCGGCTGTAGGCGGCGTGGAGTTCGGGCGAGCCGCGGTGGGGAAACGCCGCAGCCACCTCGTGAAGCAGCCCGAGCCGCGGCCCGATCACGTCGCCGAAGGCCACGTGGTCGGCCGGCAAGTCCGGGAAGGCGTCGAGCCGGTCGGCAGCGACCAGGCCATCGTCACGCAAGCGGTCGAACGAGATCACCAGCGGATTGCCCGCAAAGGTGGAGAGCGTTTGATAGGGCGAGTCGCCGAACCCGGTCGGTCCCAGGGGCAGTACCTGCCAATGCCGCTGGCCCATCTGGGCAAGCCGGTCGAGCCAGCGGTCGGCCTCGGGGCCGAGTTCGCCGATCCCGAACCGGCCCGGAAGCGACGTCGGATGGAGCAGAATCCCTGAGGAGCGGCTGGCCAGGTTCACGGTTGACATCCTTGCCTCCTCGCGGCGTCAGCGGTCGAGCACGGCCAGCTCGACGGACAGGCCCGGCCCGAAGGCGAGGGCCACGCACGGCCCCGGGGCAGCGGCCGCCCGCAGCCGCTCGAGCACGAACAGGATCGTGGCGCTCGACATGTTGCCATGTTCGGCGAGCACGTCCCGGGACGCGGCCAGCGCCTCGCGCGGGAGGGCCAGCGCCGCCTCCACGGCCGAGAGGATCCGCGGGCCCCCGGGATGCACGGCCCAGGTCGCAATCGTAGCGGGGGCCACCCCGGCCGCGGCCAGCATCAGGGCCACGGCCGGCGGCAGGTGGGCGGCGATCAGGTCGGGCACGCGGGCCGAGAGGCTCATCTCGAAACCATGGTCGCCGATCAGCCAGCCCATCTCCCGCAGCGATCCCGGCAGCACCCGGCTGGCCTGATGCACGAGCCGCCAGGGTCGCGACGTCTGCGGCTGCGGGGCCGCCGTGCGGCAGACCGCGGCCGCGGCTCCGTCGGCGAACAGGCTGTTGGCCACGACATGGTCGTCATGGTCGCCATATTGAAAGTGCAGGCTGCAGAGCTCCACGCAGACCACGAGCACGACCGCGTCTGCCGCGGTGGCCGCGAAGGCATCGGCCACCCGCAGGGCATTGAAGGCCCCATGGCAGCCCATGAAGCCCACGTGGGTGCGAGCGACGGCGGGCGAGAGCCCGGCTTCCTCGATCACCTCGATATCGACGCCCGGGCTCGCGAACCCGGTGCACGAGCAGGTGACCAGATGGGTGATCGTGGCCGGGTCGATGCCCGCGGCCGCGACCGCCCGGCGGGCCGCCTCGACGGCCAGCCGGCCGGCCTCGAGGGCGTAGCGGGCCATCCGCTCGCCGGTGCTCGGGCCCCCGTTGGCCGTCGCCTCCGCCGGCGGAAAAAACTCCTGGGCGAAGCCCGCCGGCCCGGGGTCGTCGAGCAGCACGGAGCCGCGGGAGCGGATCCCGCTCTTGCGATAAAGCGCCTCGAGGGCCCGCTCGCGGCCCGGCGTGGCGTTGGCGAAGCTGGCCGCGAGCGCTGCGGCGTCGCGCTGGGCGATCGCATGGTCGGGCAACGACGTGCCGATGCCGAGCAGCGTGAGGCTCATCCGTGGGCCTCCGGTGGGATGGCTCCGCCGATCACCAGCGGGACGACCCGGGCCGCGACGGCCGGGGCGAGCCGGGCCAACCGCAGGGCTGGGCCGACGAGCCACGGCCGGCGGACGACGAGCGACACACGGCGGCAGCGGGCATGGTGGGGGGCGAAGTGCCGCCCGTGGGCCCGAGCATAGCGGATTGCGGCCGCGGCGACGTCGCCGACGATCCGGCCGGCGGGCGTCACCAGCGGCCTCAGGGCCTCGTCGCAGAGCCGCGCCGAGGCGAGCGCCCAGCCCATCCCCTCGCCGGTGAACGGCTCGACGTAGCCCGCCGCGTCGCCGACGCGGAGGATCCGGCCCGACGGCGATGCGACCGGACGGCTCCGCGTCAGCGGCGGCGCGCCGCGGACGGTCGCGGCGGCAAACCGGGCGGCGGCCTCGGGCGAGGCAAGGTTTGCGGCCCGGTCGCCCCCCGTCTCGGCGAGGATCGCGGCGACCGCCGCGGCCGGCGAGCCGGAGGCGGCCACGATCCCCCGATCGACGGCGGCGGCGATGTCGATCCGGCCGTCCTCGAGGCGAACGACTCCGCAATAGCCCCGGCGCGACACGGCCATCACCAGCTCGCCTGGAGGCGGGCCACCCGCATCCGCCGGCAACGTCGTGCCCAGCCCCACGCGGCTGTCGGCGGCGACACGCCGCCCGCTGCGGTCGGCACCAGCGGCGGCCCGAACCGCGTCACCCAGGCCGGCCGCCACGATCACCAGCTCCGCGGCGAGCGATCCGGCCGGGGAGAGGGCCTGTCTGGCACTCGTCTGGTCGGCGGTGGTTGCGAGGCCCACGGCGACCCGGCCCGGCTCTTCCGCGAGGATCGTCACGCGGGTCCGGGGCAGCCAGGCCGCGCCGGCGGCGATCGCCCGCCTGACGCCGTCGGCATCGAGTGCTTCCCGAGAGACCACGCCCCCTCGGGTCATGGGCACCAGGGCGGTGACGGCCGCAGTGGCCAGCCGCACGTGCCTGAGCGGCAGGCCGCCGGAGGGCATCCCGCCATTCGGCGAGGCGGCTGCGGCACCGCCCGAAACGGCGGCGATCCGGTCGAGCGCCGCCAGTTCAGCGAGCGCCGTCGCCGACAGGCAGCAGCCGCAGAGCTTGGGGCGGGGCATCGCGGAAGAGTCCACGAGCAGCACGGCCAGCCCCCGCGCGGCCAGCCGCGTGGCCGCCGCCGCGCCCGCCGGCCCCGCGCCGATCACGATCGCCTGCCAGTCGGTCGCGGCAGCGGACGCGAAGCTCGTGGTCGGCGGCACCGAGCCTTCCGGCTCTCGTTCCAGAAGGGCGTCGCTCATGCGCAGGCCACTCCCGGCACGAGTTCGGCGAGCGGCTCCGCCGACCTCCATTCCAGCAGCACCCGCTCGGGCCAGGCGCGGCGCACGCTTGCCTGCGGCAGTCCGGCCCGGGCGGCGAGGGCCCGGTATTCAGCAGGCGTGCGGGCGGCCCGCACCGAAAGCGGCCCATCGACCCGAGCCACCCGCGAGCGGGCCAGGAGCCTGGTGCCGAGAATCGCGAGCACGAGGCCGGTGCGGCTGCGAACCAGGTCCGACACCACCCCGCCGAGCCGGGCGGCGGTCGCCATCGAGCGGAGCACCGCGGCCGCGGCCGGGTCGTCGAGGTGATGGAGAAACAGCGAACTCACCGCGATGTCGCAGGGGGGCAGCCCCTCGGCGAGGGCATCCCGGACGGCGAACTCGACCGTCGCCCCGGCTGGACCGCGACGCCCGGCGGCGGCCCGGGCCCGCTCGATCGCCCGGCCGCTCGAATCGATGCCGAGCACCCGCACCCGCGAAGCCCCGGCCGCTGACGCCGCGCCTGCGAGCTGCCGCCCGAGCAGGCCGGCCAGCGCGATCGTGATATCGCCCCCGCCGCAGGCCACGTCCACGATCTCGAGCGGCCGGTCGGTGGGGAGGTTTTCGGCCGCGAGCCGGTTCACGCCGCGGGCCAGCTGGCGGCCGGTGAGCGACACGGCGTTGATGGTCGCCAGGGCGTCGAGCGCGGCCAAGTGCTCCGCCTCGGGCAGTGCGGGGTCGTCCATCAACTCCGCCCGTCGGTCGGGCTCGACCTGCCACATGCTCATGCCAGTCGCCTCCGCCGGGGTCGCGGCGGAAACAGCCTACGCCGACCCCCGTATCATAGTCCCGCGGGACAGGGGCCGGCTTGAGTGGCGGGCGGCATCCGCCTTGCGCAGAGATGTCGCGTGGCGTGAGCCCGAGGGAATCTCGCGATCCGTGCCGTTCGGCGGCGGCCTACGGTCCCGGCGGGCAGGGGACGGTCTGCACAGCCCCCGCGGGCATGACCGGCAGGCCGCCGGCGGCCTGACAAGGAGGGCAGGAGCCGTCGGGCAGGGCCGGGATCTCGGCTGCCGTGGGCATCACGGGCATTATGGGCATCGCCGGCGCGGCCGGCACTCCGCCGGGCGGCGCGAAGACCGGAGCAGGAGCAGGCGGCGCCGGAAACACGACCGGCTGGCCCACCGTCTGCGGCTGCGGGTAGACCGGCGGCGCGAGCGGCGGGGCGTAGGAGTATTGGTTCGCCTTGTGGTGGGCGCATCCGCAGGCGGAGAGTGCCGCGGCCAGGCACACGAGTCTCTTCACGACTGCTGTCCTCGAAACCGGCGCCACCCTGCCGAGGCGGGGGAGGATAGACGTCGCCCTGCCGGAGCACAACGCCAACTGCGGCCGGTCTTCGTCAGGCAGCCCCGGTCTTTCCCGGCGGAAACCCTACGCCGGCTCGAACACCGCGATGCTGGCCGTGAACCCGTGGAGGAAGGTCCGCGTGCCGATCGGGCCGATCTCCCCCTGGGCGAAGAACCCCGCGGCCGGCAGCGGACCCAGGCACCGCTGCAGGCACTTGGCGTCGTGGTTCGGCTCGGCAAACAGCCGCGAGCCGCGGCCGTTGCAGGTGAACACGAGCGCTCCGGCCGGCTCCGCGTCGCCAGCCGAGCAAGAGAGCAGCTCTCGCAGGTCCTCGTCGGCACTGGCCGCGTCGCGGACGTGAAACTGCACCGTCTGACCGGTCCGCACGAGGTCGCCCACCGCGATCACGCCGGAGTCGGGGTCGGCCCCGAGCACGTTTCGCACCAGGAAGTCGCCCCGGCGGAAGCTGTCGCGGTATTCGCTCGCCGCCCGCCCGACATGGAGCGACGAGCGGACGAGCTCGCGATCGGCGTCGTCGAGTTCGCCATACATTTCCCGCAGCCGGTCGAGCGCCGGCGTGCCCCCGAGTTCGAGGATCAGGTTTTCCTCGGCCCGTGTGATCACCAGCGGCCGACCCACGGGCCGACAGCCCTGCGACACGATCGGCCGCACTCGCACGCTGCCCCCCACCAGCACGCCCACGGCCCCGGAGTCGTAGGTCCGCGGTCCGATCGCCAGCGTGTTGCTGCCGGGCTGCCCGCCGCCGCTGGCCATCCCGCCGACGATCGGCAGCCCCGGGTGCTCCTCCTCCAGCCGGCGGATCAGCGCATCGACCGGAAACGAAAAAGGATCGGCCAAGAGCACGAGCGCGGCGTTGGCCGGCATCCGTCCGGCAAGTCCCTCGGGCCAGCCGACGAACATGCCGCCGTCGGGTGTCTGGGTGTACTCGAGCGACACCGATTCGAGCCAGGCGCCGGGCAGCCGGGCCAACCAGACCGCCACCGCCGGCCCCGATTCATACTCCCGCTCGCCGGCGAGCACGCCCTCGCAGGTGGTGCCGAGCACGTGCCGCGCCGGCACGAGGTCGGCCAGGTGCTCCATCAGCGGGCGGATCGCGGCACCATAGGCGGCCGAGAGGAACACCACGCCCAGGTCGGCCCCTGCCCCTCCGAGGTCGGCCCGGGCCGCCGCGACAGCATCTTTGATCGCCACGTCGAGGCGGGGCTGGGTCGAGACCCCGCACCCGCACCGCGCCACGGCCTCGGACCCCTCGGTCATCAGGTCACGATCTCCGCGAACGAGGCCACGGCCTCGTGCTCGAAGACCCCGCCGGCGTCCCGGTTGCCCGGCCGGAGGGCCAGCGCCGTGGCCATGCCGGCCACCCGGGCGGCGTCGAGCTCCGCCCCCACGTCGCTCACGAACAGGATCTGTCGGGGCTCGAGCCCCATGTCGGCCGCGATCCGCGTGTAGCTCGCCGCCTCCCGCTTCGGGCCGGTGGTCGTGTCGTAGTGGCCGCGAAGGTGCGGCCTGAGGTCGCCGGCGGCGGTGTGGCCGAAGAACAGCTGCTGCGCCTCGATCGACCCCGAAGAATAGATCCGCACGTCGAGGCCCGAGTCGGCCCAGGCGGCAAGCGCCGGCGGCACGTCGTCGAAGACGTGTGCTACGAGTTCGCCCGACTCGAAGCCGCTCCGCCAGATCAGGCCCTGGAGTTCCTTGAGCGCCGTGTGTTTGACGTCGCGGTTGATCAGGTCGATCGCCGCCAGGGCCGCGCGGGTCGGATCGGCCGCGATCGCCGCCGAGGAGAGCGGCGTGCCCGCGGCGGCCGTGACCGCGGCGGCCAGTTCCAAGACCCGGGCGTCGGCGCGGTGGGTCGCAAGATACTCGCCGACCTTCGCCTTGGCGTGGGCGAACAGCACGTCATACACGAACGAGATGCTCGACGTGGTGCCCTCGACGTCGAGCAGGATCCCGCGGCCGTCGAAGACGATCACGAGGCCGCCCTTCCGCCGCCCTGGCCCGGTAGCATGCTCGGGCCCAGGCAGAGCGGCTCGTAGCCGGCGTGCACGGCGTCAGGCACGTAGTGGGGCGTCCAGCCGCTCGTGTCCTGAAACAGCCGGATCGCCCGGATCCGCCGGTCGCCGCACAGGTCGAACCAGTGCCGCGTGCCGAGGGGAACGCTGATCAGGTCGCCGGCATGCACCTCGATCCCGAACACGGGCCGGTCGCCCGGGTTGATGTGAAACACCCCGCTCCCCTGGAGGATGAACCGGATCTCGTCCTCGGTGTGGGTGTGTTCCTGACTGAACTTCGCCAGCATCGCGTCGAGGTTCGGCGTGTCGGGATAGACGTCGATCACGTCGGCGGTCACGAAGCCGCCCCTGGCCTTGAGCTCGTCGATCTCGGGGGCGTAGGCGGCGAGGATCTCGGCGGCCGGAGCGGCGGGATCGACGCGGTCCTCGAGCGGCCAGACCTCGTAGTGCAGCCCGTGGTCGGCGAGAAACTGCTTGATCTCGATCGGATCCGTGATCCGGCGGGCTTCGGCGGGCACCGTGACGATCGCCATGGGGGTTCTCCGCGGGGATGCGCCGGGGCGGAACTGCCGGCGGCCTGGGCTACTGCTGGTGCTGGTGCTGCTGGAGGCCGGCCGCCGCGGCCGGCAGCGTGCGGGACCGGGCCACGCACTCGAACAAAAACTCGTAGATCTCGATGTGGCGGCGGGCCTCGGCCAGGTCGCGGCCCCAGGTGTAAAGGCCGTGCCGGGCGATCAGGAAGCCGTGCACGGGCGGCCGGCCCTGGGCGGCGAAGTCGAGCCCCGCGAACCGGGCGCGGATCCGGGCCGACAGCTCCCGCATGTCCTGGGTGTTGGCGAAGATCGGCACGTCCTCGTGGGTCTCGTGGGTGGTGATGCCCTCGAGCCCCTTGAGCATCTCGTAGCCGGCGATCCGCAGGCTGCCGACCGCGGCGGCTGGCGGCAGATCGGCACCGGAGAGGATCGTGCCCCAGGGGGAGTGGGTGTGGAGCACCGCGCCCACCGAGGGCACGAGTTCGGCGATCGTGCAGTGGAGGAGGGTCTCGGCGGAGCTGCGGCGGTCGGAGCCGTCGATCACGCGGCCCTGGGAATCGACCCGCACGAAGTCCTCGCGGCCGAGGGCCGACTTGTCCTTGCCACTGGCGGTGACGACTAGCTCCAGCGGGTCGCGGGACACGACCACGCTGTAGTTGCTGCTCGTGCCGAGCGACCAGCCCCGGCCGTGGAACTCCCGCCCGATCGCCCGCAGGGCATCGATGGCATCGACCGACGGCGGTGCGGCGAGGGCAGACATGACCGGAATCTACGCAGACCCGCCCGGCCCCGCAACGACCGTCAGAGGTACGGGGAAAAGAGCCGGGCGATCCCGTCGCGGAGCCGGACGGGGAGGCTGCGGGCATCGACTTCCGCCAGGGTCTTGCGACGGCTGCGGGCAATCACGTCGGCGATCCGGCGGTCGAGCCGGCCGGCGAGTTCCCGGTCGTAGGTTTCGACGTTGAACTCGAAGTTGAGCCGCATCGAGCGGTCGTCCCAGTTGCCGCTGCCGAACATCGCCCAGGCGGCGTCCACCACCATCAGTTTCGTATGGTCGAACGGCGGCGGCGACAGCCAGACGTTGCAGCCTCGGCCGAGCACCTGCCAGAGGAGCGCCGTCGAGGCCCAGCCGACGAGCGCGAGGTTGTTGTGCTCGGGCAGCACGATGTCCACCTGCACCCCGCGGGCGGCCGCCACGTCGAGGGCCTGGCAGATCGCGTCGTCCGGCAGGAAGTAAGGGGTCATGATCCGCACCGACCGCTGGGCGGCGGTGAGGGCGCCGACGAGCACGAGCTTGATCCGGCCGATGTCGGGGTCATCGGGGCCGAAGCGGATTCCGCGGGCGAGCGCGTCACCCGCCTGCCCGAGCCCGGGCGCCCAGGCCGCCCCGGCGAGCGTCTCCTCCGCCGCGAAGGCCCAGTCCTCGGTGAACACCTCGAGCAGGTGGGCCACCACCGGGCCGCGGAGGCGGAAGTGGAGGTCGTGCACCGGGTGCCGGGGGTGGTGGGCCAGCCAGCAGCCGTCGCGGATGTTGAGCCCGCCGGTGAACCCCAGCGTGCCATCGATCACCATGATCTTGCGGTGGTTCCGCAGGTTGGCGTACGGAAAATAGATCGGCACGCTCGTGGGCAGGAAGCGTTCCACCCGCACCCCCTTGCTGGCGAGCACGCCCACGATCGAGGGAAAGGTGTAGCTCGAGCCGATCCCGTCGATCAGCACCCGCACCTGCACGCCGCGGGCCGCCGCTGCGGCCAGGGCGTCGGCGAACTGTCGCCCGGTGGGGTCGTTGTCGAAGATGTAGCTCGCCAGGGCCACGCTGCGGCGGGCCGCGGCGATGGCCTCGAGCATGGCCGGATAGGCCTCGTCGCCCCCCCCCAGCGGCTCGATCAGGTTGCCGTCGAGCAACGGCCGGCCCGTGGTTTTTCCCACGAGCGTCGCCAGCGACCGGAGCGGAGCCCGGTCGGCGCCGATCGCCGCCGTCAGCCGGTCGGCTCCGGGCACGGCCGCCCGGGTCTCGAGGGCGGTGCGGGTCACGCCCGCCCGGAGCTGGGTGGCCCGCGAGCGAATCCGGTTCACGCCCAGCACAAAATAGGCCACCGCCCCGAACACCGGCGACAGCCAGATCAGGCCGACCCAGCCGATGGTCGAGCGGGTGTCCCGCTTGACAAGGATGGCGTGGGCCGAAGCGACCACGGAGAGAGCGATCACGCCCCACCCCAGCAAATGCGGCCAGAGGAACCGCCACCAAGCCCAAGCGTCCGTCAGCGGGGTGTCCATGGCTGTGGAGGCTAGCACGGACTCGGAGGCCGGCATCCGTCAGGCCCGACGGCAGGCCGAAGACCCCCTCAGAAGAGGTGGGGCAAATCGCCCCACGACCGCGTCGAAGTGGAGCGAATCACTCCACCCGTCGGCCTGCCCTGGTGCGGAACGCGTCAGCCCGGGACCGCTTGGGTGATCGCTGCCACGTCTCCGGCGAAAATCGTAACGCCTTGCGTGGTAAGCAGTTGCGGCGAGGGCGAAGGAAACAGCCGGCTTTTTGTCCGTTCCTGGCACGCCGCTTGCATCTTTCACTCGCCGCCCGGCGAGCGGCCGAGTGACGCAAAGCAGCCGGGCAGGCAGTAGGGGATTCGAGACACCGCGAGCCCGTTCAGCATCGCCAGCCAACAGGTCCAAACATGCAGGGTTCCACTTCCGTGAGCAGCCGAGCAGAAGGTTTTTTCGGCCGGGATGTCGGGCGAGTCCTGACGGCCGCCGACCTCTGCCTCTGCCTCGTGCCCATCGGCTTGTTTCTGTCGATCGTGTCGTTGGTTTGATGAAGAGGTCAGACACGACCCGGCTTGTTCCATCACCGGGTCGGGATTTTCGGGATTCGCGTTCTTTTCGGGGAGGCAGATCATGGTGACCAAGGCTACATGGATCGACGATCAGGTCGAGCGGACGCTGCCCAGCGTCGTTGTGGTCGACCCTCAGTTCGACGCGTATCAGGAACTCGCGGCCAGCGCTCGATCCGGCCGGATCAGCCTCCATCTCCGCTCCAGCGGTGCACAAGGCCTGAAACTGGCCCGTAACCTCGAGGTCGACGCCTGGATCGTCGCGGCCGAACTCGACGACATGTCGGGGCATGACTTTGCGGAACTGCTCGGCAGCCTGCGGGGTGGATCAAAGGTCGCGATGGTCGCCGCCAGCCGAGCCGCCGCAGAGGCCGGGGCCGACCTAGTGATGTCCCAGCCGATTTCGGTCGGCGATCTCGAGGAGTTGCTCGGGCTCACCGTGGAGGAGCGAAGCCGCCAGTTGGCGGCCCGTGGCTTTGCGGGATCGTGGGCCGCTCTGCCGGTGAGCATGGGGGCCGCCGTCGTGGCCCTCGCCGTGCTGATGATCGGCTGAGCAGGGATTCGCCGGGGCGGCCTACCAGACGTTGGGTATGAACTCGCCGCCGCGGCAAGCACGCAGGTAGCGTAGCGCCGCCACCTGGCCGGTCGTCTCCAACGCGTCGCGGTAGACGGGGTCGTGAAAACCCTCGATGTCGATGCTGCCCCGCCAGCCGGCTTCCCGCAGGATTCCGATCAGGGCGGTCCAGTCGGTGTCGCCGAAGCCGGGCGTGCGATGCTGCACGCAGCGAACGCCGCCGCGAAGCCCATGCTCGCGGATCACGTCCCAACGGATGGTCGCATCCTTGCCGTGCACGTGCCAGATCCGGTGGGCGTACCGCCGGAGCTGCGGCAGCGGCTCGACGAGGCTCACGAGCTGGTGGCAGGGTTCCCATTCGAGGCCGAGCACCGGGCTTTCGACCGCGGCGAACATCGCCTCCCAGGCCTGCGGCGCATGGGCGATATTCCAGTCGCCGCTCTCCCACGTGCCCCGCTTCTCGCAGTTCTCGAACGCCAGCCGCACCCCCCGGTCTTCGGCCCGCCGGGCGAGAGGACCAAAGACGCGGGCAAACTGCGGCAGCGACTCGGGCACCGGCCGGCCCGGGATCCGACCCGCGAATCCCGACACGATGTCGCAGCCGAACACGGCCGCGGCGTCGATCAGCCGTTCCCAGTCGGCCGCTGTCTCGGGGCTCGAGAGCGGGTTGCCATACACGCCGAGGCAGCTCACCCGCGGCGGCACGCCATCGGCCGGCTCGTGGCCGCTGAGCACCGCCCCGACGGCGGCCGCGAGCCGCCCGAGGTCGAAGTCGCCCACCGAGCGGCCGAAACTCAGCTGGAATGTCTCGAACCCCAGCGGCAGGAGCCGGCCGATCACCTCGGCGGTGCGGTCGTGGGCCGGCACGACCGTGCCGAGCCGGATGTCGTCATGAGCGTTCATCACCGGGATTGTAGCGGCGTACACTCGTCCTGCCCGGCGGCAGGACCATGGGCAGAACGAGCGGCGGCATGCGGCTGTTAACCTGGAACATCCACAAAGGCATCGGCGGGCGGGATCGCCGCTACTCGCTGGCACGGATCATCGACTGCATCGAGGCCGAGAACCCCGACCTGATCTGCCTCCAGGAGGTGGATCGCCTGGTCCACCGCAGCCATCACGACGACCAGCCCCGGCTGCTGGCCCGCTACTTCCGCTGCCACTCGGTCTTTCAGCCGACCGTCCGGGTCGGCGGCGGCGGTTACGGGAATCTCGTGCTCTCCCGCTGGCCGGTGGCCAACCGCCACCGGATCTCGCTGCGGCAGGGAGCCCGCAAGCCCCGCGGGGCGCAGCTGCTGCTGGTGGACTCGCCCGAGGGCCCGCTCCACCTGGTCCACACCCATCTGGGGCTCGCCGAACGGGAACGCCGCTGGCAGGCGGAGCGGCTCCTGGGCCACATGCTGTTTCGCTCGGCCGATCCCCATCCCACGCTTGTGGTCGGCGACTTCAACGACTGGCGGGATTCGCTCGGCCGGGAGCGGTTCACGGTGGCCGGCTTCCGCCAGGTGACGAGCCCCGCCTCGCGGTTTCGCACCTTCCCGGCCTGGCTCGCGCTGGGCGCGCTCGACAAGGTCTTCATCCGCGGCGGTGTCGAGGTCCGCCACGCCCGGGTCGTTCGCACGAGCCTCGCCAAGGCGGCCAGCGACCACCTGCCGGTGGTGGTGGACTTTCACCTCGCGTGATCAGGCACCGGGTCACGCCGAGCGAGCGAGCGCATCGTGGGCGGCGGCGACCGTGGCGGTGATGTCGGCGTCGGTGTGCGCCGCCGAGATGAACAGGGCCTCGTACTGGCTGCAGGGGAGATACACGCCCCGATCGATCATGCCCCAGAAGAAGGCGGCGTAGCGGGCCTTGTCGCTCCGGGAGGCCGTCTTCCAGCCCGTGACGGCGACAGGGTGCGGCCCGCTCTGGAAGAACATCGTCAGCATGCTGCCAACGCGGCCGATCCAGACGGGCAGGCCCGCCGCCTCGGCCGCGGCCCGGAATCCCGTCTCGAGGTTGGCGCCGTGCCGCTCGAGCAGGGCGTAGGGCGGGTCGCCGCGGAGGGCCTGGAGCGTGGCGGTGCCGGCGGCCACGGCCAGCGGATTGCCGGCGAGCGTGCCCGCCTGAAACACCCTGCCGGCCGGCAGCACATGATCCATGACGTCGGCCCGGCCTCCGTAGGCCGCCAGCGGCAGACCGCCCCCCACGATCTTGCCCAGGATGGTCATGTCGGGCGTGACCCCGAGCAGTTCCTGCGCGCCGCCGAGCGCGAGCCGAAAGCCCGTCATCACCTCGTCGAACACGAGCAGGGCCCCGTGCTGGTGGGTAAGCCGGCGGGCCGTCGCCAGGAACTCCGGGGTCGGCCGCACGAGGCCCATGTTGCCCACCACCGGCTCGAGCAGAACGGCCGCGATCGTGTCGCCGCCGGTGCGAAACAGGTCTTCGAGCTGCTCCGGCTCGTTGTATTCGAGCACGATCGTGTCGCGGGCCGTGCCGGCCGTCACCCCGGGCGAGTCGGGCACGCCGAGCGTCGCCGCCGAGGAGCCGGCCGCGACGAGCAGGCTGTCGCCGTGGCCGTGGTAGTTGCCGGCAAACTTGACGATCTTGTCGCGGCCGGTGAACCCGCGGGCCAGCCGCACGCCGCTCATCGCCGCCTCGGTACCCGAACTCGTGAGCCGCACCTTCTCGATCGAGGGCACCGACTCGATGATCAGCTCCGCCAGCCGGCTCTCGGCTTCGGTCGGCGCGCCGTAGCTCGTGCCGGTGGCAAGCGCGGTTTCGATCGCCGCCACCACGCGGGGATGGCGATGGCCGAGGATCATCGGGCCCCAGGAGCCGATGTAGTCGAGGTAGCGGTTGCCGTCGATGTCGGTCAGCCACTGGCCCAGCGCCTCGCGGAAGAAGATCGGCTCGCCGCCGACGCCGCCGAAGGCCCGGGCCGGCGAGTTGACGCCGCCGGGAATCACCTGCCGAGCCCGGGCGTAGGCGGCATGGCTCCGGCCCCGACGGTCGGCGGTGGCGGTGGCGGGGTCGGGTCGGCTGGTCATGGATGCATGGTCTCGGCGGGTTGAGGGGAGCAGGGAACGAGTGGGCGAATCGTCGGGTGGCGTCAGTCGGCGGCGGGCTCGGCCTCGGCGAGCAGGCGGCGGGCTTCGGCCACGGATGCGGCGGCGTGCGGCCTCGGCCCGTAGATCTCGACGAGCCCCGCGAGCAGCTCCCGCCGCCGGGCCGCCAGTCGGGTTCTTTCTCCGGGTGCCGCCGCCGCCGCCGCGGCCTCGGTCGCGAGCGACTCGGCCTCGGCGAGCGTGGCGGCGGCCCGGGCCAGATCCTCCTGCCGCTCCCGCTCGGCCAGCGGCCTGACCCGGCCGATCTGCCGCCGCACGAGATCGAGCCACAGCGGCATGTCGGTGGTGCCGGTCGCCGGGTCGCCGGCGTGCAGCGAGAGGATGGCCTCCAGAGCGGCCAGGCAGGCCAGCGGACTCTCGGGCTCCCGGGCGATCGCCGCGCGGTAATCCCGCTCGATCGGTGGCAGGGCGGCCTCGTTGCGTGGCCGTCGCCTGGTGCGGCGCTCGAGGGTGTCGAGCCGAAGCTCGCGGTCGAGGTCGCGAACGGCCGCAGCCCGCGGATCGGTCGGAAACCGCATCAAGAACAGGTCAATCAACGGGGCCGCATCCCGCAGGTCGCCGGCGGGCCGCTCGGCGAGCGCCCGAATGCGGCCGTGCAGTTGGTCGGCCGTCACGGGCCTGAGCGCGGCGTACCCGCCGGCAGCCACGGCGGTCAGCAGGCAGCCGGCGACGGCAAGCCGCAGCCACCTGTCGCGTCGGGCGGTGCGCTCGGCCGCGGCCCGAGCGGTCCTGTGAAGCTCCTCGACCGTGATGAACCGGCTCTCCCCCGCGGCCGCAAGCGGTTCGCCGTGCTCGGGCCGGGTGGCGCGGTGAGCCAGCGACCGGCCGTCGTGGGGGGGGGAGTGAGTTTTCCGCTCGGTCGCGGCCGGAGCGGCGGCACGGCCCGGTCCGCCAGCGGTCACCTGTGTGGCCGCCAGGAGATCGACGCCCAATCCGGCGACCGGCTCCGCGGCGAGCGTCGGGGTGACACCCGCCCGCCCGGCCACGGTCAAATCCGCGCCCGGATCGTGGTGAACCGGCGACGCAGTCCGGCCCGCTCCCTCGATCGCCGCGAGGGCGCGACCGACGGCGAGCGCACTGGCGGGCCGGTGATCCGGCTCCTTGGCCAAGAGCCGGGCGACGAGGTCGTCGAACTCAGGGGGCACCTCGGCCACGATCGCCGAGACCCGCGGCGGTTGCTCCGTCCGCTGCCTTCGAAGCACCTGGGCCACGTCGCCCCCCCGGAACGGCGGCCGGCCGGTCAGCATGGCGAAGATCACAAGCCCGAGCGCGTACAGATCGACCCGGGCATCGACCGGCCCCCCGGCCGCCTGCTCGGGC
>JBIKXY010000035.1:0-17449 GCA_044355515.1 Pirellulales bacterium
GCGGCGGGCGGGAAAGGCCGGGCGATGGGGCGGGCAAGCCCGGCCGGAGGAGGCCAAAGCCCGCCGCCGAGAGCCGCTCTGTGGCCGGCGATTACGGTGGAGCGCCGGCGGAATCAGACGGCGGGTTTCCGGCCGAAACCCTTCCGCCGCCCGGCCGTTTCAAGGCGTGGGATCGGGCAGTCCGCGAGTGCCAACCGATGATTCGCCGCCGTTCTTTCCGCCTGCCCGTCAGCCTGCTCGCGGCAGTTGCGGCGTTCCTGCCGGCCGGTGCGGGCGTCGCGGCCGAGGCCGACGCCACCTGGGAGCGGGACCTCGCCGCCGGCCGTCGCCATTGGGCCTTCCAGCAGCCGGTCGCCCCGGCGGTGCCCGCGGTGACCGACGCGGCCTGGCCCCGCACCGACATCGATCGCTTTCTCCTGGCGGCGATGGAGGAGGCCGGCGTCACGCCGGTGGCCGACGCAGGCCGCGAAGCGCTGCTCCGCCGGCTGGCGTTCGACCTGGTCGGGCTGCCCCCCACGCCCGAGGAGATCCGGGCGTTCCTGGCCGACACCGCCCCTGACGCCGTCGAGCGGGTGGTGGACCGGCTGCTCGCCTCGCCGCGGTTCGGCGAGCGGTGGGCGCGGCACTGGCTCGACGTCGCCCGCTACGCCGACTCCGGCGGCAAGGAGACCAACGTCCCCTATCCCCACGCCTGGCGGTATCGCGATTGGGTGATCGACGCCTTCAACGCCGACCTGCCCTACGACGAGTTTCTCGAGGCCCAGCTCGCCGGCGACCTGCTCGAGCATGCCGGGCCGGCCGACCAGGCCCGGAAGATCATCGCCACCGGCTTCCTCGCCCTCGGTCCCAAGGCCCTCAACACCCGCGACCGGCGGCAGTTTCAGATGGACCTCGTGGACGAGCAGATCGACGTCATGTCGCAGGCGATGCTCGGGATGACGCTCGCCTGCGCCCGCTGCCACGACCATAAGTTCGACCCCGTCTCCCAGCGGGACTACTACGCCCTCGCCGGCATCTTCCTGAGCAGCGAGACGCTGTACGGCAAGGGGCCGCAGCTGCAAAACATCAATCCCTCGACGCTGATCGAACTGCCGCCCGAGGCGGGGCTGCCCGCGGCCGTGGCCCCGCTCTCCCCGGCGGAGCGTGCCCGGCTCGAGCGGGAGGTGGAAGGGCTCGCCGAGGCGGCCGGCGAGATGACACGGTCGGCGCTGGCCGCTCGCCGCGGCGGCTCGGCCGGGGACAAGCCCGGGAACAACGCCGGGATGTTCGTCCGGGCGCGGGTGACGCGGGACCGGCTGGCGGGGGCCCGATCCGACCTCGACCAGTTTCATGCCGACGGCACGCCGCGCTCGCTCGCCATGGGCGTGCTCGACCGGCCGCAGCCGGTCAACAGCCCGCTCCTGGAGCGGGGCGAAGTCGACCAGCCGGGCGAGACGGTGCCCCGCGGTTTGGTGGAGGTGCTCTGCGGCCCCGATGAGCCGCGGAAGATCGCCGCCGGCAGCGGCCGGCTCGACCTCGCCGCCTGGATCGCCTCCCGCGACAACCCGCTCACCGCCCGCGTGATGGCCAACCGCGTCTGGCTCAAGCTGATGGGCGCCGGGATCGTGACCACGCCTGACAACTTCGGCCTGATGGGCATGGATCCGAGCCATCCCGAGCTGCTCGATCACCTCGCCGTCGCCCTGATGGACGACGGCTGGTCGGTCAAGCGGCTGATCCGCCGGGTCGTGCTCAGCCGCGGCTACCAGCTCGCCGCCGTGCACGATCAGACGAACTTCGCGATCGACCCGGACAACCGGCTCCGCTGGCGGATGAACCAGCGGCGACTCGACGCGGAGGTGATCCGCGATGCGATGCTCGCCGTGGCGGGCCGGCTCGACCTCGAGCCGACGCCGGGCTCGCCGGTGGCCCGGCTGCGGGAGGATCGCCGGGGCAGGAATCAAATGCTCGGTGAATTCCGCACGCGGTCGGATGACTGCCGCTCGATCTACCTGCCGATCGTCCGCGACCAGGTGCCCGCCGCGCTCTCTGTCTTCGACTTTCCCGACGCCTCGCTCGTGAGCGGC
This sequence comes from Pirellulales bacterium, assembly GCA_044355515.1. GTDB lineage: Bacteria > Planctomycetota > Planctomycetia > Pirellulales > UBA1268 > QWPN01. The sequence continues at coordinate 2,067 of JBIKXY010000035.1, forward strand.
CAGCGGGACGAGTCGAACGTGCCCTCCCAGGCGCTGTTCCTCCTCAACAACGACGAGGTCGTGTCGCTGGCCGGCTCGTTCGCCGAGCGGGTCGCCCGCCTGCCGGGCTCCCTGCCCGACCGGCTGGCCGCGGCCTTCGAGTTGGCGTTCGGCCGCCGCCCGACCGCCGCGGAGCGGCGGATGATCGACGGCTTCTGGAGCGACTTCTCCCGGCGGCATGCCGGGCGGCTGGCCGCGACGCCGCCGTCGTCCCCCGCCGTCCCGGCTGGAGGAACGGCTGCGGCCGAGCGGCTCGCCCTTGCCGCCTACTGCCAGGCGTTGTTCGCCACCGCCGAGTTTCGCCACCTGAACTGACGCGCTCCCTCGGGAGGTTTGCCATGACCGATGATTCCCGCCTCAGCCGGTGCCCGAGCCTCGCCTGCGGGTCGCGCCGAGCCTTCCTCCGCCACTCCGCCAACGGCTTCGGCCTCGTCGCCCTCTCGGCGCTCGCCGCCGACGCGGCGGAGCGGGAGGCCGCCACGGGCCCGCTGGCTCCCCGCCCGCCGCACTTCCAGCCGCGGGCCAAGCACGTGATCTTCCTCTGCATGCAAGGGGGGCCGTCGCACGTGGACACCTTCGACTACAAGCCCAAGCTCTTCACCGACTCTGGCCGGGCCGCCCCGGGAGCCGCCGGCCGCCGCGGGCGGGCCGCGCTGCTCGCCCCTCGCTGGAAGTTCAGCCAGCGGGGCAAGAGCGGCCTCTGGGTGTCGAGCCTGTTCGACGAGGTCGCCCGGCATGCCGACAAGCTCTGCGTGATCAACTCGATGGCGACCGATCTGCCGGCCCACCCCCAGGCCTTCGCCCAGCTCCACACGGGCAGCACCCAGTTTGTCCGTCCGTCGCTCGGCGCCTGGACGCTCTACGGCCTGGGCACCGAAAACCAGAACCTGCCGGGATTCATCGCGATCAATCCGCCGGTCGCCGCCGCCCGCTCCTTCGGCAGCGCCTTCCTGCCGGCCGCCTATCAGGCCACGCGGGTCGGGGGCTCGGTCAGGCGGGGCCTCGCTGCCGGCCGCGGGGGCGGCCCCGAGCCCGCCGCGATCGCCGACATCGAGAGCCCGCTTTTCGACCGGGCCGCCCAGCGAAGCCAGGTCGATCTCGTGCAGCGGCTCAACCGGTCACGGCTCGAGCTCGATGGCGGAAACAGCCCCGACACCGAGGGTGTGATCGAGTCGTATGAACTGGCCTTCCGGATGCAGGACGAGGTGCCGAAGGTGATGGACATCGCCCGCGAGACGCAGGCCACGCTCGACCGCTACGGCGTGGGGGGCGATGACACCGACGCCTTCGGCCGACAGTGTCTGATGGCCCGGCGGCTGGTGGAGGCGGGCGTGCGGTTCGTGCAGGTGACCCACGGCAACTGGGATCACCACTTCAACCTCGGCACGGCGCTCGCCGACCGGACCCGGCAGGTGGACCGCCCGATCGCCGGCCTGCTCGCCGACCTCGCCGACCGCGGCCTGCTCGACGAGACGCTCGTGATCTGGGGGGGCGAGTTCGGCCGCACGCCGCACAGCCAGGGCTCCGACGGCCGCGACCACAACAACAAGGGCTTCACGCTCTGGATGGCCGGCGGCGGAGTCAAGGCGGGCATGACCTACGGCGCCACCGACGACTACGGCTACGAGGCCGTCGAAAACCGGATGCACATCCACGACTGGCATGCCACGCTCCTCCACCTCCTGGGTCTCGAGCACGAGCGGCTCACCTATCCCTATGCCGGCCGCGACTTCCGGCTCACCGATGTCCACGGCACCGTGGCCCGGGAGATCCTCGCCTGACCGGCCAGGTTGTGCCGCCCGGCCCCGACCAACCGTGATGTTGTATTTTCTTCCGCTTCGACCCCAGCACGCCCGGAGGCTCGCCATGAAGACGACGTTTGTCCCGCTCCTCGCCCCGCTCCTCTGTTGGGCCCTCGCGCAGACGGCCGTCGCCCAGCCCCCCGCGAACCCTTCGGGGAAGGAGATGGTGAACCGGGCCGACACCGATGGCGACGGCAAGGTGAGCCGCGACGAGTTCATCAAGGCCCGCACCGCCGCCCTCGAGGAGGCGTTCGCGCGGATGGACGCCGATGGCGATGGCAAGCTCGACCCGCAGGAGGCGGAGGCCGCCGCCGAGCGGTTGCGGCCGATGGGGCCGGGGGGCCGCGAGGGCCTGCGCCGGCCGGACCGGCCTCGGCCGCAAGGGCCGGGCAGCGAGCGGCCGCCGCGTGCCGCAGACGAGGGGCCGCAGGGGCCGGGGGGCGGTCCGCTCGGAGACCAGGCGTTCGACCGGTTCGACGAAGACGGCGACGGCCAACTTTCCCGCGCGGAGTTTGCCGCCGGCATGGCCCGGATGCGGGAGTTCAAGGAGCGTGGCGGCAAGGGGCCGGGTGGCCTCGGCCGCCCCGACCGGGGCGGCGGCCCTGCCGAGGGCTTCCGCCAGCCGCCGAAGCGAGACTGAGTACACGTTCCAGACGACGGAAGCGGCCTCGCGGCGGCCCTCCCGCGCCGCGATCCAGGCCAATGCCGGGGGGCTTCCATGCCGCAGGGATGCCGAAGCGGGGGCGGTCCCCAGGTGGCCAGGGACCGCCCCCTCGGCAACGCTGGTCACCTGCGCTGCTTGCAGCAGCCCTCACAGGGGCCGCCTTCGCAGCAGCAGCACGTGCAGTCATCGCACGTGCAAACGCCCTTCACGCAACAGCCGCAGCAGTCGCACTCGGGGCAGGGAGTGTCGGCACCGCCGGACAGCGGGGCCAGGGCCAGTGCGGCCCAGAGCAAGATCGCGGACATGGTTCAACTCCTGAGAAGTGTGGAAAAAAGAAACCGGAGTCGGCCGCGGCCGACTCAGTTCCGCCACACCCCATAGAGCACCCGCACGGGCCGCTCGGGCGGCCGCGCCGTGGCCATGGAAGGAGCCGGAGCAGCCGGCAGTTCGGTCGCCACCTGGACAACGGCGCTGACCGCCGGCTCGGGACCACCGACTTCAATCGGCGAGGTTGCCGGCAGCACCGCCGCATCCGCGGTCCGCGGCTCGAGCAGGCAACCGCAGCCCGCGCCGCCCTGGCAGCAGGACGAGGCAATGCCGTCAGCCGCATCGGCCACGCCCGTCGGCGGGCCACCGCGGGGATCGCTCTCCTGCGGCAGCCTGTCCGGGGTCGTGCCGCAGCACGATCCGCGGCCATGGGTTGCGGCGACGGCAAAGGCGACGCCCGTGCCCGGGGAGCCCGACGCGGCCAACTGGCCGCTCGGACAGCCCGACGCACAGGCGCCGCAGACGCCCGGCGACGCGATCAGTGCGACGCTGAACAGGAGCGTGTGGGTCACGCGCAAGGCCCGACCGCGGGCCGCGAGCGCCCCGCCTGCCGATGCCGTGCGTGCCACCACCGCGAACATGCGGCCCTCACTCCTGCCGATCGCGACCGGCTCCAGGGAGCCGGAGGCGACGTTTCGTCCGTCCGATCGCGCCTGCCGGGGCGGCGACGTGGTCAACCAGCCGCCTCGTCCGGAAAATTGATAGGGGCCTCGCCCGCGAGAGTCAAACCCGTGCCACATGGGCGCCTCGGCATGATGGAAGCCACCTTGCGCAAGCAGGTGGGATGACGCCTGCCACTCCAGCCGGCTCCGGCGGGCCTGCGACACATGGCATGAATCGCGTCACCCCCCGGCTCGCGCCGCGTCGGCCCGGAAGGCCGGGAAGGCCCGGAGAAAACAGGGGCCGGGAAAGCCCGGCAGGAAAACCGAGGGAAAACCGGGAAAAAACCGGAAAAGGACAGGCATAATCCGGAAGCGGAAAAGCGGAAAAGAGCGGAAAAGGACAGGCATAATCCCTGCCGGCATAATCCCTGCCCCAACCGTGGGTTGACAGTGAAAATATACGGCTGTACACTCACGAGGCCGTCGAGGTCGTTGTCTCATGAATACCTATCGCATCTACGAAGATTTACGGTCGTCGCTCGGTGAGGAGGCGGCCAAGTCGCTTGCCCACACCCTCGGACCGATGTTCGAGGAACTGGGAAACACGGTGACGAAGGCTGAGTTCCGCGAGCTCAACGAGACGGTCGGCCGGCTCGCAGAGGCCCAGGAACGGACAGAGAAGCGAGTCGCGGAGCTCGCGGACGGGCAGGCCCGCTTGGTCGCTGCCCAGGCTCATACTGAGGTGCGGCTCACGGAGCTGACACAGGCCCAGGCTCAAACTGAGGTGCGGCTCGCTGAACTGACGGCCGCGCAGACGCAGACGCAGACGGAGTTGGCAGAGCTCACCAAGGTCGTGCGAATGCTCGTGGTGAATGGGGAACGGCAGGCGACGCGGCTCGACGCGGTGCTGGGCCGCACCTTCGAGCTCCAGTTCCGTGATCGACTCACTGCGTATCTCAGCCGGCTCATGCGACGCGGCAAGCTGTTGCGCAACGACGAGGTGCTCGACTCGATCGAGCAGGCCGTCGATTCCCAAGAGGCTGACGAAGTCTTGCGGGCCGATGCCATTGCGTCCGGACTGATCGACGGCATCGCCAGCCACGTCGTGGTCGAGGTGTCGGTGGCCTGCGGCGTTGATGACATCGATCGGGCCGAACGGCGGGCCGGTATCCTGCGGAAGGCCGGCCTGCCCGCGGTTCCGCTGGTGGCGTGCGAAGTCATTTCGCCGGAACTCGTCGCGTACGCCCGCAGCAAGCAGGTGCGAATCTGGTGCAGCGGCACGGTCCTCGACGCGGCAGCCTGAAAAAACGCCGGCCTCAAGAGCACGACCCCGATCGCTTGAACAAGGTCGCGGGCGGCTTCCAGCACATCGTTGACCCGCCTGACGACGGTGACGTCGCGGAATGGCATGACTGCCGCCAGCACGACGGTGAACCAGGTCATACCTGAGCGACGGTTTGGCGGCCCGGCGGCGGGTGCGTTATCCTCCGGCCCTCAGCCTCCGCCCCCCCAAGAGCCAGACTCGCCCGATGATCCGGATCCACCCCTTCGCCGCCCTCCGTCCCCCCTTCGCCCACGCCGCCGAGGTGGCCAGCGACCCCTACGACGTGATCTCCACCGCCGAGGCCCGGGAGCGGGCCGCCGGCAAGCCGCGCTCGTTTCTCCACGTCGTCCGCTCCGAGATCGACCTGCCCCCCGAGACCGACGACCACGCCCCCGAGGTTTACGCGCAGGCCTCCCGGAATCTTCAGGAGCTGATCGCCTCGGGCACGCTCGTCCGCGACCCGGCGCCCGGCCTCTACCTCTACCGCCAGGTGCGGGAGGGCAAGGCCCAGACGGGCATCGTCTGCTGCGTCGAGGCCACCCAATACGACTCGGGCGAGATCCGCAAGCATGAGAAGACCCGGCCCGACAAGGAGGACGATCGCACCCGGCACCTCCTGGTGACGGCCTGCCATGCCGAGCCCGTGTTTCTCTGTTTCCGCGACCGCGCGGGCATCGTCGGCGGGGCGGAGACACTCGCCGCCCGGATCGCGGCCGATGCGACGGGCGAGCCGCTCTTCGACTTCGTCGCCCCTGACGGCGTCAAACACACCGGCTGGAAGCTGACCGATGCCGGGGCCTACCTCGATGCCTTCCGGCGACTCGACCTCCTCTACATCGCCGACGGCCACCACCGCTCGGCCGGCGGCTCCCGGGCAGCGGCCGCCTCGGCGGCCCGGAATCCCAGGCACACGGGCCACGAGGAATACGGCCGGTTCCTGGCCGTCGTCTTCCCCCACGATCAGCTGCGGATCCTGCCCTACAACCGGGTCGTCAAGGACTTGAACGGCCTCTCGCCCGAGCAGTTCCTGGAGCGGCTGCGGAGCGTCGGCACGGTCGAGCCCGCTGCGGCCGGAACGCCGGCGGCGCGTGGCGACGTGCTCGTGTACGTGAACGGCGGCTGGTGGTCGCTCACGTTTCCGCCGGCCTCGATCGACCGCAGCGACCCGATCGCGAGCCTCGACGTGTCGCTGCTCCAGGACCGGGTGCTCGCCCCGATCCTCGGAATCGGCGACCCGCGGACCGACACCCGGATCGAGTTCGTGGGGGGCATCCGCGGCACGCCCGAGCTTGAACGGCGGGCCGGCACGAAGGGCGTGGCCTTCTCGATGCACCCGACGAGCCCCGACGAGCTCCTGGCGGTGGCCGACGCCGGCGAGATCATGCCGCCTAAGAGCACCTGGTTCGAGCCCAAGCTCCGAAGCGGCCTGTTCGTGCATGAGTTCGAGCGCATCCCCGGCGCGGCGGACGGCTAGCAGCGAGAGAGGGAACGATCTCTTTCGACCATTCGTCCGAGCCCGCAGCGGGAACTACGGTTCAACCCGCGGCCAGATCGTCTTGCCTTCCTTGATCGTCTCCGCGACGCGGATCTCCTCGAGCGCGGCCGGCTCGACGGCGAGCGGATTTCCCGAGAGGATCACGAGGTCGGCCAGCTTGCCCGGCTCGATCGAGCCCTTGCGGCCCTGCTCGCCATACTGACGGGCCCCGTCGATCGTGATCGCCTCGAGGGCCTCGAGCGGCGTCACCCGCTCGGCCTCGCCCAGCACCCGGCCCGACCGGGTGACGCGGTTCACCGCCGTATGGATCGTGAACAGCTGATCGAGCGGGGTGACGTTGAAGTCGGTGTGGTTGGTCGGCCGCAGGCCCAGCGCCCGGGCCGACTTCAGCGGGCTGATGAACTCGGCCTGGGCCAGGCCGCGGTTGGCCACGTGCGTGTCGCCGAAGTAGAAGCAGTGGAGCGTGAAGAACGAGGGCGTGATGTTCCAGGCCCGGTACTTCTCGAGCTGGTCGCGGCGGATGAACTGCGAGTGGACGCCGACCGTGCCCCGGGGACGGGCCGGATCGGCGCCTGAGGCCGCCCGATGGGCCTCGAGAAACGCGTCGATCGCCGCGTCGCCGTTGACGTGCACGAACAGGGGCGCGTCGCCGGCGTAGACCTTCTCCACCATCGCGGTGAGCTCGGGCTGCGGGAAGCTCGGCTCGCCCCGCCAGTCCTGCTCGCCCGTGGGCCCGCCGGTGAGGTAGGGCGTGGTGAACCAGGACGTCTTCCCCTGCGGCGAGCCGTCCGACACGATCTTCACGCCGCCGATCCGCAGCCGCCCCGTGTAGTCCTTGTCGGCCACCGGCGGCCTGCCGGCGAAGATCTCGTCGATCTCGGTGATGAAGGGGAGCGCGACCACGTCGATCTCGAGCAGGCCGCGGGCGGCCGCCAGGCGGAGCAGGTCGAGCTGCTGCTTCATCGTGGCCCCTTCCTGGGCCGTGGTGATGCCCTGGCGGGCATAGAGCTCCTGCCCGGTGCGGATCAGTTTCAGGGTCTCGTCGGGGCCGGGACCCGACACCTGGGCGAAGATCGGCAGGAAGGCCGTTTCGAAGAGCAGCCCCGAGGGCTCCTCTGAGCCCGGCTCGCGGCCGATCACGCCGCCCGGGGGCGTGGGCGTGGCGGCGGTGATCCCGAACTTCGCCAGGGCCTTCGAGTTGAGCATCGCTCCATGGCCCGAGACGTGCACGATCATCACCGGGTTGTCGGGAAAGGCCGCGTCGAGTTCCTGCTTCGTCGGAGCCCGCTTCTCGGCCAGCAGGTCGGGGTCGTAGCCGAAGCCCTCGATCAGCTCGCCGGCGGGAATCGTGCGGCGCTTCTGCAGCTCCTTCAGCCGCTCGATCACGTCGGCCACGCTCGTGCAGGGCCCGGCCGGCGGCGAGGCGCAGAGGGCGCTGGTCTGCACGCTGACGACCGAAAAGAAGTGGCTGTGGCCGTCCACGAAGCCGGGCACGAGCGTGCGGCCGGCGAGCTCGGTGACCACGGTCTCCGGGCCGGCGAGCTTGATCACCTCGGCCTCGGCGCCGACGGCCAGGATCGTGCCGCCGCCGATCGCGACCGCCTCGGCCGTGGGCCGGGCGGGGTCCATCGTCACGATCGGCCCGCCCCGGAAGACCCGCTCGGCCGGCGCGGCCGCCAGGGCGCCGGCCGTGACACCCGCTACCGCGGCGAGAACCAGGAAAAAAGTCTTCTGCATGCTGGTGCCTCCCGGGGACGAGCCCGCGAGGATACCAGCCTGACCGGCCGGGCGGCGAGCGACCGGCGGCTTCAGTTCCCCGACAAGGTCAGGGCGTTCTCGATCAGGCCGATGTGGGAATAAGCCTGCGGGTGGTTGCCGGATTCCGCCGAGTTGTTCCGGCAGGCTGGTGGTGGCCGCCGCGGCGATGCCACCGGTCGGTGCATAACACAGCCCTTTGAGCACCAGCGCGCTGCGGCGAACCAAGGCCGGCTCCCGCCGCGGCAGCGTGAGCCGGCCGGCCCATCCACCCGCGGGGTACACATCCAGACGAGCTTCGCCCCGGGCGCGACCAGCGCCAGCACCCGGCCGTCGGAGAGCAGCGCATGCCGCTCGATGGGCACCGCCCCGGCTCCCGCGAGCCAGTCCTCCCGCAGGCAGGCCAGCCGGGCCAGCCGCCGGGCCACCTCCAGCGGATCGGCGATCCGGTGGGAGGCCGCCGACGCTCCCGGGCCCACTTTGACCGACACGTCCGGGCCCTGGAGCCGTGCGAAGGCGTCTTCGTCGGTGACATCGTCGCCGAAGTAGACGACCGCTCCGGCACCGACCCGATGCCGGAGGGCGTCGATCGCGTCGCCCTTGGAGGTGTCCACCACGGCCAACTCGAGCACCTGCTTGCCCTGCTTGACGCGCACCTCGGCCCAGGTGGCCGCCAGGCCGTCGATATCGTGCGGGTTGACGAGCACGGCCCGCTCGAGCTCATGGGCGGCCCCGCAAAACTCCGAGAGCACGAGCACTCCCGTGTCGTGGCGGCGGGCGGCGCAGTATTCCTTGGCGACCAGGTTCATGCCATCCCGCAGGGGCGTGACGAGCATCAGGTCGGCCGCGACGTAGTGGGCCACCAGTTCCTCGAGCGGCAGGCTCCGCCGCAGGTAGTGAACGGGCACCCGCCCCACCTCGCCGAACTGGCCGTTGATGGAGAGCGGCACCGGGACATTGGCGAATCCTTCGTGGGCGAATGGCTCGAGGCTGTCGGCACCGCTGCCGGGCCAGCCGATCCAGACCCCCTGCCGCCGCTGGAGCATGGGCATCAGGGCCGAGACCAGCCCGCCGGGGCTCGTCTCCCAGGCTCCATCGACGCGATGCACCGGCAGCCGATTGCCCACGACGACCAGTTCCGCCCGACCACCGCCTTGGTTCGAATCCCGCAACATGAAGGACTCGTAAGCATTTGGCTCCGATCCGTTCAACGGCGAATCCGCGGGCGTTTCACCGCTTCGCGGGCGGGCCGCGCTGCCGCCAGGCCTCGGCCAAGAGCACACCGGCGGCCACCGAGACGTTGAGGCTCTCCACCGCGCCCGTGCCCGGGATGCAGACCTGAGTGGTCGCTGTCCGCTCGATGGCCGGCGAAACCCCCTGCCCCTCGCTGCCGAGCACGATCACGCTCCGGCCGCCGAGCGGCGCGCGGGCCGGCGGCACGCCGCGGCTGCTCGACGCGGCCACGATCGCATAGCCGGCCTTGGCCAGTCGCCTGAGGGCCGCCGGCGGGTCGGCGACGTCGTAGACCGGCACGATCTCCGCCGCGCCCTCGGCCACGCGGGCCGCGGCCGGCGAGAGCGGCGGCAGTTCGCCGCTGCGGCCGGCCACGGCCCGGGCGCCGAAGTGCGCTGCTGTCCGCAGGATCGAGCCGAGGTTGTGCGGGTTCTCGACCCCGTCGAGATAGAGGATCGGGCCCGCGGCCCCGGGCAGCTCGACCTCCCGGAGCAGATCCTCGAAGCCGCGGCGGCGAATCGCCTTGGCGAGAATCGCCACGCCCTCGTGATGGGTCGAGCCGCTGATCCGCCGCAGGTTCTCGTCCGCCACGATCTGAAAGCCCCGGCGGTGTTCGGCGCACCAGGCCAGCAGGCTCGCGAGGCGCGGCTTGCGGGGTGCGGTGAGATAGACCCGCACGATCTCGTCGGGCCGCCGGGCGAAGAGCGCCTCGCAGGCCCGCAGGCCGTGGTAGGTCTCTTCGGCGGCCGTCTTGTGCCGGGGCCGCGCGGGCGGGTGGGAGGGCCGGGCTGGAGGCCGCGGGCCGCTGTTCTTCTTTGCCATGGCGGTCCTGGTCCCGGCGGGGCTCAGCCGCCCCGCTTGCGGGTGAGCATGAACTCATTGCCCTCGGTGTCGACGCACATCGCCAGGTGCGGCGGCTCGCCGTTCTCGGGCTCGGGCTCCCGCGTGAGTTGCCCGCCCGCCGCCACCACCTCCCGCGCTCCGACCACCACGTCGGCCACCTGGAAGCTCAAGCCCGTCCAGGTCCGCTTGCCCTCGCCGCCGGAATGGATCCCGATCACGGCCTCGAGGATGCCCACCTCGGTGATGGCCGGGTTTTGCCGCAGGACCCGGCCGCCGAAAAAACCGCAGTAGAACGCCGCGGCCCGCTCCATGTCGGCGGCCCAGATGACATATTTGACGCGTTCGACGATCATGCTCGGGGCCTCTGAGGGAGCGGCCAGCGGGCGATTCAGCCCGTACACTCGGGGAAGTCTCGCGACGAGTATACGCGGAGCCCCGGTCAGCCCCGTGTCCATGGCCGTTTCACGGGCCGTTGACGGAAAAATGCACATCCGTACACTACCTGCATCAGCTTCCTCAGGAGCCCTTCCCATGACCACCGAAGCGTTTCGCAAAATTCTCAAACGGCAGCCCTTTCAGCCATTCCGACTGGTGATGTCCAGCGGCAAGTGCTACGACGTCCGCCATCCCGAGATGGCATGGCTGCTAAAAAACGACGTCCTCGTCGGGGTCGACGTGGAAAATGACGGCCTGCCGGCCGAGTTCGACATCTGCCCGCTGTTCCACGTCGCCACGATCGAGCCGATTCTCCCCGAGCCATCCGCGGGCTGACGCCGCTCCCGCAGGGCCCGCGCTGCCATCTCATGAACCTGCTCGCCCGCCATCCGCTCGCCCGGCACGGGGGGCTGATCTTTCTCGGTCAAATCCTGCTCGTGCTGCTGGTGCCGCTCGTCGATCGGGGGCCTTGCGGGCGCCGGGCCCGAACCGGCCGCCGGCCACCTGGGCATCCGGGGGGCAAAGTCACGAACGGCCCGCGCCGCGGCGCAGTGGGCCAGGGCCACGAGCGCCCCCTCGCGGATCGCCGGGTCGGCACGTGTGCCAGCGGGTCGATCATGTACGGGAGCACGATGCACTGGAAGGGCCGGCGGCAGCCGGCTCCGGCCTGCCGAGCGAAAACGTGCATGGAAATACCCGGGGGCCCTCGGGCAGTCAGCTGGGGGGATGACCCACTCCGGAGGCGAAAGCTGCCACGCGCGTGCCCCGCCGCCCGAGGGCCTCGCCCACGGCCCGCGCCAGGCCGACCGGGTCCGGCCCGTCGCCGTGGATGCACAGCGTGTCGGCCCGGAGGCGGATCAGCCCCCCGTCGGCCGCCACCACCACGCCCTCCTGCACGAGCCGCACCGCCCGCTCGGCCGCGACTCGCGGGTCGGCGATCACCGCCACCGCCTCGGACCGGGGCACGAGCGTGCCGTCGGGAGCGTAGGCCCGGTCGATGAAGGCCTCCTCGGCGACCGCCAGGCCCTGAGCCCGGGCCACCGCGACCAGCCGGCTGGCCGCCGGCGCGATGACGATCATCGTCGGCCAGCGGGCGACGATCGCCTCCGCTATCGCCGTCGCGAGCGACTCGTCGTGCGCCGCTTGATGATAGAGGCCGCCGTGGAACTTGACGTGCCGCGGCGGCTCGCCGGCGACAGCAGCGAGCCGCGCCACCTGCTCGACGACGAGAGCCGCTGCGGCCTCCGGCGTGATCGCGAGCCGGCGGCGGCCGAAGTGCTCCCGGTCGGGATGGCCCGGATGGGCCCCGATCGCCACGCCATACCGGCGGGCGAGCGCCACGGTCGCGGCCATCGTCGCCTCGTCGCCCGCGTGGCCGCCGCAGGCGATGTTGGCCGAGGTCAAAAGCGGCATCACCGCCGCATCGTGCGGCGCTCCCTCGCCGAGGTCGCAGTTGAGGTCGATCGTGGTGCGCCGCGTCAGGCTCATCGCACGGCCTCGCGTACCGCGGTGATCGCCGCCTCCCGCCGCAGCAAGGCGGCCCGAGCCTCGGGCTGCGTGACCGGCTCGAACCGCACGTCGTCGCCCGGCCGGAGCTGGGCCGCCCGCGGCAGGTCGGCTGCGATCACCTGCCCGAGCACGGGATAACCGCCGATCGTCTGGGCGTCGGCCAGCAGCACGATCGGCTGGCCGTCGGGCGGCACCTGCACGGTGCCGGGAAACACCGCCACGCTCGCCATTCCGGCGAAGGCCCCGGCGCCCGGGAGCGGCCCCCCTTCGAGCCGCACTCCCATCCGGTCGGAGCGGCTGCTCGTGCGAAACCCTCGGGCCCAGGCCGCATCGCCCAACGCCCCGGCCTGCTCGCCGGGGATGATCCTGAGCAGGGGCGACCGGCCCGCGGGCGAGGGCAGGTCGGCCCGCCGGATGCCGGGCGACGCGCTCGGGGCCACCGCCAGCCGGTCGCCCGGCCGCAGTGGCCGGCCGGCGAATCCCCCGAGCCCGGCCACCACCAGCGTGCTGCGACTGCCGAGCACCGGCTCCACGTCGATGCCGCCGGCCACCGCGAGGGTGCCGCGGCAGCCGGTGGTCGCATGGCCGAGCGCGAGCACCGTGCCGGCGGTGACTCGCGTTGCCACGCCTCCGGGCAAGCCCGGAAAGTCGCCGCCGACGAGGGCCACGAGCGAGTCTTGCTCGAACCGCAGCGTCGGCCCCAGGAGCGTGCATTCGATCGCCGCGGCGCCTTCTGCATTGCCGACGAGCAGGTTGGCCAGCCGCAGCGACACGGGATCGGCGGCGCCCGAGAGCGGCACGCCGGCGGCCCGATGGCCGGGCCGGCCGAGATCCTGGACGGTCGTGAACAGCCCCGGCTGGATCACGGTGATCGCGGCGGCACCGTGATCCACGGGCGGCGACGGCGCCGCCACAGCCTCGGCCACCGCCGGGAGGTCGGCCGCCACGAATCGCACCCGGTCGCCCACCTGGAACAGGGCCGGCCGCGGCCGCGAAGCGTCAAAGAGCTGCACGCTCGTCCGGCCGACGAGGTTCCAGCCGCCGGGGCTCGCAAAGGGATACACCCCCGTCTGCCCACCGCCGATCCCGACCGCGCCGGCCGGCACGAGCCGCCGCGGTGTGGCCCTGCGCGGCGTCGCGAGATCCGCCGGCAGACCGGCCAAATAGCCGAAGCCGGGCAGGAATCCGATCGCCTCGACGAGATACTCTGGCTCCGTGTGATCCGCGATCAATCGCTCCCGCGAAAGCCCGTGCCCGGCACACACCTCCTCGAGATCCGGCCCGTCGTAGGCCACGGGGATCTCGTGCCCGAGCGATCGCTCCGAGCCCCCCTTGGCGGCCGCCCCGCCGGCAGCGGTCAACGCAGCGCAGATCGCGGCCGGATCGGCGACCGCCAGAGCGTCATAGGCCACCGTCACCCGGCCCGCCGAAGCCACCACGTCGATCACGCCCGGAATCGCGGCCGCCTGCACGGCCTCCGCCAGCCGCCGCACCCTGCCGAGCGTCTCGGCGGCCGAGGCCCCGCCGACTCGGATGGCCACCGCAACGTCCCCGACGGGCTCAACCGCTGCGGGAGTCATCTCAGGCCGCCTCGCCGCGACCCGTGGTCGGCGCTCGAGTCGCGGAGGATCCGGAACTCCTCGCGGGCGACAACGTCGCGGAGTTCCTCGGAGACGGAAGCGAACGTTCTTGCCCGCGACCGCGCCGCCGCGTCGCCAGACCGCTCCTTCAGTTGCTCGAAGATTTGCTGCGTGCCCACCGCATGGACTCCGGAAACTCAGGGCCGGGAAACGAGGGCGAAGGAAACGGCCCCGGCTGAAACCTGATGATCCGCATCTGCAGTATTTTGGGAAGTGGCCCGGCAGACGACCGCGGCCCTTCGGGCCGGGGATTCGCCTTGCCACTCCAAGCCAAGATACACAAGCCACCGGCAACCGCTTGGCGCGGCGATGCAGCGGCGATGCCGGCGACGGCCCTCCGCTCCCGGACGAGCACGCTCGATTGGCATGGCGGCCGCGAACCGGCGGGATGACCGACAGCGGGCAGACGCAACCTTGTACACCGGCGACCGTTCAAGCGTTCCAGTGAGATTTTCCCACCAGCATGAATGCAGCGGCGCCGCACGCATCGCCATCGTCGGCGGCGGCCCGGGCGGGCTGTTCACGGCCTGGCACCTCGAGCGGCTCGTGGCCGCTCCGCTGGCAATCACGATCCTCGAGGCGAGCGACCGGCTGGGGGGGAAGGTGCTCACTCCCTCGTTTGCCAAAGCGGCGATCCGCTACGAGGCGGGCGCGGCCGAGCTCTACGACTATTCGCCCGTCGCCGACGATCCGCTGCGGCAGCTCGTGCGGTCGCTCGGCCTGCCGACGGTGGCGATGGGCGGCTCGGCCGTGCATGCGGCCGGCCGCCGGATCGCCAACCTCGACGATCTCGCCGACGCCTGCGGGGAGGAGGGCCGCGAGGCGCTGCGGGCCTTCGACACCTGGGCGCGGTCGGCCATGACGCCGACGGAGTTCTACGAGTCGGGTTCCGATCAGGCCGCGTCGGCCGCGCCGGCCGGCAGGTTTGACGAACGCCTCGCGAGCATCGGCTCGGAGCCGGCCCGGCACTACGTCGCGACGATGCTCAAGAGCGACCTGGCGACCGAGCCGGCCGCCACGAGCACCGGCTATGGCCTGCAGAACTACCTGATGAACGATCCGGCCTATATGCGGCTCTACTGCATCGCCGGCGGGAACGACCAGCTGATCGCGGTCCTCGCCTCCCGGTTGGCTGCCGACGTCAGGCTCGGAGCCGCCGTGACGGGGATCGCCGGCGAGCCGGGCGGTCCGCTCGTCGTCGCCTGGCAGGCTGCGGGCGTTCCTCACGAGGAGCCGTTCGACGCGGTGGTCGTGGCCCTGCCGCTCGACGCCCTGGGCCGGGTCGCCTTCGCGGGGCCGCACCTGGGCACGGCGATGCGGCGGCATCTCGAGCACCACGACCACCCCGCCCACTACCTGCGGATCACCGTGCTCTTCGACCGGCCACTGCCTGCCGCCTGCGGCGACGACTCCTACCTCATGCTCGACGCCTTCGGTGGCTGCTGCCTCTACTTGGAGAGCGGCCGCGAGCCTCTGGCGACACACGGCGTGCTCGGCTGGCTGATCGGGGGGGAGGCGGCGGCAACGATGGCGTCGTGGGCCGACGAGGACCTCGCGGCTGCGGCGGTCGCGACGCTCCCGGAGCCGTTCGCGCCCCTTGGCGACCACGTGCTCGAGGCCCGAATCCACCGCTGGCAGGGGGCCGTCAGCGGCGTCCCCGGTGGCTGGCAGCCGCTTTCCGTCGATCGGCGGCACCGCCCCGCGGCCGGCCATCC
>JBIKXY010000036.1:0-17446 GCA_044355515.1 Pirellulales bacterium
CGACCCTTGGAGGGTAATCCGACAGACGCAGCCCGCAAGCGGATGGTTGAGAAAAAATGGCCTTTTTTTCGCGGCCAGAAGGCCCTCGATCCGTCACGAGCCGTGCAACCGGTTCATCTTACGAGCGGGGGAAAACCAGCCGTGAAGCTGGGAGAACTCGGCCGGTTGGGCCGCCGCGGGCTCGGGCCCGACGGGGCGAACCGCCGGCGTCACAGCCCGCGCTCGAGCAGCCGTTGGTTCTGCGGATCCAGGACCGCGGCCGACGGAATCCGGTAGCGGATCCCGTCGGTATCGGTGAGCGTCACGCCGCCGTCGGGTTGGCGGGACACGTCGTCGGGATGGGCGACGCTGAACCGGTGCGGACCCCGGTCGGTGACCACGCTCCATTCCGTCGGCCGTCCCTCCTTGACCATCACGATCCGCTCGATGATCGGCATGAACTCCCGCTCGGCCAGAATCGTCGCTACGAGCCTGGCGAGCGACTGGTCGCAGGCCGCGAGCGAGTCGATCCAGGCGAGTTCCACGCCGGCGGCCGAGAGCACGGCGACCCCGCGCTCGGGCGCCGAGAAGGGAAATCCGCGGCGGACATCGACATCGCTGTGGCGCGTGCCATCGGCCGTGATGAAATCGATGCCTCCGCCGGCCCGCCGCTCGAGCCGCCAACCTGCCACCTGACCCGCCGTCATGCCGGCGCCTCCTCGGAAGACGCGGCGGCCGCCTTCTGCTGAGCGTGATGGAGCCGCGCATAGACGCCGCCGGCCACCAGCAGGTCGTCGTGCGTACCGACCTCGACGATCTGCCCCTGGTCGAGCACGACGATCCGGTCGGCCCGTCTCAAGGTCGAAAGCCGGTGGGCGATCGCGATCGTGGTCCGGCCCGTGACCAGCCGGTCGATCGCCGCCTGGATGACCGCCTCCGTCTCGGGATCCACCGCGGAGGTGGCCTCGTCGAGGATCAGGATCCGGGGATCGACCAGGAGCGCCCGGGCGATCGAGATCCGCTGCCGCTCGCCACCGGAAAGCGCGCCGCCCCGCTCGCCCACCTTCGAGTCGTAGGCCGCCGGGAGCCGGAGGATGAACTCGTGTGCCCCGGCCGCCCGGGCAGCCGCCACGATCTCCTCCCGCGAGGCGTTGGGGCGGCCGTAGGCGATGTTCTCGGCAACCGTGCCGAAGAACAAAAACGGCTCCTGGAGCACGACCCCCAGATTCCGTCGGTAGGCGGCGATCGAGAGGTTCCGCAGGTCGACGCCATCGACACGGATCGATCCGGCGGAAGGGTCGTGAAACCGGCAGACGAGGTTCGCCAGCGTCGACTTGCCCGACCCGCTCGCCCCCACCAGCCCGACCATCTCGCCGGGCTCGATCACGAGATCGATGCCGTGGAGCACCTCGCGAGCCCCGTAGCGGAAGCGGACGCCGTCGATCTCGATCCGGCCCCGGAGCCGTCCGGGATCGACCGGCCGCACGGGCTCGGCAACCGTCGGCACGCAATCGAGGATCTCGAAGATCCGCTCGGCGCTGGCCGCGGCCCGCTGCGTGGCGGGCACCATCCGGACCATCGACTCGAGCCGGCCGTAGAACCGGCCGATGTAGGCGAGGAAGGCGGTCAGTGCTCCGACGGTCAGCCCCCCCCCGAACACGAGCCAGGCTCCCGCCGCCCAGACCACGAGCAGCCCGAGCTCGTTGGCGAGGCTGACGAGCGGGCCGAAAAACGACCAGATCACGTTGACCCGGTCGTTGGCCACGACCACGCCCCGGTTGGCCAACTCGAACCGGCCGCACTCCCGCCCTTCCTGGGCGAAGGCTTTGACCACCCGGGCGCCGGGAATCGCGTCGGCCAGCAGGCTCGTCATGTCGGCCCAGGCCGTGCCGGCCCGGGTGAACCCTCGGCGCATCCGCTCGCGAACGGCGTTGACCAGCCAGACGACGAAGGGGAACGGCACCAGCGTCACCAGGGCCAGCCGGGGGCTGATCCAGACAAGCACCAGCCCGGTCAGGAACACGAGCAGCACGTTGGACGAGAAATCGATCAGGTGCATCGAGAGGTAGTTGTTGATCCGCTCGGTATCACTGCTGACCCGCGAGATCAGGTCGCCGGTACGGCGGGTGGCGAAGAAGTCGAGCGACAGGCTCTGCATGTGGGCGTAGGTGCGGCTGCGGAGGTCGGCCGCGATCCGCTCGCTGACCCAGGCGAGCGTCCAGGCCCTGGTCCAGGCGAGCAGCCAGGAGACGACGGCTGCGGCGGCCAGCATCCCGAGGTACCACCACACGAGCCGAAACTCCACCGCGCGGCCCGCCTGCCGCGGGATCAGGACGTTGTCCACCAGCGGCATGGTGACATACGGGGGCACCAGCGCCATGGCCGTGCTGGCCAGCGACAGCAGGCAGCCGAGAACGGCGACGCCGGTATGGGACCGGGCACACCCGAGCACCCGCAGCAGCGGTCGCCACGAGCCGCGGTTGCCACCGCCATCCTCGTCGTCGAGCCATCGCGACGGCGGGGCCGGCGGCTCCGGGGCGGCGGTCGCCTCGAGCGGTGGCTGCGGATCCTTCCGCGCCTCCCAGGCCTCGGCGAGAGCTTGCACCGCGCTCCCCTTGGCGGACGTGAACTGCCAGGCTGTCTCGATCCGGCCATCCCGCAGGAGCTCGAGCCGACCGAACGAGACTCGCATCCGCGTGACGAGATGGCACCCGTCGTCGAGCGGCCAGGCGCGCGGCGGCAGCCCCACGTCGCCTGTGGCCGGATCGTCGGCCAAGAGCCGCCCGTCGGTAAGCACGATCCGGCCCGAGGCGAATCGTCCGGCGGAGTCGAGGTCGTAGCGACAGCTTGCCAGCACGCTCTCGCTCACCGGCATGAACGGCCCCCAGCCCGGCGGCAGCCTGGCACCGGCGTTTCCCCCGGCGGCCGAATCCCGGCCGGCCACCAACCCGGAGAGATCACCACCTGGCAGGGAAGCGTGCATCGAATGGGGGAAACCCGGCAGGGGCGGCCGCAAGACAGGCCCGGACGGCCGGTGAGTTGCGGGAATCTCCCTGCTTTTCTACCATCTTTCCGGGTGTCCAGGCCGGTCGGCCGTCGCGGTCGCTCGGTGGAGCCACCCATTCGCTCCGGGTCGATGCACAGCGGCACGGCGACGTGTAGACTTGCAAAAAGTTCGTCGCGGCCGTCCTTCCAACCGGCAGCGTTCCTTCGGATTGTCATTTTTTCATGACCACGTGCTTGGCTCCGGCCTTGCATGCCGGCTCCGCCTGGGCGCCTTCTGCGTTCAGACGTTTTCGCATTGATTGGCATGCCGTGTGCTTGTCGATCGTCCGCTCCTGTCCTCCCCTTCCCGCCCCCCCGTCGCGGACTATTCTCCGCTGGAAATGCGAGCGTCGAGGCCGATGAGCCCCGTCTGCCCCCTGGTTCCCCTCGGCGGTTTCCGCCGCGCATCGGGTCGATGCGAAACCTCGTCCCCCCCGTCGTCAGCCCGCCCGTCGTCAGTGTCCTTCAGGCTCGAGCGTCGCGCCGGAGGTGCCGCGTGACCAAACTCGCCGCCCCGATCGAACGCTCGTTCGAAAACTTCGACCGCCACCCGGCCCTGCTCGACCGCGGCCTGGGGTGCTATTCCCTCCGGATGCTCGACTGGCTGTCGGGCGACTTTCTCCAGCCGCACATCAACGTGATGGCCATCACCCGGTATGGCAAGGAGCCGGCCCGGGTGGAGAACTCGTTCGACTTCTTCTTCTCCTCGGAAAAGACGTCGCGGGTGCGCACCGACTCCAGCATGGAGGAGCTCCAGCCGTTTCTGGAGGAGAGCATCCGCCGGCTGCACGAGAACTTCCCGGAGTCGTACGTGCTCTGCTACCAGTCGTCGCGGGAGCTCGAGCGGCTGGCCCGGGAGTATCCCAGCATCCGGATCATGAACCCGGCCGCGGCGATCACCGAGATGCTCAACCGCAAGACCTGGGTCCGGCGGCAACTCAAAGAGCTCGGCGTGCCGGTGATCCCCGGGTCTGAGGTCTTGCTCGAGCCCGACCAGTTCGATGACCTGGCCCGGCGGCATGGCCTGCCGCTGGTTGTCAGCCTCGATCACTCGGCGGCCGGCTCGGGTGTCCACCTCGTCCACGACCGGGCCGACTTCCGGGCCCTGGCCGAGGCTCACCGCGGCGCCCCGGCCTCGGTAATGCGGTTTATCGACGGCCGCAGCCTGAGCATGGCAGCGGTTCGGACCGAGGAGGCGGTGCTGCTCGGCGAGCCGTCGCTGCAGGTGATCGGCCAGCCGGGGCTCACGAACCTCAGCTTCGGCTGGTGCGGCAACGACTTTTCGGGATCGCACCTCCAGGAGCACGAGGTCGAGCAGATGCGGTCGATCCAGACCAGGGTCGGCGAATGGCTCGGCGACCTCTGCGTCGGCGGCCGCTGCGGCTTCCGCGGCATCTTCGGGATCGACTTCCTCTCCGACGGCCGCTCGATCTACTTCACGGAGGTCAACCCGCGGTTCCTCGGTACGACGGCGCTGATGGCGGACCGCCAGCAGGAGCTCGGCCGGATCCCGGTCAGCTTCCTGCACATGGTGCCCTTCCTGCCCGAGATGGCGGTCGACGAGGAGTTCGTCGCCGAGTACAACGCCGAGTCGCGGCCGCTCGACGTCTCGCAGCTCTGCCTGCACAACGTCGCCGGCGAGGATGTCGTGGTGCAGGCGGCCATCGAGCCGGGCCGCTATCGCTTCGACGGTGCCGGCCTCGAGTTTCTCGGACCCGCGGAGCGGCTCTCCCAGACGGAGGCCTACGACGAGATCGTGGTCTCGGGTGAGATCCCGGTCGAGGGCACGCACCTGTTGCGACAGTCTGACGAGATCTGCAAGGTCTACTCCTACGATCCGGTGCTCGGCCCCGACGGCCGCTCGCTGACGCCCCGGGCGAAGAAGCTGGTGGCTGCGATCCAGGCGGGGTTCAGCCTCGCCCCGGTCCGGAGGTAGCGAGCCATCGCCGTGTTGGCCGACCCCCGGGTGGCGTTCCTCGCGGACTCGTCGGCCGCGGAGCGGGAGCGGTTCCTCGCGGCCGCCGAGTGCCGCCGGGCCTATGACCGCCGCGACCCCGAGCCCTGCGACATCTCGATCCTGCCGCGGGTGGTCACGGCCGCCCTGGCCGCGGAGCTCGGGCCGATCTGCCGCCGGATCGTGCGGGCCTCGATCGAGCGGGCACTCGACATCCAGGCCGGCCGCGAGCCCGCGGCCGACGTGCCGCTGGCCTGGATCGCCGGGCTCGTGCCCCGGCCGCCTGCGGAGCTCTTCGGCAACGTCCGGCTCGACTTCCTGCTCCAGGGCGGCCGGCCGCGGCTGCTCGAAGGGGGCTGGGTAAACCTGAGCGCCGTCGATTACGCGCCACAGGCGGCCCTCGCCCTGCTCGACGTCCAGCCCGCGCTCGCCGGGCGGTTCCACGTCGAGCGGCCCGCCGCCCGGATCCGGGAGCGGCTCGCCGAGCGGGGAACCCGCCGGGCGGCGATCCTCGTCAAGCAGCGGCACACCGTGTATGCGGCCAATGACTTCGACCTGATCCGTGAACTCCTCGCGCCGATCGAATCGGTGATCCTGGCGGAGGCCGACTTCCCCGCGATCCGTGGCGGCGATGGCTGCATCTTCGTGGGCGACCTGCCCTGCGACGCGGTCTATCTTCGGGCCCTCGACGGCCCGGCCGCCTTCGCCGGCCCGCACGCCGCCACGAACCGGCGGGCGCTCGAGACGCTGCTGGCCTCGGGCGTGGCCTTCCACGACCATCCGCTCCTGCTCCTGGCCGAAGACAAGGAACTCGGCTGGCTCGTGGCTCGCGATCCGGCGCTGGCCGAGGTGGTGCCCCGGTCGCCGCCGCCGGCCGCCGTGCCGCCGACCGAGGCCGCTCGCTGGGTGCTCAAACTCCGCGACCGGCACTCGGGCGAAGGGGTGTTTCTGGAGCCGGCCGAGATGGCGGCCCACTGGGACGATCCCGACGCGATCCTCCAGGAGCGGATCGTCCCCGACCCGTTCCCGGTCGTCACCGTCCACGGCCACCGGGGCGACGCGGTCGCCGACCTGGCCGTGCACGTGTCGTATCGCTACGACGTCGCCCGCCGGGAACTCGTGACCGCCGAGATCGCCGGCTACTTCAGCCGCTTCTCGCTCTCGGGCGGCAAGGTGAATCTCTGCACCGGCGGCGGGATCGTGCCGGTGCTGTCGGAGCGGCCCGACCGCCCTGGCCAGCCCGGCCGCGGGGAGGATCGCTGATGCCCCGCCAGGTCGCCCCCCCCCACGAGCCAGTCGTCGCCATGCTCGACCGCGAAGCCTTTCGCGCGGCCCTCGTCGAGCGGATGTTCTGTGCGGCCGACGACCTTCGCGACGTGGCGCTCGAGCCCTTGGTGATCTCCCGTGACGAACACGCCCGCTTCGGGGTCGCGGCCCGGCGGATCTGCGCCGCGGCGCTGGCCGCCTTCGCGAGCCGCCGCGATCCCGCCCGGTTCGTCGGCGATTCGTTCCAACGGCTCGTCCAGAGCCTGCCCGTTCGCCAGGGCGTCGTCGCCGGCAACGCCCGGTTCGACTTCCTGCCCACGGCGGCCGGACCGCGGCTGGTGGAGCTCAACTTCGTCGGCGTGGGCACGACGGCCCGGCCGCACCAGGCCGCGCGGGCGTTGCTCGAGTGTTTGCCCGAGTTGCGGGCCTCGCATCACGCGCTGCTGCCCACGGCCGCCTTCACCCGCCAGCTCGGCCGGCTCGGCTGCCGCACCCTCGCCCTGCTGACCAAGGACAACGACCGGGAGTACGTCACCCCCTGGCTCGACCGGCTCCTGATCCAGCGGCAGCTCGCTCCGGTCGAGGTTCTGATCGTGCCCCGAAGCGACTGGGACGGCTTCGCGAGCGATGGCCGGGGGCTCACGTTCCGCGGCGGGCCTGTCGACGCCATCTACCCCCGCGAGCTCACCTGGCGGACCTCGATCGAGGCGGGCATCGAGCAGTGCCGGTTCTTTCTCGAGAGCGGCGCGACCTGCCTCGACCACTGGGGACTGGTGCTCGTCGAGGACAAGGACCTCGGGTTTCTGCTCGGGCAGGATCCGAGCCTTGCCGATCTCGTGCCCGAAACCTGGCGGCTGGGCGAGCAGCCCGCCGCGCTGCCCGCGACCGAGCTCGTGCTCAAGCGGCGGCATGACCACGGCGGCGAAGGGGTCGTGGTGGGTCCGGCCTCGCTGCCCGAGGCCGGCGGCGACGAATGGCTCGTGCAGGAGCGGCTCCGGGGGCCGCGGATCCCGGTCGCCACACTTCTCGGCTTCACGGGCACCGTCACTCATGACATCGCCACCCACGTCTCCTATGAATATGACCTGGTCCGCCGCGAACTGGTCCACTGCGAGGTGAGCGGCTACCTGGCGCGGTTCGCGCCCGCCGGCGACGTCGTCAATCTCTCGCAGGGGGGTGGCGTGATCCCCGTGCTCGTGGAAGGAGCTTCTCGATGACCCGCATGATCGGCACCCTCGGCTACATCGGCCGGCCCGAGTTCGGCTTCGACTGTCCCTCGGATCAGGTTCAGATCGAGTCGATGTTGGCGGCTCGAGACGACCGGATCCTGATGGCCCACTGGGACGACCTCGACGCGGCGAGCCTGGTGGCCCCGGCCTGGGATGTCCGTGGGGGCGGCTGGGTGACCGCCGACTTCGCCCGCTGCGACGCGCTGCTCATCCTCGAGGCCCCGGCTCCCGGCTCGAAGAACGCCGACTTTGCCCATGCCGAGGCCGCGATGCGGGAGATTCTCCGGCTCCGCATCCCCGCGGTGAACTCCATCCGCACGTTCCTCGAGTATCCCGACAAGCGGTACCTCGTGGACCGGCCCGACATGCCGTTTCCCGAGACCCTGCTCGTGACCGCCGCGACGGAGCTTCGCCCCCTGCTCGCCCGCCTGCCGGCCGAGGTCGTCCTCAAGCCGATCGTCGGCTGCGGCGGCAAGGGCGTGACCCGGCTCGCGAACGACGAGGCGGCCATCAGGCCGCTGCTCGAACCGGGCCGCGAATATCTGCTGCAGCCGTTTCTGCCGGAGATCCTCGGGGGCGAGAAGTCGCTCTACTTCTTCGCCAAGCAATACCGCTATGCGGCGATCAAGCGGCCCAAGCCGGGAGAGTTTCGCGGCAACGAGGAGCACGCCGTCTCCGACCGATACGAGCCGACCGCCGCCGAGATCGCCCTGGCCACCGACGCGATCAACCGGTTCGCCAGCCCCTCGCTGATCGAGCGGGTGGACCTGTGCGGCCGGCACGTGATCGAGATGACGATCGAGTGCCCGGGGATGAAGTTCAAGAAGTTCGGCCTCCAGCGGGAAGCCGGCCCCTGGACCTACGAGGCGCTCGACATGGCGATCGCGATGCAGCCCTAGGTGCGTTCCCGTTGCGTGGCCGCAGGCTCGGAGTCGCCCGTGTCACTTCAGCCCGGGGCGGCGGTCCAAGGCGCCGCGAACGCCGAGGCTTTCCGGGTGGCGGGCGATCTTGTCGGAGAAGACGCGGATGTCGTTCACGATCGGCCGCAACTCTCGCGACAGGCTCTTGACGTTGGCCGCGGCGGCGGCGAGATCCTCGTAGACCCGGGGGTCGCGAACGAGCTTGCCGAGCGTGCCGTCCGACTCGTTGAGGGCCTTGGTGAAGAACACGGCCTGCTGGAGCACCTCGTCGAGCCGGCCGATAGTGGCGTCGATCTGGGCCACCATGCCCTCGCCCCGTTCGCCCAGCGGCTTGGTGAGCCCCTCCAGGTTGCGGAGATTGCGGTCGGCCGTGTCGATCGTCGTGCCCATGCCCTGGACGGTGTTTCGCAGGTCGCCGATCACCTGTGGCAGCCCCTCGAGCGTCGCTTTGATGTTGGCCCGGGCCTGGGGATCCCCCATCACGTCGTTGATGTTGGCCATCGCGATGCTGAAGTCGTCGAGTGCCTTCTCCGTCTTGCGGACCAGCTTGCCGAAGGTGTCGTCGTCGCCCATCAGCATCCGGTCAAGGTCGCCAGAGAGCTTCGTCACCGCGGCGCTCGCCTCGGTGATCGCCTCGAGCGCGCCGCCGAGCTTGGGCTCGAGCGTGGCGAAGGCATCGAACGGGTCGCGAGCCGCGGCCCCGGCGAGCACCTCTTCGGCGGCCACCTTCTGCCGTGGCGGCCGGATCACGCCGGGCACCAGCTGGATCTCGGCGTCGCCCAGGAGCGTGGTCGCGATCCGGGGCTGCTCGTCGCGGTAGACCGGCACGTAGGAGTCGATGTTGGCGACCACGCTCACGCCCCCCCGCTCGTCGAGCGTCACGCTCGAGACGCGGCCGACCAGGATCCCGTTCTTGCGGACGGGCGTGCCAGCGGCGATTCCGCGGGCGTCCGCG
Organism: Pirellulales bacterium; assembly: GCA_044355515.1. GTDB lineage: Bacteria > Planctomycetota > Planctomycetia > Pirellulales > UBA1268 > QWPN01. The sequence goes on from JBIKXY010000036.1 coordinate 9,349, forward strand.
AAGCTCAGCTTGAGGGGGTAGGTGGACTGCACGAGCGACGGCAGGTCGCCGAACAGCACGATCAGGATGCCGGCGATGATCGCGGTGGCGAGCACCACGACGCCGACGCGAAACTGCATCACGCGGTCGCTCATCAGGCCTCCTCCTCGCCGTCACCGGCGGCCTCCGCCTCGGCCAATGCCTGTTCTTCGCGGAGTTCCGTCAGCCGCGCCCCCGCCCGCCCCTCGACGAACTGCCGGATCCGCGGGTCGGTCGAGCGGTCGAGTTCGGCCGGGGTGCCGTCGAACACGATCTGGGGCTCACCCGGCCGCAGCCGTGACAGCGGATAGAGCATGAGCACGCGGTCGGCCACCTTGCGGGCGGTGTGCATGTCGTGGGTGACGACCACGCTCGTCACATTCGGCCGCCGTTGGACCCGCAGGATCAGCTCGTTGATCACGTCGCTCATGATCGGGTCGAGGCCGGTGGTCGGCTCGTCGTAGAGCACGAGGTTGGGGTCGAGCGCCAGGGCCCGGGCCAGCCCCGCCCGCTTCCGCATCCCGCCGGAGAGCTCGACCGGCTTCTTGGCGAGCACGCTTCGGGGCAGCCCCACCTCGTCCACCAGCGACTCGCTGATTCGGCGGATCTCGGCCGCCGGGATCCGGGTGTGCTCGCGGAGCGGGAAGGCGATGTTCTCGGCGATCGAGAGGCTGTCGAACAGGGCCGCGCCCTGGAAGACGAAGCCGTAGCGGGTCCGGAGGTGGGCCAGTTGCCGGTCATTGAGCCCGGCCAGCGACCGCCCCTCGAACCGAACGTCACCGGCCGACGGCCGGACCAGGCCGATCATCGACTTGAGCAGCACCGTCTTGCCGCAGCCGCTCTCCCCGAGCACGACCAGCGTGTCGCCGGCGGCCAGGTCGATCGAGATGCCACGGAGCACTTCGTGACGGCCGAACCGCACGCTCAGCGAATCGACCTGGAGCAGCGGACGCGTGGCCCCCTCGGTGGCGGCGGAGATCTCGCTGGCGGTGGCGGTCATCAGAGCAGCCGGCGAGGCCCCTCCGGCCGGAAGAAGTCATGGACGTTGTTGAGCCAGATGCCCAGGAACAGGTCGAGTACCAGGATCAGGACGAACGAGTGGACGAAGGCGTTGGTGGCTGCCCGGCCCACCCCCTCGGCACCGGGCTGGCAGTGGAAGCCATGGTGGCAGCTGACCAGCGCGATCGCCGCCCCGAAGAACAGGCTCTTGAACACTCCCATCAGGAAGTCGAACACGTCCACGTACTCGCGGGAGTTGGTCCAGTAGTGATGCTCGTCGATTCCCAGCAGCACGTGGGAATAGAAGTAGCCGCCCAGCACGCCCATGAAGTCGGCCATCACCGTCAGCGACGGGATCAGGATCAGGCAGCCGAGGAACCGGGGCACGACGAGGTAGTAGATAGGATTGGCACCCATGCTCTCCAGCGCGTCGATCTGCTCGGTGACCCGCATCGTGCCCAGCTCTGCCGCCATCGCGCTGCCCACGCGACCGGCGAGCATCGTGGCGGCGAGCACCGGGCCGAGCTCGCGGACGAGCGAGAGGTTGATCACCGACCCGAGCCGCGTCTCCAGCCCCAAGGCTTTGAACTGGGCGTAGCTCTGCACGGCCAGCACCATCCCGATGAACAGGCCCGTGAGCGCCACCACCGGCAGCGACATCACGCCGATCCGGTAGAAGTTGGGCACGAGCACGTCCCGCCGCTGGGGGCGGGCGAAGATCCAGCCGACCGTCTTGAAAGTGAACAGGGCCACGTCGCCGATCCCGGCGACCACTCCGATGGCCGATTCGCCCAGGTTGGCCACCTGGCCGGCAAGCCAGCCGGAGAGACCGGCAGAAGCGGGAGAGGGCGGGGATGCGGTGGCCATGGATGCGGTCGCGTCCGCAGGAACTGCGGCTGGGGCAAAACTCCTGCGGGTTGTATCGGACGCGTCGGCCGGGGGGCGTGAGCCGGATGTGCGGGGAAGGCGAAGTCCCGGGCGAGGTGGCAGCCTGGGCAAGCCCGTGGCCGTTGAGCCGCGGCGCGGGTGGCAGCCGGCAGGGCCCGGCGGTATGGTGTCGGGCATGCGCAAGGGATTGTGCTCGATCGTCGTCGTCGTCTGGCAGCTGGTCGCGGCAGCAGGCCGGGGGGGTGAGGTCGTGCCAGGCCCCGGGGGCGTGGTCGTGTCTGCCTCACGGCCGGCATCGGATGTCGGCGCCAGCGTGCTCGCGGCCGGGGGCAACGCGGTCGATGCGGCCGTGGCCACCGGTTTCGCCCTGGCCGTGACGTTCCCGGCCGCCGGTAACATCGGTGGCGGCGGCTTCATGGTCGTGCGGCTGACTGACGGCACTGCCACGAGCTTCGACTTCCGCGAGACCGCCCCGGCGGCCGCTCGGCCCGACATGTTCCTCGACGCGGAGGGCCGGATCGACGTCGGCCTGATCGCCGCGGGCTACCTCGCCGTCGGCGTGCCGGGCACGGTCCGTGGCTTGGCCCTGGCCCACGAGCGGCTCGGACATCTCCCCTGGCGGGAACTCGTCGCCCCCGCAGTCGAACTCGCACGAGACGGCTTCCCGATCTCGGCGACGCTGGCGTCCGCGCTCAATCGGGAACTGGCGGGGCCGATGCGGCTGTTTCCCGGATCACGAGCAGCCTACGGCAAGCCCGATGGCACGCCCTGGGAGGCCGGTGACCGGCTCGTGCTTCCCGATCTGGCCGCCACGCTGATGGGCATCGCGACGGACGGGCCGGAGGCGTTTTACGCCGGCCGGATCGCCACACTGCTGACCGAGGCGATGGCGGCCCGCGGGGGTCTGCTCACGCGGGCCGACCTGGCCGGATACCGGGCCAAGGAGCGGCCACCGGTGACCGGCAGACGGTTCGGCCACGAGATCATCTCGATGGGACCGCCGAGCTCGGGGGGCGTGATCCTGCTCGAGATGCTGGGCATGGCCGAGGCGGTCGGCATCGACAGGCTTCCGCGGACGTCCCCGGAGGCGATCCATCTGGCCGCCGAGATCCGCCGCCGCGGCTACCTCGATCGGGCACGGTTTCTCGGCGACCCGGACTTCGTCGCTGTGCCGGTCGGCCACCTCGCTTCAGCGGAACACGCCCGCGCGGTCGCGGCCACGATCGATCCCCACCGGGCCACGCGGTCGCTCGACCTGGGCCGGGATCTCGTCGCGGCGACGGTCTCTGAGTCGCCCGAGACGACCCACTACTCGGTCGTGGATGCCGCGGGCATGGCGGTTGCCACCACCACGACTCTCGAGGGCAGCTTTGGCAGCCATGTCGTCATCCCGGGCACGGGGTTTCTTCTCAACAACGAGATGGGAGACTTCAATCGCAAGCCGGGAACCACGACACCCCGCGGGGAGATCGGCACGCCCGCCAACGAGATCAGCCCGGGCAAGCGGATGCTCAGTTCGATGACGCCGACGATCGTGGCCAAGGACGGCCGCCCCGTGCTCGTGACCGGCTCGCCCGGCGGCCGCACGATCATCAACACCGTCTTCGACGTGGTCGCCGGGGTGGTGGCCCACGGCCTGGACGGCCGGGCGGCGGTCGATGCGCCGCGGTTCCACCATCAATGGCTCCCCGACCGGCTCGTGGTCGAGGCCGGCGGCATCGCCACGGCGACCCGAGAGGCCCTCGTGGCGCTGGGACACGAGCTGGCCGAGACGGAGACCCAGGGTTCGGCCCAGTCGATCTGGCTTGATCCCGCAACGGGGATGCCTGCGGGCATCCCGGACTCCCGCGGTCCCGACGCGGCCGCCGTGTCCCCTCGCTGACCGCAGCCAAAGACTGGATACCTGGCCGCTGCGATCACCCCCTCGCGAGCGCTCACCCCCGGCAGGCCATTGTTGTCGCTCAATGAACCAGGATGTTGCGGAACTGCCACGGATCGGTCTGGTCGATATCCTCCGGGAACAGTCCCGGCCGGCCGTGGAGGGGGGTCCAATCGGTATAGTGGCCCGTCACCGGCCCCAGGTAGGGCGTCTGCACCTCGAGGCAACGCCGGTAGTCCATCTCGTCGGCCTCCACGATGCCGGCAGCGGGGTTTTCCAGCGCCCACACCATGCCGGCCAGCACGGCAGACGTGACCTGCAGCCCGGTGGCGTTTTGGTAGGGGGCGAGGTCGCGAGCCTCATCGATCGACAGCTGGGAGCCGTACCAGTAGGCGTTTCGCTCGTGGCCGTAGAGCAGCACGCCCAGTTCATCGATGCCGTCGACGATCTCCTCCGCGCCGAGAATATGGATCGAGTCCTGCCGCTCACCGCCACGGCCGAACAGTTCGTGGAGTGAAAGCACGGCGGCGTCTGCGGGGTGGTAGGCGTAGTGGCACGTGGGGCGATAAACGATCCGGTCGCCATCGCGGAGCGTGAAGTAGTCGGCGATCGAGATTGACTCGTTGTGGGTCACCAGAAACCCGTACTGCGGTCCCGGTGTCGGGCACCAGGAACGGACCCGCGTGGTGGCCCCCGGCTGAAGAAGATAGGCACCCGCCCTCGACCCGATCGTCTGGAGGCGGCCGTTGTTCGGGAGCCACCGTTCGTGGGTGCCCCAGCCGAGTTCGGCAGGCTGCATGCCCTCCGAGAGGAAGCCCTCCACCGACCAGGTGTTGACGAACGTGTTCATCGGCTTGGGATGCCTGGCCCGTTGCGTGTCCCGCTCGGCAATGTGAATCCCCTTGACACCCAGGTCGCGCATCAAGGTCGCCCAGCCCACCCGGTCGTCGGCCGCCGGCTCCGCCCCGCCGCGGCCGGTGTCGCGGGCGAGATTGACGAGCGCCTGCTTGGTGAACCACGACACCATCCCCGGATTGGCACCGCAGCACGACACGGCGGTGACGCCTCCGGGATGGCGGGCCTTCTCCTCACGAATCGTGTGCCGCAGGGCGTTGTTCGTGCGGGCCTCGGGGCCGACGCTTCGATCAAAGTAGAAGCCTGGCCAGGGTTCGACAACGGTGTCGATGTAGGGCGTGCCGAGCTCCCGACAGAGCCGCATGATGTCGAGCGACGACGTGTCGACCGAGAGGTTGACGCAGAACCCGCGGCCACCCCCCATCGTGAGCAGCGGCTCGAGCAGGTGCCGGTAACGGTCGCGGGTGACCGCCTGATGGATGAACCGGATGCCGTGCTTGTCGAGAATGGCACGATCCCGGTCGTCGGGATCGATGACCACGAACCGCGTGCGGTCGAACGTGAAATGACGCTCGATGAGCGGCAGCGTGCCGCGACCGATCGAGCCGAAGCCGACCATCACGATGGGCCCGTCGATCGCTCCGTAGACCGGGTAGTTCTTCATCGGCGACTCACGTGAAAGGCCGGCGGCCACACGGGGACCGCCCGCGCGCGATCCAGTTGCAACTCGGAGCAGAGGCGAACGACCGACACGCGACGACGTCGCCAAGAGACAATCCGCGGCGGCGGCTCGACCGCAGGATCGTCGCGCTGACAATCCTGGACCGAGCAGCAGCCGTCAACTCCCGCCGTCCGCCGGGGCGACGGCCACCGGCTCGGCGGTCGTGAGCCCCGTGAACGAGAGCCGCTTCTTGCCGGCCACCTCGGTGCAGTCCACGCGGATCGTGTCCTTGCCCTCGAACTCCCCCTTGAGCAGCTCCTCGCTGACGGGATCCTCGATGTAGTTCTCCAGTGCCCGCCGCAACGGCCGGGCGCCGAAGTCCGTGTCGGACCCCTTCTTGATCAGGAACTGCTTGGCCTCGTCGGTCAGCTCGAGCTTCAGCCCCCGCTCCAGGAGCCGCTCGCGGACCTTCTCCAGCTCGATGTCGATCACCTGCTTGAGGTCCTCGACGGTGAGGTGGTGGAACACGATCACGTCGTCGAGCCGGTTCAAGAACTCCGGCCGGAAGACCTTTTCGATCCGCTCGTTGACCCGGCCCTTCATGCTGTCGTACGAGGCGTCGCCGTCGGGCTTCTGGAAGCCGAAGGCGGCCTCGTTCTTGATCGCCTCGGCCCCGGCGTTGGTCGTCATGATCAGGATCGTGTTGCGGAAGTCGACGTTACGGCCGAAGGAGTCGGTCAGCCGTCCTTCCTCCATGACCTGGAGCAGCATGTTGAACACGTCGGGATGCGCCTTCTCGATCTCGTCGAGCAGGACCACGGCGTAGGGGCGGCGGCGGATCTTCTCCGTCAGCTGCCCCCCCTCTTCGAAGCCGACGTAGCCCGGCGGGGCGCCGATCAGCCGGCTGACGTTGTGCTTCTCCATGTATTCGCTCATGTCGATCTGGATCAGCGCCTCGGCGTCGCCGAACATGAACTGTGCCAGCGCCTTGGCCAGGAGCGTCTTGCCCACGCCCGTCGGCCCGGCGAACACGAACGAGCCGATCGGCCGCTTCGGATCCTTGAGCCCGGAGCGGCTGCGGCGGACGGCCTTGGAGACGCTCTTGATCGCGGTCTCCTGGCCGATCACCTTCTTGTGGAGCTCGCCCTCCATGCCCATCAGCCGGGCCTGGTCCTCGGTGCTCATCCGGGTCAGCGGGATGCCGGTCATCTTGGAGACGACCTCGGCGATCACCTCCTCGTCCACCACCCCGTCGGTCTCGCGGCTCTTGTCCCGCCAGTCGCGGGTCATCTGCTGCTTCTTCTTCTTGAGCTTGTCCGCCTGGTCGCGGAGCGCCGCCGCCTTCTCGAAGTCCTGGTTGGCGACCGCCTCCTCCTTCTCCTTGTTGAGCTTCTCGACCTCCTCGTCGATCTCCTTGAGGTCTGGCGGCTTGGTCATCGCCTTGAGGCGAACCCGCGCTCCCGCCTCGTCGATCACGTCGATCGCCTTGTCAGGGAGGCAGCGGCCGGTGATGTAGCGGCTCGAGAGGTCGACGGCCGACTCGAGGGCCGCGTCGGAGATCGTCACCCGGTGATGGCTCTCATAGCGGTCGCGGAGCCCCTTCAGGATCTCGACCGCCTCGTCCTTGGTGGCCGGCTCGACCATGATGATCTGGAACCGCCGATCGAGGGCCGAATCCTTCTCGATGTACTTGCGGTATTCGTCGAGCGTGGTGGCCCCGATGCACTGGATCTCGCCGCGGGCCAGGGCCGGCTTCAAGACGTTGGAGGCGTCGATCGCCCCCTCGGCGCCGCCGGCCCCCACGAGCGTGTGCAGTTCGTCGATGAACAGGATCGTGTTCTTGGCCCGGCGGACCTCGTTCATCACGGCCTTGATCCGCTCCTCGAACTGGCCGCGATACTTGGTGCCCGCGACCATCATCGCGAGATCGAGCACCACGATCCGCCGGTCGGCGAGCAGTTCCGGCACGTTGCCGTCGATCACCCGCTGGGCGAAGCCTTCGACGATCGCCGTCTTGCCCACGCCCGCCTCGCCCAGGAGAACGGGGTTGTTCTTCGTACGCCGGCAGAGGATCTGGATCGCCCGCTCGATCTCCTTCTCGCGGCCGATCACGGGATCGAGCTTGCCCTGTCGGGCCAGTTCCGTGAGATCGCGGCCGAAGCTGTCGAGGGCGGGCGTCTTGCTCTTGCCCCCCTTGGGGCTCCCTTCGCCGCCGCCGCCGCCGCCGCCGGCCCCGGCCGGCTGGCGGCCGCCCATCCCGGCCCGCTCGCCCCCCTCTTCCATGCCGTGGCCCAGCAGGTTCAAGACCTCCTCGCGGACGTCCTCGAGCTTGAGTCCGAGATTCATGAGCACCTGAGCCGCCACCCCCTCCTGCTCGCGCAAGAGCCCCAGCAGGATGTGCTCCGTGCCCACGTAGTTGTGGTTGAGGTTGCGGGCCTCCTCCATCGAATACTCGATCACCTTCTTGGCCCGCGGCGTCTGCGGGAGCTTGCCCATCGTGACCATGTCGGGCCCGCTCTGGACGAGCTTCTCGACCTCCATCCGGATCTTGCGGAGGTCGATGTCGAGGTTTTTGAGCACGTTGGCGGCGACGCCGCTGCCCTCCTTGATGAGCCCGAGGAGCACATGCTCGGTGCCGATGTATTCGTGATTGAACCGCTGGGCCTCCTGATTGGCCAGCTGCATCACCTTCCGGGCACGATCCGTAAAACGCTCGTACATCGCTGCTCCTCTGAGGGCTGCTCGGACGCGGGCTGGCAGGCTCGGAGTGCCTGCCAGGACGGCAGGCCGGCCCTTCA
>JBIKXY010000190.1:0-5666 GCA_044355515.1 Pirellulales bacterium
CGCTTGCGGCCCGGTTCGAGCGGAAGAAGGCGGAGGCCGAGGGGGCGGGCAAGCGGCTCGAGGCCGCGGCGGTGGCGGTGCTGGCCGTCTCTCCCGACGATCCCGGCGCCCGCGAGATCGCCTCGGGTGTGATGGCCGGCGCGCTCCAGGCCGACGACCCCGAGAAGACGCTTGCCGTCGCCGCGGCACTCGACAAGGCCGGGGCCGTGGACGGCGACACCGCGCTGTTGGCGGCGACGGCCGCGATCATCCTCTCCCGGCTCGACGCGGCCGATGCCTGGCTCGAACGGGCGGCGTCCAACGCCGCGCCCGCCCGGGTCGCCGAGGTGCGGGCGACCGTGGAGCACGACCGGGCCAAGGTGGAGGCCGAACTGCCGCGGCGGAAGGCCGAAACCGAGGCCGACGACCTGCCCAGGGTGAAACTGGCGACGTCGGCCGGCGACCTCACCGTGGAACTCTTCGAGAACGAGGCCCCCAACACGGTGGCCAACTTTGTCTCGCTCGTGGAACAGGGCTTCTATGACGGCACGGATTTTCACCGCGTGATCGGCGGCTTCATGGCCCAGGGGGGCGACCCCACCGGCACGGGCTCCGGCGGACCCGGCCACGCGATCGCCTGCGAGTGCGCGGCCCCCCACGCCCGGCTCCACTTTCGCGGCAGCCTCTCGATGGCCCACGCCGGCAAGGACACCGGCGGGTCGCAGTTTTTCCTGACATTTCGCCCCACCGAGCACTTGGACGGCAAGCACACCGTCTTCGGCCGGGTGATCGCGGGCGACGAGGTGCTGGCGCGGCTCGCCCGCACCCAGGACGGCCAGGGGCGGCCTGTCGCGGGCGTCGAGCCGGATAGAATCATCAAGGCCGAGGTGCTGCGAAAACGGGATCACGCCTACGAGCCGGTGAAGCTGCCCGGCCCACGGAAGTGATAGCTCGGCCGTCGCTTCGCGATTCCTTTGTCGCCACCTTCCGTCGCCAGGAGAACGAGCCATGCGAGCCCGATCGTTCGCCCCGCTGGTCTCGCTCGCTGCCCTCGTCGCCGTCACCCAGGCCGCCCCGCCCGCCGCCCCGCCCGCAAAGGAGGCCCGCCCGATGCCCGCCGATGCCGATGTCCCCCAGCCAGCGGTCAGGAATCCGGCCCTGCTCGGCCGGGTGCCCGACGACCAACTGCCCCAGACCGAGGCCGAATGGCGGCAGCGTCTCACCGAGCAGCAGTATCGCGTCACCCGCCAGAAGGCCACCGACCGGGCCTTCACCGGGGCATACACCGACACCGAGACCCCCGGCACCTACCGCTGTATCTGCTGCGGCGAGCCGCTCTTCAAGTCGGGGGAGAAGTTTCACAGCGGCTGCGGCTGGCCGAGCTTCTTCGCGCCGATCGACGGCGTGCAGGGCAGGACGATCGCCGAGCACGAGGACCGCTCCCACTTCATGCTCCGCACCGAGGTCACCTGCCGCCGCTGCGGCTCCCACTTGGGCCACGTCTTCAACGACGGCCCCCCCCCGACCGGCCTGCGGTATTGCATCAACTCCTCGTCGATCGTGCTCGACGCCGAACAGCCGGCGGCGAAGAAGTAACCGGCTGTCGCTGGCTTCTTTCTTCTGCGCTGGTCATCGGCCGGGGCAGCCCGTGCCACGGAGCCGGCGTAGGAAACCGACCGTAGCCCGGGCACCGATCCGCGCAGCGGATTGGTCGGCAAAGGGAGGTTTCCTCCGAGCGAGCGAACGGCAGGATGCCGGCAGCGAGCGTCCGGCGAGCTGGCAGGGGCTGCCCCGGCCCGCGTTGGGCTTCCCGGGGTACACTTGAGGAACCCGTCCCCGGACCGCGCGCGACCGCCCACCCATGAATCCGCTCCTCGATGACGCCGGCCCGGCCGCCGGACACGCCGCGGGGCAGCAGGATCCCTTTCCGGGCTACCGCGCGCCCGCGAATGCCTACGACGAACTCTCCGGCGCCGACGGCCGGCCCCGGCCCCACTGGCAGCGGCTCGTGGAATTGCTCGGCTCATGGCAGCCCGCGGAACTCGCCGACCGCTGGGAGCAGGCCCGCCGGCTGATCCGCGACAACGGCGTGACCTACAACGTGCCCGATGCGACCGCCAGTGAGCAGCGGCCCTGGGTGCTCGACCCGATCCCGCTGGTGATCGCCCCGGCCGACTGGTCCCGCCTCGAGGTGGGCCTCAATCAGCGGGCCCGCGTGCTCGACGCCCTGCTGGCCGATCTCTATGGGCCACAGCACGTGCTCCACGAGGGGATCGTGCCGCCGGAACTGGTGTTCGGGAATCCGGCCTTCCTGCGGTGTTGCCGCGGGATCGTGCCCCCAGGCGGCCGCTGGCTCCATCTCCACGCCTGTGTCGTGGTCCGCAACCGTGATGGCAAGTGGCAGGCCCTCGGCGACCGCACCGGCGTGCCGCAGGGGCTGGGTTACGCGCTCGAGAACCGGCTGGCCGTCTCCCGCCTCTTCCCCGACGTCTTCCAGGAATGCCACGTCGAGCGGCTGGCGCCGTTCTTCATCGCGCTGCGGGCGCTCCTGCGGGGCCTGCTGCCGGGCCGCGACACGCCCCGGGTGGCACTGCAGAGCCCCGGGCCCACGAGCCCCACCTATTTCGAGGACGCCTACCTGGCCCGCTACCTGGGCTTTCCGCTCGTGGAAGGGGGCGATCTGGCCGTTCGCGGCGAGCGGCTCCACCTCAAGACGCTTGGCGGTCTCGTGCCGCTCGACGTGCTCTTCCGCCGCGTGCCCGACCGGCTCTGCGACCCGCTCGAACTCGACGGCGCCGCCCTCGAGGGCACGCCCGGGCTCGTTCAGGCCGTCCGCCAGGAGCGGGTCGCCCTGGCCAATGCGATCGGCAGCGGGCTGGTGGAGTCGCCCGGCTTCGCCGAGTTTCTTCCGGCAGTCTCGCGGCGGCTCCTGGGGGAAGAGCTCCTGCTCGGGTCGCCCCAGTCCCGCTGGTGCGGGATTCCGGCGAATCTGGACCGCGTGCTTCACTCGCTCGACGAGAGCGTGCTGGAGCCGGTCGTCCCGCGGCGGGGCATGAAGCGGTTCGTGCCCGCCTTGCTCGACGCCCGGGCCCGGGCCCGGCTGGCGGACGAGATCCGCTCCCGGCCCGGTGACTGGGTGGGCCGTGAGCGGGTGGAGCGGTCGGTCGCCCCCTGCTGGCACGAGGCCGCGATCGCACCGGCCTCGGTGCTCCTGCGGTGCTTTGCCGTGGCGACGCCGGCCGGCTACCAGACGATGCGGGGGGGCCTCGCGCGAATGAGCGTCGGCCGGGCCGCGGGCGAGGAACTGCTGCTCTCCACCCAGGGCTCGAAGGATGTCTGGGTGCTCTCCGACGGGCCCGTGCAGCAGGTCTCGCTGCTGCGGCGGCCGGGGCAGCCGCTGCCGCTGCGCCGCAGTGGCTACGACTTGCCCAGCCGCGTGGCGGACCATCTCTATTGGCTTGGCCGTCACGCCGAGCGGGCCGAGGGCACCGCCCGTCTGCTGCGGACCGTGGCCAGCCGACTCGCCTCCGAAGCCAACCGCGACGCCGCCGTCGAGATGGGCGTGATGCTCGCGGCGCTCGTGAGCCAGTTCGGCGAGCGGCGGGAATGGTTTCCACCCGGGCGGACGGCCTCGTTGCGTGAGCTGCGGGGGGAGGTCGAGGCGCTCGCCTTCGACGCCACGCGGGCGGGGGGCGTGCAGGAGGGCATCGACCGCTTGTGGCGGACGGCATCGGTTGTCCGCGACCGGATCTCGATCGATGCCTGGAAGGTGCTCGCGCGGGTCCGGCGGGATTGCCTCGCGGGCCGGTCGGCGGCCGGCGGCCGCGGCGGCGACGTGCTCGGGCAGCTCGACACCTTGATCCTCGATCTGACAGCCTTCGCCGGGCTCGGCACCGAGAGCATGACCCGCGGCCCGGGCTGGCGGTTTCTCGACATGGGCCGCCGGGTGGAGCGGGCCGGCGGACTGATCGGAATCCTGGCCGCCACGCTCGTGTCGTCGCCACCGGCGGCCACCGACGGTTCCCAGCGGCTCGAGGAAATGCTGCTTGAGATCGCCGACAGCTCGATGACCTACCGCAATCGCTACCTGGGCGTCCTCGAGCCGGCGCCGCTCGTGGATCTGCTGGTCACCGACGAGACCAATCCCCGGAGCATCGCGTTTCAGTTCGCCGCCCTGGCCGCGCACGTGGAAGCGCTGCCCGTTGCCGAAGCCTCGCCCGTGCTCTCGGGCGAGCGGCGGGCGGTGCTGGAGGCCGTGGCGGCGATCCGCCTGGCCGACGTGGAGGCGCTGGCGGCGACCGGCCCCGCGGGCGACCGGCCGGAACTCGGCCGCCTGCTCGAACTCCTGGGCACGGCCGCGGGGGAGTTTTCCGAGAGCCTCACCCACCGCTACCTCGTGCATGCCACGCCCCAGCGGCGGCTGGGCGACGCGGCCGTCTCGATGTCACCGGCCTGAGGCCCTCCCCATGATTCCCCAGGTCGTGATCGTGGGCCGGCCCAACGTCGGCAAATCGAGCCTGTTCAACTGGCTGATTGAGAAGCGGATCGCGATCGAGGACCCGACCGCGGGCGTCACCCGCGACCGGCTCGTGCAGCGGATCGAGCTCGACGACCGGGTCGTGGATCTGGTGGACACCGGCGGGATGGGGTTCGACGACCCCGACGGGCTCTCGGCCCAGATCGACGCCCAGATCGAGAGCGGGCTGTCGGCGGCGGCGGCGATCCTGTTTGTCGTGGACGTGCGGACGGGTCTGGTGCCCGCCGACCAGGAGGTGGCCCGGCGGATCCGCCGCACCGGGGCGCCGGTGATCCTCGTCGCCAACAAGGCCGACTCGCCGGGCCTCGATGCCGGGGCGGCCGACTTCGCCCCGCTCGGCTTCGGGCCGCCGCTGGTGGTCAGCGCCCGCGAGCACCGCAACCGCGGGCCGCTCATCGACGCGATCCTGCCGCTGTTGCCGCCGCCGGCCGCCGACGACCCCGAGTCGGCCGACCTCCCCGAGATGAAGCTGGCGATGGTGGGCCGCCGCAACGTGGGCAAGAGCACCTTCGTCAACGCCTTGGCCCACGAGGAGCGGGTGATCACCAGCCCCGTGGCCGGCACCACCCGCGACAGCGTGGACGTCCGCTTCGAGGTGGATGGCAAGGGATTCCTGGCGATCGACACGCCGGGCCTCCGCCGGGCCAAGAGCCGCACCAGCGACATCGATTTTTACGCCTTCCACCGGGCCCAGCGGAGCATCCGCCGGGCCGACGTGGTGCTGCTGTTCTTCGACGCGAGCGAGCCGATCGGCAAGGTCGACAAGCAGCTCGCCGAGACGATCACGGAGGAGGCGAAGCCCGTCGTGTTCGTGGTCAACAAGTGGGATCTCTACGCCGGCGAGGTGCAGAAGCGGGAATGGACGCAGTATCTGCGGGACACCTTCCGGACGATGCCCTGGGCGCCGGTGGCCTTCGTGACGGCCACCAAGAGCCGCAACGTGAAGGCCGCGATCGACACGGCCCAGCGGCTCTACCGCCAGAGCCGCACCCGGGTGGCGACCGCCAAGCTCAACGACGTGCTTCGCGATGCGGTGGACGCCAACCGCCCCTCGCCCGACGGCCGCGGACGGCCGGTGCGGCTGTATTACGCGACGCAGGTGGACGTGGGTCCGCCCACGATCGTGATCTCGGCCAGCGCCCCCAAGAGC
>JBIKXY010000191.1:0-5665 GCA_044355515.1 Pirellulales bacterium
GCGGTATCGCCGCCATGCCACACCAGCCGCTGCCGCGCCGGCGAGTGCCCAGGTGCCCGGCTCCGGAACGGCCACGAGCGAGAGGTTGTCAAGAGCCAGATACGTCGGGGTATTGATGTACGTGATGCCGTCGTAAGTCGACGTATCGGTGGAAAACCATGACAGCCCGATCGAGCGGGCGCCGGCCAGAGCCGACAGATTCACTTCTCTCCAGTCATCCACGATGAAATCCTGGCTGTCGTCGGCAAAGCGGTAATCCGCCAGCAAGAACTCGACGGAGCCGAGCACCGAACCGGTGGCGTTCCCGCCGGCATAGCCCGTGAAGGTCACGCTGAAGACGTCGGGATAGCTGGTCTCGCCGCCTGGCGTGGCAGGGTCGTTGCCAAACTGCCGAGCGTAGGGGGCAGAGCCAGCGCGGATCACCGCGCTCGTGTAGGTCGTGTTCGTGACGCGGACGCTCGCCGCGTCATAGCCGAGCGGGAGTTCGATCACCGGCGCGAGCCCGTAGGAACTCTGGTAGGCGATGGCGTAGCGAGTGCCGGCGAACGCCGGTCCGGCGGCGGCGGAATACTGATTTTCGTACACCGGGCTCGACGGTATCGGATTGTTGACGCTCGTGATGGCGAAGCCCGTCCACGCGAACCAATCGCGGTCGTACCAGTTCGCAAACGACGTGCCCCGCGACACGAAGGGCACCGCCCGGGATCTGCCGCTCCCTCCCCCTTGCGGGGCCGGGTCGTCGAGCGCCGGATCCGTGTAGCTGCCATCGAGGTAGGCCGCGTCACCGAGGGAGACGTCCTCGAAGTCGACGGTGAGCACCTCCCCCCGGGCCGGCTGCCCGACGACGAGCACCCCGGCCCCCGCCGCAGCCGCAGCCGCAGCCGCGATGAAGCGACGGGCAAAAACCATGCTGTCATTGACGCTCATCGATCGACCTTTCATTGAGATTCCTACCGACGCCGAACCGCCCGACCGCCGGGCGGCTTCCCCTCATGTGCTGCTTCAAGGAGCACCCATCGTTCCCCCGCCGGCCTCCGCTCCCGCTCGCGTGCAGAGTGCCGCGAGAACGTCGAGCGTGACCGCATCCGAAATGAAATGGACGGCACCGTCGCCCGCGAGCCCGACCGCCCCCGACGGGTGACGGCTGCGAAGCTCGTCGTCGATCCAGATCCCGCGCCGGGCGTCGAAGGCCGCCGTCGAGTTCACCGGGAAGGCCTGTTCGAACAGGTTCCTGCCGTTGATCCATTGACCGTCGGACCATGCTCCCGCCGAGCATTCACCGACGAACAATGTCTTGGACAGGCCGTCGACGATCTGGGACTGCCGAAATCGTTGTTCGTGAACGAGCGGACCCGCCAGCGGCCCGGAGGCGATTCGCTCCCCGGCGATTCCTCCGTAGTCCGTCCGCCCGAGCCCATCGACCAGCGGGCCGGCTCGGTCGGCCGACGGGCACCTGAAGACGGCGATCGCCGTCGAGCCCGCGGGCAGGTTGTCGGCGTGGTCATAGGGACGGTCGGTCCGCAGGCGGTCCCGGGCCGGGATTTCCTCCAGCCAGGGCAAGATGAAGGCGCTCCACGCGAGGCACCTCCGGGCGCCGCCCTTGCCCCCCTTCCACTCCAGACAGCCGTACGGAAAGACCCCGTGGGCCAGCAGATGCCCGTGGAGCGCGCAGCCCACGTTGCGGAGATTGTTGAGACAGGCCGTCCGGCGGGCGGCCTCGCGGGCCCCCTGCACCGCTGGCAGGACGAGCACCACGAGCGCCGCGATCACGGCCACCACCACGAGCAACTCGACGAGCGTCATGCCGCGGCGGCGGCAAGCCCTGCCATCCATGCAGACTCTCCGGCTGCGGCCGCACCGTCTTCCTGAGCCGGCCCCGCGCCTGGAAACAAGGCGCAAAGCGACCGCGGGAACGCAGGTGCGCGCAGGAGCGGATCCTTCGGTGAAGATTGCGACCGGCCGCGGCTGCGACCGTGCCCGCCCTTCCGCCCTCGCGGTCCGGCAAGCTCACGACACCTGGTAGGTCTTCTGACTCACGAGCTCGGCCGGTCGCATGCCTTCTCGCCCGGGGTGTCCGCCATTGGCGGACACGCAGGGCAATGGCTCGAATACGACCGGCTTTTCCCCCGCCCCAGGGAGTGCTTGGAGCGGAGATCGCCCGAATACAGCGGCGGGGCCGTCCCGGATTCACACCGGAGTTCCCTGTTTGCAGGCCGAACGCAGCAGCGATCGACCTGCCACCAGAGTCCATGGGGAATGTACCGGTCACGGTGAGTCTGTCAAGCCTGCGGGCGGGGCCTGACTTGGCCCGCAGGGCTTGCCGCCCCGCTGGTTGCCGATGGCAAACCTTGCCGGTTGCGGGCGGCTCGACCGTCAAGCCCTGCGGGTTGTGAGGGAGCGCGCCGCACCGTCCGAATGCGCGGTGCGCACGGTACGGTTTCGCTGACACGCACCCCCTTCTGGTCGCGGAAAAAAACCCGGGCCCGCTCTCAAGCCGGTTCGCGAGCACCGCCGATAGCCCCCATGTCCCCGGGGCATCACCGTGCCCGTCGGGCAAACAGGGGGCGGCAGCAACCTGAGATTCTTCGAGTCACGGAATGGCTCGACAGGCCTGCCGCAAAAAAGTTCGTGAATCACAACCTCGGGGTGACGGCGTCGCGAGCGGGACGAGCACACCGGTGATTCACAAGCAAAGGAGATGTGGCTCGATGAAGCGTATGATGTATCTCGGCGCGCTGGTTCTCAGCGTGACCGTCTGTAGCCAGTCCTTCGGTTTCGAGCTCCTCGACAGGATGCTCGGCTGCAAGGGCTGCACCTCGTGCTGTGAGCCCGGCTGCGATGCCGGTGCTGGCTGCTGCGAGCCCGCCTGCGACGCCGGTAACGGCTGCTGCGAGCCGGCCTGCGACGCCGGTAACGGCTGCTGCGAGCCCGCCTGCGACGCCGGTAACGGCTGCTGCGAGCCCGCTTGCGACGCCGGTGCTGGCTGCTGCGGTGCCCGGAAGTGCCGGAAGAAGCACGACCTGTTCGGTGGCCTGAAGGGGCTGTTCGCCAAGTGCAAGCGGAAGCACAAGAGCTGCTGCGGCGATAGCTGCTGCGAGCCCGCTTGCGACGCCGGCAACGGCTGCTGCGAGCCCGCTTGCGACGCCGGTAACGGCTGCTGCGAGCCCGCCTGCGACGCCGGCAACGGCTGCTGCGAGCCCGCCTGCGACGCCGGCAACGGCTGCTGCGAGCCCGCTTGCGACGCCGGTGCTGGCTGCTGCGAGCCGAGCTGCGGTGCGGCCGCCGGCTGCTGCAGCGTGCGGAAGAAGAAGACCCCGATCCGTGACCTTCTGAAGGCGCTCCACGCCGCGAAGAAGTGCCGGAAGGCGAGCTGCTGCGGTTCCAGCTGCTGCGAGCCGGGCTGCGACGCCGGCAACGGCTGCTGCGAGCCGGGCTGCGGTGCGGAGCCCGCTTGCGGTGCGGAGCCGGCCTGCGGTGCGGCCCCCGACTGCTCGGCTTCGACCGACGCCCCGGTCAGCCGGATGGTCGCCACCAAGTGAGTTGAGGGTCGATAGGTCGGACCGAAACCTGTTGCCCGACGTCGACACGAAAGTCCGCGGCCCGGAGGGAAACCTCCGGGCCGCGGCAATTTCGGGAGGGGCTCACTCCGGTTCGGCACCGGCGGCGGTGGCAGGCGGGCGATCGCGTCGTGTTCGACCTGCCGACGCCTCCATCGACCTGCGGCTCCTGACGATCAAGCCCGACTCGATCGAGGGCCCGCTTCCCGACGACTCCACGCGGCCGCAGGGCGTGGCCTGCACGATCGACGCGTGGCGACCGGCCGCATGGTATCCGGATGCGAAGCCCGACCTGCGGCTGACGCTCACGGAGTTTCCCGATCCGGCCGGCGAGGCGATCTCTTTCAACGTGCCCAACCCCTCGACTGCCGAGCTCGTCGATGATGAAGTGATGACCACGGACTCACCGCTTGGAAGCCCGTAGCGCGGGTGAGGGAAACCGCGAACACAATTCAGCCCCGCTGCTTCGCCGTCATCGACTTGACATACGTGGTCGGGGCCACGCCCTCGAACCGCTTGAACGACCGCGAGAACTGAAACTCGCTCGAATAGCCGAGCCGCCGGGCCACCTCCTTGACGGTGAGCCGGCCCTCGACGAGCAGCTTCTTGGCGGTCTCGATCTTCACTCGCACGATCGTGCGATGGGGCGATTCGCCCGCCAGCGGCGAATAGGCATGGGCAAACGCCGAGGGGCTGAGGCCCACGTGCGCGGCAAGCTGGGCCACGCGCAGCGGCTCGTCGATCCGGGAGCGGATGTAGCGATCGACCCGCAGCGTGAGGGTTTCGGCGTGATTCGCCTCCACCAACTCCCCCACCTGCCGCAGCCGTGGCTCGACGAGCCGCGACGTGGCGACGAGCCCCAACAGATCGAGGAACGCCGCCTGGGCCTGCAGGGCGTGGGCGGGCTTGCGATAGTGGACATGCTGGCTGACCTGCCGCAGCCGCGTCGCGACGAGCTGCTCCGGATCGAGGAGATGGCAAAAGCCGCCGTCGGCGGTGAGATCGAGAAACGCCTGCTCGAGTTTGCCGGAAAGCGAGAAGATCACCCACGACTCATACTGCGAGCCCCCCTTGGTCTGCCACTCATCGTAGCGCACCTTTGGGCGGTAGATGGCGGCCGTGCCGGCCCGGCGCGTGAACGTCGCGCCCGTTCCGATGCGTTGCCGCTGGTCGCTGTGGGTGATGTCGAGCACCCAGTTGGGCCACCGTGACGACATCCAGCGGGTCTTGGGAAAGTTCGTGAGGCCGTCGTTGGCCGACAGCAAGACGGCTTCGAGCCGCTGATCCTGCGGAGTGAGGTGGCCGCCGAGTCGCATGGACGCTGGCGCCGAGCGCCCCGCAAAAGACGCATCAAAAAACGATATGACCATCAACAGGATAGCTGTTTCGAAGCACGAAAGCGATTCGCGCGCTGCAGAAAATGCCATGCCGGCAGCAGGAATCGCCATTCCTCGGCATGCCCTTGGCCGCGGATGATCGGGAGGATGAGACACACACGCTTGTTCCTGCTGCTCGTGGTTTGTCACGTCCTGCGGCCGACGCCGGCCGCAGCGGAGCTCGTCGAAATCCGGCCGGCCGTCGTTCGTGAGGGGGACGCGGCGACCGGATCCGTCGGCATCGAATACCGCTCGGGCGACGTGCTCGTGGCTCGGTCCACTGCCGAGGCGCCGGCGGGCGTCGCGATCAAACTGCCCGGCGGCCAGTGGCAACCGGTGCGGTTTCACGCGCGGGCGGAGCACGGCAAGGAGATCGTCCTCGGCCCGAAAACGATCGGGCCGCTCACGTTTCGCTGGTCGCTCGAGCAGAAGACGCCGGCGCTCGTGGAGCGAGTGCTCGAAGTGACGGCCGACGCCGCAAAGCCCGCCGCCGACACGGCCCACCGATCGCAGGAGCCGCACCGATTCACCGTCGCCTTTCCGCTCGACCTGGCGATCGACGGAGAACAGGCGTCGTTTTCCGGCCGCGAGGCGGGTCGGATCGTCTACGACGCGGGCGACCGCAAGAAAAAGCACCAGACCTTTCCGGTGGCGATGCTGCGAACGGCCGACCGCGTCTTCGGCCTCGCGCCCGACTCTCCCGGCCTCTGGGAAAACCGCTGCCAGGTGGCC
>JBIKXY010000192.1:0-5650 GCA_044355515.1 Pirellulales bacterium
CACGGCATTCGACGACGTGGACTCCGCCAGCACCCGGCCGCAGCAGGCGGCCAGCGCCGTGACCCTGCTCGAACTCTGCGAGCAGCGGGCCCGGCTGACGATCGAACGGCACGGCCTCGGCAACCGCTGCGCTCGGATCGACGCGATTCGGGAGAACCTCGCCGTCCTGGTGGCGGAGCAGAAGCAACTCCCGGCACTCACCGCCGACGACGTGTCGCGGCTCGACAAGCTCGAGCGGACCCGCGACGCCGCCGCGGCCACGCTCGAGGCGATCGCGACCAAGGTGGAGCTTGTCGCCGGCCCCGGCCCGGCGCGGCTCGCCGGCGAGCCGCTGGCCGAGGCCGCGGCCGTGACGATCACTGCCGAGAGCGAACTCGCGGTGGGCCCGCCCGGCAGCGAGACGACCCTCAGGATCTCGCCCGGCGGCGGCCGGTCGCTCGCCGACGCGACGCGGGCCAGTCAGACGGCTGACCGGGATCTGACTGCGGCCCTCGATGGCCTCAAGATCGAGTCGGTCGCACGAGCCCGACAGAACGTCAGCCGCCTCCAAGCACTTCAAGCCGAGATCGCTGCCCAGCAGGGAGCGATCGACGGCCTCGGTGGCGACACCGCCCGGCGCGAGTTCGAGGTGCTCGTCGCCAAGATCACCAGCGTGGAAGCCGAGATTCGCCGCCGGGCGCCGGCCGGCTTCGACCTCGACGTCGAGTTCCCGGCGGCGGCAGCCGCGGAGCAGGGCGATGCCGCTGCGGGCAGACAGCAGGCCGAGGCCGCCAAGGTCGCGATCCATACAAGACTCGTCGCCGCCCATGCCGCCCGCGACACCGCCTCCGCCGATGCCGCCCGGGCAAGCGCCGCGGCCGCCGCGGCCCGGAAACGGCACGACGAGGCCGCCGCCGCCCGCCGGCAGGTGGCCGATTCGATCCAGGCCACCCGCAGCACGATCGACTCGCTGAAGGCCCGCCGTGACCTGCTCGTGGAACGGTTTGGCAACGATCGATCAGCCGCCATCCGTGAGCGGGCCGAGCGGGCTCTCGCGACCGCAGCGGCGGCCAAGGCCACGCAGGAGAAGCTCACGGCACTCGCCCCCGACTCGCTGGCCCGTGAGCAGACCCGGCTGGAGCGGGCAATCGCCAACCTCCGGTCGCAGCGGCAGGATGCTGAGACGGCCCGGCAGGTGGCCCGCGAGAGGCTCCGCCGCGAGGGCACGGATGATCCGCGGGAAGATCTGGCCCGGGCAGCCGTGCGGCGCCGGCTGGCCGCCGCCAAGCTCGCGAATGCCCGCCGCGAGGCCGAGGCCACGAAACTCTTGGCGAAGCTGTTCGCCGCCAAGAAGCAGGATGTCGAGTCGCAGTTCGTGGCCCCGCTCTCCAGTCGCGTGGCCGACTACCTGCGGACGATTCTCGGCCCCGACACCGCCGTCGAGATCGCCTACTCGGGCGGCGAGTTCGGGAAGCTCTCCGTGGCCCGGGGCGAGTTCGGCAACGTGACCTGGGATTTTTCCAGCCTCAGCGGCGGCACGCGGGAGCAGGTGGCTGCCGCCTTCCGGCTGGCGATGGCGGAGATTCTCGCCGAGAGCCACGATGGCACGCTGCCGATCGTCTTCGACGACGCCTTCACCAACGCCGACGCCGACCGGCGGCAAAAGCTCCAGCGTCTGCTCGACCTGGCAGCCGACCGGGGGCTGCAGGTGATCGTGTTTTCCTGCACCCCCGAGGCCTACGCCGGCCTGGGTGCCCGCCACGTGATGCTGCCGAGCCCGCTCACTGCGCGAGATACAAGGGCAGCGGGCTCTCCCGGAGGAGCTTGAGGGCCGTCTCGCCGAACAGCTTCCGCAAGAGCAGGTTCTTGGAGCTGTTGCCGGCCACGATCAGGTCGGCCTGCCAGGCCTCCGCGTAGGGCACGAGCTCGCCCGCCGCGTCGCCGCTGCAATGATCGGTGTCCACCACGCGGCCGTGGGCTGCGAAGTAGCCGGCCGACTTCTCCAGTCGCCGCCGGGCCGTGGCCTCGTCGTGGCCGAAGTGCACGATCCGCACCGCCGCGTCGGCGTACAGCCCCGACTGCACGAAATGCTTGAAGGTCTTGGCGCTCTCGATCGAGCCCGAAAAGGCCACGAGCACCCGCCGGATCGGCCGAAACTCCTCGGCCACCGCCAGCACCGGCCGCACCCCGGCCGAGACCAGCCGCTCCAGGGCGTCGATCGGCTCGGGCACCACGTCGTGCTCGAACAGGCCCCGCAGCCCGAACACGCACATGTCGTGGTAACGGACGAGATCCTCGGCCACGTCGAAGGGATCGCCGGTCTCCTCGTCCACCCGGTGGGCGACTCCGGCCGAACGGCAGCGGGTCGAGAAGGTCTCGCCGGCCGCGGCGATGTCGGCCTGGGCCCGCTCGTATCGCGACTTCCGCAGCTCGGCCGTCTTCTCCTCCACGCCCACGCCCATCGGTCGCGGCCCCGTCCACTCGAGCCGAACGGGATCGGTGACGGCCAGCCCCACGAGCTCGGCCCCGCGGGGCTTGGCGATCTCGATCGCGTGGGCCGTGACGCTCGCCGCCGTCCGGCTCGTGCCAAGGCCGACGAGGATCCGCTTGATGGGCTCTTGCATGGCTCTGCTCTCCGGGGACGATTGCCCTATGCTAGGGGATCGCACGCGCTTCCGGGAGGCCCACGGCCATGATTCCGTCGACCACACGGTGGGCACTTGGGCCGGTCGCGGCCCTGTCGCTCTTCACCACGCTCCCCGCCGCGGAACCCGGCTGGACCCAGTGGCGCGGGCCCGGCCGCGACGGCTTCGTGGCCGCCGCCGACTGGCCCGACGGCCTGGCTCCCGAGCGGCTCGAGAAGCGGTGGCGGGCGGATCTCGGCCCAAGCTACTCCGGGCCCGTTCTCGCGGGCGACACGGTGATCGTGACCGAGACCCGCGACAAGCAGACGGAGCACGTCCGGGCCCTCGACCGGGCCACCGGCCGGGAGCGGTGGCATGTCGAATGGGAGGGCTCGCTGAGCGTGCCTTTCTTCGCCGCCTCCAACGGCTCCTGGATCCGGGCCACGCCCTGCGTGGACGAGGGCCGCGTGTTCGTGGCCGGAATGCGGGACGTGCTCGTGTGCCTCGAGGCCGCCACCGGCAGACAGCTCTGGCGGGTGGACTTCATGGAGGCCCTGAAGAGCCCGCTGCCCTCGTTCGGCTTCGTGTCGAGCCCGCTGGTGATCGGCCCGCACGTCTACGTGCAGGCCGGGGCCGGCTTCGTCAAGCTCGAGAAGGCGACCGGCCGGATCGTGTGGCGGGTGCTCGACGACGGCGGCGGGATGTCGGGCAGCGCCTTCTCCTCGCCCTATCTCACCACCCTCGATGGCGTGCCGCAGATCCTGGTGCAGACCCGCAACGACCTGGCCGGCGTCGATCCCGAGAGCGGCACCGTGCTCTGGAAGACGGGCGTCGAGGCCTTCCGGGGCATGAACATCGTCACCCCGACGGTGCACGAGGGGAAGGTGTTCACGACCAGCTATGGCGGCGGCTCGTTCCTGTTCGCGGTCGCCCCCGGCCGGGACGAGCGACCGGTCGAGCAGCTCTGGCGGAACAAGGTGCAGGGCTACATGTCGAGCCCGATCGTGATCGGCGGCCATGCCTACGTCCACCTCCGCAACCAACGTTTCGCCTGCCTCGACCTGGCAACCGGCAAGGAGGCCTGGATCACGAAGCCCTTCGGCAAGTACTGGAGCCTGGTGGCCGCCGGCGACCGAATCCTGGCCCTCGACGAAACGGGCGACCTGCGGCTGATCCGGGCCACGCCCGAGGTCTTCGAGCTCGTCGGCGAGGCGAAGGTGGCCGAGGAGGAGAGCTGGGCGCATCTCGCCGTCGAGGGGCGGGAGCTCTACGTCCGCGACCTCGAGGGCCTCACGGCCTACGAGTGGAAGTGAGCCGCCACACGAGTTTGGCCAGTTCGATCAGCGTCACCGGCACCAGCGAAAGGCCGGCGACCAGCAGCCAGTCGCGGCCGAGTTCCGCCCCCACCTGGAACACGTCCCGAGCATAGGGGAGCGTCACCACGCTGATCTGCAGGAGCATTGAAACCACGATCGCCCCGAGCAGCCAGGGGTTGGTAAAGAAGCCGAGCCCGAAGGCCGTGACGCGGTCGCTGCGGCAGCCGATCGCGAACAACAGCTGACTGAAGGCCGCCACGCAGAAGGTCACGGTCCGGGCGTGGGGCAGCCGGGCCGGGTCGCCCCCCCAGGTCCACCAGAAGGCCCCGAGCGACGCCGCCGCCACGAGCACGCCGTGGGCCAGGATCAGGGCCCCGCGGGCCGGCGTGATCACCGCCTCCCGCGGCGGCCGCGGCGGCCGCTGCATGATGTCCCGCTCCGGGGGCTCGAGCCCCAGCGCCAAGGCCGGCAGCCCGTCGGTGACGAGGTTGAGCCAGAGGATCTGGATCGCCGCCAATGGCGCGGGCCACCCGGCCAGCGCCGCGACGAACATCACGAGCACCTCCCCCGCGTTGCAGGAGAGCAGATAGTGGATGAACTTCTGGATGTTGTCGTAGATGCCCCGGCCCTCCTCGACCGCCGCCACGATCGAGGCGAAGTTGTCGTCGGTGAGCACCATGTCGGAGGCTTCCTTCGTCACATCGGTGCCCGCGATCCCCATTGCGATCCCGATCTCGGCGGCTTTCACCGCCGGGGCGTCGTTGACGCCGTCGCCGGTCATCGCCACCACAGCGCCGGCCTGCGCCAAGGCCTCGACCACGCGGAGCTTGTGCTCGGCGGAGACGCGGGCATAGACGGCGACCGCCGCCGCCGCCGCCACGAGCGCCGCCTGATCGAGCCGGTCGAGCTCCGCCCCGGTCATGGCCCGCCCCGCCCCGTCGGCGAGCCCGAGCTCCCGCGCGATTGCCAACGCCGTGGCCGGATGGTCACCGGTGATCATCACCGGCCGGATCCCGGCCG
Source organism: Pirellulales bacterium (assembly GCA_044355515.1). Taxonomy (GTDB): domain Bacteria; phylum Planctomycetota; class Planctomycetia; order Pirellulales; family UBA1268; genus QWPN01. The sequence goes on from JBIKXY010000192.1 coordinate 4,940, forward strand.
TGCGACACTGCTCCACCGCCCGCTTCACCTCGTCCCGGGGCGGGTCGATCATGCCCACGAGCCCCACGTGGACGAGCTCCCGCTCGGCCAAGTCGGGCTCCCGCTCCACCGACTCCTCCGCGCCCAGCGGCCGGCAGGCGAGCGACAAGACCCGCAGCGCCTTGTTGGCCAGCCCCTCGGCCGCGGCCAGAATCTCCCGCCGCCGCCGGTCGGTGAGCGGCACGTCCTCGCCATTTCGCCGCTCCGCCCCGCAGCAGGGCAGCACCGCCTCGGTGGCTCCCTTCGTCTCCAGCATTCGCCGGCCGTCGGCAAGCCTCACCACCACGCTCATCCGCTTGCGGTCGGAGTCGAAGGGGATCTCGAAGACCACCGGCTCCGCCGGCTCGTTTCGCGAGATGCCCCCCTTGAGCGCCGCCACCACGAGCGCGCCCTCGGTCGGATCCCCCACCACCTGCCAGGCGGCCCCGTCGCCGCCGGGCCGCACCTCGGCGTTGTTGCAGCGGGCCGCGATCTCGAGCAGCCGCTCGAGGTCGGGCTCGTCGGCCACCCGCGTGGGCCCGCCGGCCGGTTGGCCCCCGGCCGCTTGCCCGCGCCAAAACTCTCCTTGCGGCGCGTAGCCCGCGCCGGTCACGTGCCAGCGGCCGCCGGCCGTCACCACCTCGCGGACGGTCATCTCGTTGCGGGTGAGCGTGCCGGTCTTGTCGGAGCAGA
>JBIKXY010000193.1:0-5639 GCA_044355515.1 Pirellulales bacterium
CGCAGCTCTGGAACGCCTACGGTGCTACCACCAACGCCCTTGTGGCGACCAATCCCGGCCGGTTTCGCGGCGTGGTGCTCACCGGCGGGTCACACGTCGACGCGATGGTGGGCAGCAGCCCCGCCGACGAGATCGTGGCGCAGCTGATGACCACGGAGTCGCTGCCTGGCAATGCGGCCGCCGCCCGCACGCTGTCCGCCGGCTGGATCAACGACCTGTATGTGGGCGCCACGCCGGAAGCGCCCCAATATGGCCTCTATGCTGATGCGCACCACCCGATCCTGCTGGGCCCCGCCGCGGCGACCCCGCTCCCCACCCCGCTTGCCAACATGTGGTCGGCGGCGGAGTGGAGCCTCGGTGCGGACCTGGCCGCCATCGGCGGGCTGACCGGGTTTCAGCCGGGGCCCGCGGTCAACAGCGGCAGCAACGGCCTCTCCGGGGCCGTCCTTCCGTCGCAGAGTAACGGCGTGACCGGTGTGACAACCGGCAGCTCGGCGCTGGCCATCCCGTTTGGCCCCCGGGGCTATGTGACGTCGGCGGATTGGTACTTCCCGACCCAGGCCGACGGCCGGGTCTCGGCCAGCGGCGTCGTCTGGCTCCAGCAGGGCGAGCTCGGTGATGCGGCGGCCTTCGCGGCGCTGGCCGCCCAGATCGCCGGGCAGACCAACAGCATCGTCGTCACTCCGGCGATCAGTTCGTTCGAGATCCCGACCCGGCCCGGGGCCTTCCTCGGCAGTGCCGGCATGCAGCAGGCGGTCGCCGACATGATGGTCGGCGATCGTGGAGCGCTCGCCATCAGCGCGACCGCCGCCGGCTATCAGGGGGTGCTGCCCCAGATTTTCCTGCTGGCCGGAGAGCGTCTGGGCGGCGGGTTCGCCGCCGAGGTGGCGGGCCGCACCGTCGACAACGGCGCCTCTGGGGACCTGCGGGGCGTGGTGATGGTCGACGGGGTTGCCAGCCCGAACCAGTTCGCCGCATCGCTCGACAAGCTTGATTCGGCCGGCATTCCGCTCTACCAGATCGCCTCGCCGCCGCAGGCCGCGAACAACTGGGGCCGCACCACCGAGCAGCTTGCGGCCTTGCAGCCCGTCGAGTTCGTCGGCGTTCAGTTCGACGACGTCACCGCTCTCGACGCCGTGGTCACGTTCGCCACCGGCTGGATCAACGACCTCTACGCGGGCTATGACCCGACGAATCCCGTCTACGGCATCTACGGCAATCCCAACGACGGCATCTACGTCGCCAATCAGCCGATTGTGATGGGCAGCACGGGGGTCACCGTGCTGCCCGCGCCGCCGCCGGTTGACATCGCTCAGTACTTGGGCACGTGGTACGAACAGGGCAGCGTGAAGCAGTTCCTCTCCACCGGGCTGGTCAACACCAAGGCGGTCTACACGCTCCAGGGAGAAGGCACCATCAAGGTGGAGAATTCCGGCAACTACGGCCCCAACGGCCCGGCGTGGAACGTCACCGGATCAGCGGTCCCGGTCAATGCCGCCAACACCCGCCTCAACGTGAGCTTCTCCGGCGCGCCCACCAGGGACGAGCCGGGCAACTACTGGATTCTGGACTATGCCCCGGACTACAGCTGGGCGATCGTCGGCGACCCGACTGGCACCTCCGGATCCATCCTGACCCGTGACCAGGTCATCCCTGAGGCCGAGTACACAGCGCACGTGTCCCGGGCGTATCAGCTGGGTGTGCGGGGCACGATCACCCCGACCCCGCAGGAGCCGCCTGCCTAAAGCGCATTCGATTGTGGTGGAGCACCGGCTCGGGGGGCGGCAAAAGTCTCCCTGCTCCAGCCGCGGCTGCCTGGGCTTCGGGAAGCGTTCGCCGAGCCGCTTGCGCCTCGTCTGTCCGGATGCCCGCGTCCCGGATACCCGCTGTCGACGCTCCACGGATCTCGACTCCGCACCAAGCCTGACGCCGGAAGCGGCTGACATCCTTGCTGCCGGATCGAAAGCGATCGTGTTGGGACTGACGGTGTTGGATTCGCCCGGCGTTGCACGGGCGCTGTCCAGATCTCAGTCGCTGGTGGCGTCAGGCCAGGATTGCCGTGACGGGCTTGGCCGGCTCGACGCCGGTGAGCTTCGTGTCGAGCCCCTGAAACTCGACCGTGAACCGGGCGTGGTCGATGCCCAGGAGGTGGAGCATCGTGGCGTGCAGGTCACGGACGTGGACCACGTCCGTGATGGCGTTGTAGCCGAAGTCGTCGGTGGCGCCGTGGGTGATGCCCCCTTTGATGCCGCCCCCGGCCAGGGCCATGCTGAAGCCCTTGATGTGGTGGTCGCGGCCGATCGATCCCTTGTCTCCCTGCCCCATCGGCGTGCGGCCGAACTCGCCGCCGATCACCACGAGCGTCTCGTCCAGGAGCCCGCGGCGTTCGAGGTCCGTGAGCAGCCCGGCGGCGGCCCGGTCGGTGGGCGGGCAGATCTCGTCCATGAAGCCCTCGATCCCGCCGTGGTGGTCCCAGTCGCTGTGGTAAAGGTGCACGAACCGCACGCCGCGTTCCACCAGCCGGCGGGCCATCAGGCAGTTGGTGCCCACGGTCGCCTGGCCCGGCGTGGCACCGTAGAGGGCGAGCGTCTCGGGAGTCTCGTCGGCCAGGTCGGCGAGCGCCGGCACGCTGGCCTGCATCCGGAAGGCGAGTTCATATTGCTTGATCCGAGTGGCCACCTCGGGGTCGGCGATCCGCGCCAGTCGATGGTTTTCCAGGGCGGCCACGGTGTCGATCAGGTCCCGCTGGTGGGCCGGCGAGACGCCGGGCGGTCTGGCGACGTAGTGGACCGGATCGCCCGACGTGGCGAACTCGACCCCCTGGAACTGCCCCGGCAGGAAGCCCGAGTGCCACTGGCGGGCCGCGATCGGCTGGGGACTTCGCCCCAGCTTGCTCGTCATCACCACGAAGCCGGGCAGGTCGTCAGCCTCGCTGCCCAGGCCATAGGTCACCCAGGCACCCATGCTCGGCCGGCCGGAGAGGGCCGTGCCGCAGTTCATGAAGGTGTGGGCCGGGTCGTGGTTGATTTGCTCCGTGACCATGCTCCGCACGATCGCCAGCTTGTCGGCCTGGCCCCCGAGCAGCGGAAAATAGTCGCTCACCTCCGCGCCGCACTCGCCGTAGCGATTGAACGGCCGGATCGGCCCGAACACGCGCAACTCCTTGCCCTGGAGCTGCGCGATCGGCTGGCCGGCCGTGACGCTCTCGGGCATCGGCTGGCCGTCGAGCTTGGCGAGCACCGGCTTGTGGTCGAAGGTCTCGAGGTGGCTCGGGCCGCCCGCGAGGCAGAGGAAGATCACCGACTTCGCCTTGGGCGGATGGTGGAGCGGCCAGACGGCACCGCGGCCGGCGGCGGCCAGGCCGTCTCGGGCCAGGAGCGTGCCGAGCGCGGCCCCGCCGAGCGACAGCCCGGAGCGAGCCAGAAACGTGCGGCGGTGGACGGGGCTCAGGTCAGACATGGGTCACTTTGAGACGTGCGCGTGGCTCGGGGTTGCCCGTGCCATCTCGCCGGACGCTCCCTGCGAGCATCCTGCCCTTCGGTCGCTCGATGGAAACCTCGCTCCGCCATCCTGGCTGCGCTCGGTTTCCAACGCCGCTCGATTGGCACGGGCAACCCCTCGCGGTGGCTTTCTTGCGGGCTCGTTATTGATCTCCGTGATTGGCATCATGCTCAATACCTTCCGATCGCTTCGTGGAGGTTGAGCACGGCGCGGGCGGTGGCCGTCCAGGCGGCGAGTTCCACGTCGTCGAGCGACGTGTCGCGGGGGGCGAGGCCGACGGCGAGGAGGGCGCGGGCGGCCGCGTGGTCGGCGGCGTACTCGGTGCGGCGGCGGGCGAGCAGATTCGCCACGAGCTTTTGCTCCTCGGAATCCGGCTGGCGGGAGACGGCGCGCCGCCAGAGGGAGTCGATCCGGGCCGGGTCGTCGCCGGCTTCCTTGAGCACCCGCTCGGCAAGGGCCCGGGCTGCCTCCACGAACGTGGGATCGTTCAGGAGCACGAGCGCGGCCTTGGGGGTGTTCGACCGCGCTCGGACCGCCGTGCACTCCTCGCGGGTGGGCGCGTCGAAGGCGAGCAGCTGCGGATGGAGAAACATCCGCTGCCAGTGCACGTACAGGCCGCGCCGCCACTGGCGGGCGTCGGTGTCGGCCTGGTACTCCCGCCGCGGGAAGCTTAGGTGCCGGTAGTAGCCGGCCGGCTGGTAGGGATGCACGCTCGCGCCGCCGAGCTGTTCGACCAAGAGACCGCTCGCGAGCAGGGCCGCGTCGCGGACGCCCTCGGCCGGATACCGCCACCGACCCTGCCGCGCGAGCAGCCGGTTGTCGGGATCGCGGGCCAGCAGCTCCGGCGACGCCTCCGACGACTGCATGTAGGCCCGGCTGGTCACGATCGTGCGGACGAGTTTCCGCACGTCCCAGTCGGCCGCGAACTTGACCGCGAGCCGGTCGAGCAGGGCGGGGTGGTCGGGGGGCTCGCCCTGGCCACCGAAGTCGCCGGCACTGCGGCACAGGCCCGCGCCGAAAAAGATCGCCCACAGCCGGTTGGCCGCGACCCGCGCGGTGAGTTCGCCCACGCCGCCGTCGGCCACCGGCCTGACGAGCCAGCGGGCCAGGTCGGCCCGAGTGGCCCGACCGTCGGTGGCGAGCCGGCCCAGGAAGGATGGGATCGCCGGCAGAACGGCCTCGCCCGAGTCGTCCATCCAGTTGCCGCGGGGCAGGAGCCGGACCGTGCGGGGCTCATGAAGAGCCTGCGTGACCATCAGCGACCGGGTGAGCTTCTTCCGCTCGGCCTCCAGCGCCGCGAGCCGCTTCCGCTTCGCGACGACCTCGGGTGGCTCGGGGGGCGGGCCGGGCTCCGCGACCGGCCGGTCGCCGCCGGGAGCGTCTGGTCCACCCTTGCCGTCCTGCTCGCCCGCGGCGGCCGGCTTGACCGGGGTCTTCCGTTCGGGCTTGTCTTCGGGCGTTGGCGGCAGGCTCGCTCGCAGGCCGGCGATCTCCGAGTCGAGCGCCGCCGCCCGCTCACGGTCGAAGGGGCCCACCATCGGCCGTTCCGGCAGCCGCGTGGTCGGCAGCGCATTGGGCGCGCCGCCGAAGCCGGCCTTGCCCATGTGCTTCTCGTCGTCGATGTCGGCGAAGAAACTGCCCAACGCGTGGAAGTCGCGGGCCGTGTAGGGGTCGTATTTATGGTCGTGGCACTGGGCGCAGCCGACGGTCGCCCCCATCCAGGTGGCGGAAACGTTGCGAATCCGGTCGGCCTGGTAGATCGCCCGGTATTCCTTCACCTGCAGCCCCCCTTCGTGCGTCGTCTGCAAGAGCCGGTTGTAGGCCGCCGCCAAGACGCGGTCGTCGGGATGCTCGCCGGGCAGGGGCTCGACCAGGTCGCCGGCCAGCTGCAGGATCGTGAACCGATCGAAGGGCACGTTCGCCAGAAAGGCGGCGATCACCCAGTCGCGATAGGGCGAGGCGGCATGGGTCTGGTCTCCGTGATAGCCCACCGTGTCGGCGTAGCGGACGAGATCGAGCCACCAGGCCGCCATCCGCTCGGCGTGACGCGGGGAGGCGAGCAGACGGTCTATCAATAACGCGTATGAGTCGGGCCGGGTGTCGGCAAGAAAGGCATCGACCTCGGCCGGTGTCGGGGG
>JBIKXY010000037.1:0-17103 GCA_044355515.1 Pirellulales bacterium
GGCAGGCCGCCGAGCGCGAGGGCGAAGTCGGCGGCAGTCCGGGCCAATTCCGCGTCGTCGGGGGCGGCCTTGACCAGCGCGGCCAGCCGGGCCACGAGCAAGGCGGCGTCCTCGGGCCGGCCCGAGGCGAGGGCCGCGTCGATTTGGGCCGAAGCCGCCGCACGCCGGGCGCGGGCTGCGACCGCTCGGTCGGGGGTGTCGCCCAGAGAGTCGGCGAGGGCGGCCAAGGCCGCTGCGGCCCGCGGTTCACCCGCTTGCCGGAGAGTCTCGAGCGCGTCGAGTTCCAGGATCAGCGCCCGCTGGTGGAGGGCCTCGTCGGGCCCGGTCTGGGCCCGAATCTTGGCGGCGGCCTCGGCCGTCGCCGCAGCCGCGCGACGGAGGTAGTACCGCCGCCTTGCCCGGGAGGTGGGCATCATGGCCGGGTTGGACAGGGCCTCGATGTAGGCCATCAGTTCGGCGGGCGTGCCATCCGGCACGGGCGGAACCGCCGGCGCGGGAGCCGCGGCCCGCGGCGTCGGTGAGGAATCGACCCCGGGCTCGGCCGCGGCCGGCAGGGCCGAGCAGGCGAGCACGGCAAGGGCCGGCCCGAGCAGGCGGCGAAGTGGCGGCAGGGCGACGGTCATCGGATCTCTCGCGGCGGGCTGGAGCAGAGCGGCCCGGGGAGACTAGCCGCCCTGGCGGCGGCGCGGCAATCCCGCTGGCGGCCTGCGATCGGGCTGCGGTTTTTCCCGCTCAGGCGGAGCGACGAGCCATCGCCATCGCCGGCAGCCGCACGGTGATCGCCGTGCCCTTGCCGGGCGCGGTCTCGACGCGGATCCGGCCCCGATGGGCCTCGACGATCTCGCGGCAGGCTGTGAGTCCCAGGCCGCTGCCCCCCTTGCCCGTCTCGTCGGGGCCTGCCTTGGTGGAGAACCGGGGCTCGAAGATCCTGCGGAGCACGTCGGGAGTCATCCCGCAGCCGGTGTCGCGAACCATGAGGTCCACGAGGCCGGAGGGCTCGTCGTGGGAGAGCCTGAGGATCAGCCGGCCCCCGGTCGGCATCGCCTGCCGGGCGTTGACGAGCAGGTTCAGGAGCACCTGCTGGAGTTGGCCGGGATTGGCCGAGACCCGGGGCACTGGGGCGAACTCCCGCTCCACCTGGACGCGATACTTCATCATCTCCCGCTCGAGCAGCACGAGCACGTCCTCGACCAGAAGATGAAGGTCGACCGGCTCGAATCGGGCGGAGCGGTTGCGGGCCATCGAAGCGACGCTGGCCGTGATCTTGGCCGCCCGGGTGCCCGCCGAGAGGATCCGTTCGAGCGCCTTGTCGCGGGTGGCCTGGTCGCGATGCCGCAGGCCGAGGCGGGCATAGTTGAGGATCGTCGTCAGGGCGTTGTTGAACTCGTGGGTCGTCGTGCCGAGCAGTTCCCCGAGACTGGCCTGCTTGCGGGCCTCGAGCAGTTCGCCTCTCAGGGCCGCGATCTCGGCCGCATGGGCCGCGCGGGCGGCGATGAGATCCCGCTCGAGCGCCGCCACGGCCGGACCGCCACCGGGAGCGCGGACCGGTGCCGGGGTGTCCCGGCGCACCGGTCCGTCGCCGGATCGGGGTTCAGTGGGCCGTGCCTGGTCGAAGCTCATCGGCGGCCTGGTCGCCCGGTGGAGGGGAAAGGATACGTGAGTCGGGCGGAAGGCGTGTCGAAGCCCGGCCCCCGCGCCGCTCCGGGCATCCGAACTCCCGCCCCCGCTGGGACATGAGCCCCCCCGTCGCGTATCGTCCCCCTCCCGGCAGCCGCTGTAGACTCGGATCGGCGATCGGTTTCGGTTGCTCGACCGTTCAAGTTGTCGGCCAGTGCGCCCGACCAGCCTCCGCCACGGTTCATCTTCCCCCCATGCCGCAGCCTTTGCCTCGCTTGCCTCGGCGGCCTCAGGGGATGACCCTGGTCGAACTGCTCGTGGTGATCGCGATCATCGCGCTTTCGATCGGGCTGCTCCTGCCCAGCGTGCAGGCGGTCCGGGAGTCGGCCCGGCGAACGACCTGCAAGTCGAACCTCCGCCAGATCGGCGTCGCCATGCAGCTCTATCTCGACCGCACCACCGGGAGCGGCCAGAGGGGGCGGTTTCCCGACGCGGCGGTGGTGCCCAGCCAGGAGCTCGAGTTCTTCACCCCGCAGCGGCCGATCAAGCCGAGCATCGTGGCGGCGATCGGCTCCTTCATGGACGACAACCGCGCCGGCTTCCGCTGCCCGTCCGATGCGGCCTACTTCGTGCGGCCCCAGGCCTACGTCACCGAGTTCCAGGAGCGGCTCGCGGGGCTCGGCCGCTCGCTGGCCGACCGGCCGCCGGAGTACAAGGATCTGTCGTACGAGGGCACGAGCTACGAGTATCCGGCCCGCCGGCTGACCAAGACCGACCCGGCGACCGGCAAGGACGTCGGCCGCACCCGGGAAGAAGCGCTCGCCTTCCGGGGCCAGCAGGGCTCCTCAACGCGGCTCTGGATCCTGTACGAGTTCGACGCCTTCCACGGCGGGTTCACGTTTTTCTCCAGCGACCCGGAGAACGAGTTCAACGAGCGGTCGGCCCCGCCGGAGGGCGCCCGCAACTTCCTCTATCTCGACGGTCATGTCGAGAACCTGTGACGGCAGCCGGCCCCGATACGGAGGAGCACCCATGAGCACGGCGAGCAGCCGAATGACGACGAGGCGGCCGGCGGACCGCGACCAGGAGCGGCCTGCGGCGTGGGTCTGGGGGGCGGGGCTGGTCGGGCTTCTGCTGCTCGCCCTGTTCGGTGCCTGGCTGGCGGGCTGGCTCCGGTTCGCGACCGACCCGCGGGTGGCGGAGGTGATCGCGCTGCAGGAGCAGGCCCGGGAGCGGTTCGGGCAGGGCAGCGGGCCCGCCAACCTGGCCGACGCGGCGGCCATGGCCGCGTCGATGATGGAGATCCGGCAGAAGACGGAGGCGCTTCCCGAGACCCTCCGGACCCAGGTCGAGCGGGCGGGGCGGAGCGTGGTCCAGTCGGCGGTTCGGGCCCGGATCGACGCCTACTTCGCGCTGCCGTCGGAAAAGCGGCAGGCCGAGATCGACCGGCAGATCGACCAGGAGGAGATGATGCGGCAGGCGTTCGAAGCCGGCCGGGCGGTGGCCGGCGCGCTCGGCGGCGGCCGCCCGGAGGCCCGGGCGATCTCGCAGGCCGGGGGCACGCCGCAGCCCGCGGCGAATCCGCGACCCGGTGGCAGCCGTTCCGAGGAGGAGCGGAACCGCCGGCGGAAGTCGATGATCGATCGCACGACGCCGGAGGAGCGGGCCCGGTACACGGAGTGGCGACGGGCCGTCGATGCCCGGCGTGAACAGCGGGGGCTCCCGAGCGGCTGGCCGCGGTGAGGACTCAGGGCGGCGGCAAGAAAGGCGAACAGTGATGCAGGACACGCTCGGACTGCTCGAGGAGGCCCGCCAACTGGCTTCCGATCTGGGCTATGTCGTGCGGGAGGAGCCGCTCGGGGAGTTGGCCGGTGGGCCATGTGTCGTGGCGGGCGAGCGGCGGATCCTCTTGAATCTCGAACACGGGCCGGCGGAACGGCTGAATGTCTTGCTCGGGGCGCTGGCCGCCGACCCGCGGGCGGAAGCGGAGCCCAAGAGCCGGCTCTTGGCCAGGCGGCTGGAGGCCCTGGGTGGCCGTTAGCGCCGGAGGCCCTGGGTGGCCGTTAGCGCCGGAGGCCCTGGGTGGCCGTTAGAGATAGAGGCCGTGCGTGGCGAGGTACCGCTCGACGGCCCGGGGCGTTTGGTAGCGGATGCTTCGGCCGGCCGCGACCGCGGCCCGGATCGCAGTGGCCCGGACGCCCACGGCGGGCATGCGGACGCGGCGGGCGAGAATCCCCGCGACGGATTCGGCGCCGAGCAGGTCGGCGAGCCCTCCCGCTGCCGCCGCGGCAGAAAGATCGTCGAGCGAGTCGCGTTCCACCGGCACGATCTCGGCGAGCGTGGCGATCCGCTCCGGCTCCCGCCAGGTGGGCAGGCCTGCCAAAGCGTCAGGCCCGAGCAGGAGCACGAGCGTGTCGCCCGGATGAGCGGCGGCGAGGGTGGCGAGGGTGTCGACGGTGTAGCTCGTGCCGCCGCGGTCGAGTTCGACGGACGAGACGGTGAAGGCGTCGTGGCCGCCGATCGCCAGCGACAGCATCTCGAGCCGGTGCCGCCCCTCGGCCAGGACCTGGCCCGGCTTATGGGGCGGCGCGGCGGCCGGCACGAACACGACCCGATCGAGCCTGGCCTGTTCCCGGGCGCACTCCGCCGCGATCAGGTGCCCGAGATGCACCGGATCAAAGCTCCCGCCGAACACGCCGATCCGCATGAGGTTCTCCGTACGATGGCTCGCCGCGCGAAAACGAAACTGTTTCGGCGATCAGCCTACCCTGGTTCCCAGCCCCGAGCCTGCGTCACCCTGGAGCGTCCGGCGAGATGGCACGGGTAACCGCGAGCCCGCGCGCAGGGGATCCCTTAGAATCACCGGCATGCCGCCCGACCAGCCGACCCAGCGGGACCTTTTCGAGCACAGGCCCGCGTGGGCCGAGGACGACCGGCGGCTGGGCACGATCGCCACGGTCGTGCTGCCCGACGGCGTGGACAAGCCGCTCGACTACCTCGTGCCGGAGTCGCTGGCCGCGGCCGTCGAGCCGGGTCGCCGCGTGCGGGTGCCGCTGGGCCGGGCCAACCGGCTGCGGCTGGCCTACTGCGTGGCCGTGCGGTCGGGCGAGCTGCCGCAGACGCCGCTCAAGGAGGTGGCCGGCGTCGAAGACGACAAGCCGCTCTTGTCGCGGCGGATGCTCGCGCTGGCCGAATGGATGGCGGAGCGGTGGATGGCCCGGCGGGGCGAGGTGCTCGAGGCCGTGCTACCGGCGGGCGTGCGGCTGCGGCGGAAGGCGAGGGTCTCGACGCTGCTTGTCGCGGGCGATGTCGATCCCGCCCGCAAGCTCACGCCGGCCCAGGCGCGGGTGCTCGCGGCGGCGGCGCAGCCCGCCACGGCCGAGCAGCTTGCGCAGGCTGCCGGCGCGAGCCGGGCGGTCGTGACGCGGCTGGTGAAGGTCGGGCTGCTGCACGAGGCGGGCACGGTCGCGACCGCCGCCGGCCCCGCGCGGCGGGCCATCGCCCACGACCGGCCGGAGACGCTCTCGCCGGCCCAGACCTCGGCCCTGGGGGCGATCTCGGCCGCGATGCGCGAAGGGCGGCACGAGACGATCCTGCTCTTCGGTGTGACCGGCAGCGGCAAGACGGAGGTTTATCTGCAGGCGGTCGAGGAGACGATTTCCTACGGTCGGCAGGCGATCGTGCTCGTGCCCGAGATCAGCCTCACGCCGCAGACCTGCGACCGCTTCCGGGCCCGGTTCGGCACGGTGGCGGTGCTCCACAGCCATTTGACGCCGGCCGAGCGGCACGGCCAGTGGCGGGAGATCGCCGCCGGCCGGGTGAACGTCGTGGTCGGGGCGCGGTCGGCCATCTTCGCGCCGGCACCCCGGCTCGGCCTGGTCGTGATCGACGAGGAGCACGAGAGCTCGTTCAAGCAGGCGACGGCGCCGCGGTATCACGCGCGTGACGTGGCGGAATGGATCGCCCGCGCGGAGAGCGTGCCGCTGGTGCTCGGCTCGGCGACGCCCGCGCTCGAGACCTTCTCGCGGTGCCTGGCGGGGGAGTGGCGGATGTGCCGGCTGGCCGATCGCGTGGGTGGCTCGCAGCTGCCGGCGGTGATCACCGTCGATCTCCGCGACCCCTCGGCCCGCAGCCGGGGCGCGATCAGCCCCCGGCTGGCGGCGGGCATCCGCTGGGCGCTCGACGCCGGCGGGCAGGTGATGCTGCTGCTCAATCGCCGCGGGTTCGCCACGCATGTGCAGTGTCAGGCCTGCGGCCACTCGATGCGGTGCCCGCAGTGCGAGATCGCGCTCACGCTCCATCAGCCGGGCAACAAGGGCGTGTGCCACGGCTGCGGGCTGGTGACCCGCCTGCCGGCCGACTGCCCCGAGTGCCGTTCGCCGGGGCTCGTGCACCGCGGCACGGGAACGCAGCGGCTCGAGGAGCAGGTGCGGAAGGCGTTTCCCGACGCGGCGGTCGCCCGGATGGACACCGACACCATGCGGAGCCGGGGCAGCCACGAGCAGACCCTCGACGCCTTCCGCGATCGCCAGATCGACATCCTGGTGGGCACGCAGATGATCGCCAAGGGGCTCGACTTTCCGAGCGTGATGCTGGTGGGCGTGGTCAACGCCGACGCGGCGCTTCACCTGGCCGACTTCCGGGCCGCCGAGCGGACCTGCCAGCTGGTCACGCAGGTCTCGGGCCGCAGCGGGCGGGGGCCGCAGGGGGGCCGCGTGGTCGTGCAGACGAGCACGCCCGACCATCCGGCGATCCGGGCGGCGGCCGTCCACGACTACGAGGCCTTCGTGCGGAGCGAGCTGCCGATCCGCGAGGCGCTGCTCTATCCCCCGTTCGGCAACGTGGTCCGGCTGGTGGTGCGGGGCGCCGACGAGGACCGCGTGGCGGCCTGGGCGGGCACGCTCGCCGAGCGGCTCCGGGTGGAGGCCGGGAAGGACGGGGCCGGCTTTCGCGTGCTGGGGCCGGCGCCGGCGCCGATCCCGCGGCTGCGGGAGCGGTTTCGCCATCACCTCCAGGTGCACGGGCCGGATGGCCCCGCGCTCCGCGGGCTCGTCAGCCGGGCGACAGCCGGCCTGAAGACGCCCGACGGGATCGCCTGGATCGTGGATGTCGATCCGGTCGAGATGCTGTAGGCGGAAGGCCTTCCGCGCAGGGTAGGATGTCGGACGGGAAGCCACTCCATGTCCTACCGCTCCATCCGCGACATCCTCGGCGAGACGAGCCTCGAACGGAAGGTCCGCTTCCTGTTCGGGCTCTGCCTGTTCGTGCTGATCACGGCCAGTTTCTGGTGGTACGGCAGCCGCACCGAGCAGCTCGTCTCGACCAGCAGCCAGGCCACGGGGCGGCACGTCGTCGATGCGATCATGCTCCAGTATCACTGGAAGATGCTCGAGAAGGAGCAGCAATATGCCAGCACGATCGAGAGCCTGGAAAAGCGGCTGCCCCAGGAGAAGTTTCGCTGGCGGATGCTCCGGCCCGACGCCCCGCCGGCGGAGCGGGCCGAGTATCGGCCGCTCGACGTGGACGTGCTCGAGGGCTTCCTGAACCGCCGGCCGGCCCCGCCCCGGCCCGGCGGGGATCCGGGCGGGGCCGGCACGGCGCCGGCGGCCGCAGCGGCGGTCGAGTGCCGCGACTTCCGCACCGACGACAATCAGGAATACCACTACTACCAGCCGATCCGGTTTCGCCAGGATTGCGCCCAGTGTCATGTGTATCGCGGCACGCCCATCGCCGCGGCGGGCGGGGGGCGGCCGAAGCTCGCCGAGGGGGACCTGATGGCAGTGGTCAAGGTGGCGATGCCCAACGCCGCGACGCAGAAGGCGATCAACTGGAACCGGGCGATCCTCTGGGCCACGGCGATCATCACGGTCTTTCTGGCGATGCTGGTCGCGTATGTCATCGTGCGGCATGTGATCGTCAAGCCGCTCGAGCATCTTCGCGACGTGAGCGACGAGGTGCGCCGGGGCAACATCGAAGCCCGGGCGGAGATCCACACGGCCGACGAGTTCGAGGAGTTGGGGGTGGCCTTCAACCGGATGCTCCGCGGCCTGATCGACACCCAGGAGGAGCTCAAGAAGGCCAACACGGCGCTGGACGACAAGGTGGACGAGTTGGCCCAGGCCAATCTCCATCTCTACGAGACCAACCGGCTGAAGGGGGACTTCCTGGCCACGATGAGCCACGAGCTGCGGACCCCCCTCAACAGCATCCTCGGCTTCTCGGACGTCTTGGGGGGCAATCCGGCGCTCGACGCCAAGCAGCAGCGGTATGTGGAAAACATCCGCTCATCGGGGCGGATGCTCCTAGAGATGATCAACGACATTCTCGACCTGGCGAAGATCGAGGCCGGGAAGATGGAGGTTCGGCCGACGGTGTTCCGGCTGGAGTCGGCCGTCAGCGCCCAGTGCGACATGATCCGGCCGTTGGCTGAGAAGCGGCAGATCGACGTCACCTTCGAGGTGGGGCCCGGACTCGACGAGCTGGAACAGGATCAGGGCAAGGTGCAGCAGATCCTGGCCAATCTGCTCTCCAACGCGGTCAAGTTCACGCCCGAAGGGGGGCGGGTGGACGTGACGGCGCGGCTCGTGGAACCGATGGGCGGCGGCCCGGCGGACGAGTTCGCCCTGGATGTCAGCGATACGGGCGTGGGCATCGCCGAAGGGGATCAGCAGGCGATCTTCGAGAAGTTTCGCCAGGGGAGCGTGTTTCGCCGCGATGACGCCATGACCCGCGAGTATTCCGGCACCGGACTCGGCCTGTCGATCGTCCGCGAGCTGTGCCGGCTGCTCGGCGGCGACGTAACGCTCGAGAGCCAGTTGGGCCGAGGGAGCCGGTTCACGGTGACGCTGCCGCTCCGGCTGGAGCAGGCAGGCGAGCCGGAGCCGGCCCGGGCCGCGATGCGAAGCGTGGTCTGAGGAAACACGGCCGGATCCTCGGCCGGCAGGGAGAAAGCCGCACGATGCCAAAACAGTCCGAGGCGGAGGTGGTGCTGTTCACCGACGGGGCCTGCAGCGGCAATCCGGGCCCCGGGGGCTGGGCCTACATCCTTCGCCATCCGCAGACCGGCCGCGAGTCGAAGGCCTCCGGCGCCGAGCCGGACACGACCAACAACCGGATGGAGCTGACGGCGGTCGTCCGCGGCCTCGAGCAGCTCAAGCGGCCGACGGTGGTGGAGCTCGTCACCGACAGCGTCTACGTGGGCACGGGCCTCTCCGACTGGATGCCCAAGTGGAAGGCGCAGGGCTGGCGGCGGAAGGAGAAGGGCCGGTTCGTGCCGGTCAAGAACGAGGACTTGTGGCGGGAGCTCGACCGGCTCGCGGCCGCCCACACGATCCGGTTCACGCACGTGGCCGGCCACTCGGGCCACGCCGAGAACGAGGAGTGCGACCGGCTCGCCGTCGGGGCGTATCAGAGGCTGAAGGGTTAGCAGATTCTGCGACGCTGCGGCTCTGGGTCAGCCGGAAGCTGTTGTTTCGCAAAAACTCGTCGTTCTGCCTCACAACGCAGGGGGCTTTCCTAGAATCCCGGCATGGACGCCGCCGCACCCAGCCTCGAGCCGAGCCTCGCCACGCGGCTCGAGCGGCTGCCGGGCGTGGGCACGACCCGGGCCGAGAAGCTCGCCAAGCTCGGGCTCATCACGGTGCGGGACGCGCTCCTGCACTTCCCCCGCGACTACCGGGATTTCTCCGGGGCCCATGCCGTCGCCGACTTCGCCGAGGGGGAGCATGCGTCGGTGGCCGGCGCGGTGAGCGACGTCGCCTCGCGGACCACCTTCGCCGGTCGCTCGATGCTGACCGTCACCATCGACGCTGCCGGCGGGCGGGTGCGCGGCGTGTGGTTCAACATGCCCTTCATGGCCAAGCGGTTCGAACGGGGAATGCAGGTGGTGCTGGCCGGGCAGCCGCGGCGGGGGAAGGGGGGCTGGGAGTTCGCCCACCCGGAGGTCCGCTGGCTGGCCGGCGGCGAGGCGGCCCACGGCTCGGAATGGCTGGCCATCTATCCGCTGGCCGAGGGCGTGCAGCAGTCGCAGGTGCGGATCGCGGTGGAGGCGGCGCTCGAGCATGCGGCCGGCATCTGCCCGGAGGCGTTTCCCGAGGCGATGCTCGCCGAGAAGGGCCTGTTGCCGATCGAGGCCGCGCTCAAGGAGATCCACTGCCCGTCGAGCCGTGAGGCGATCGACGCGGCCCGGCGGCGGCTCGTCTATCAGGAGCTGTTCATGCTCCAGCTCGCGCTGCGGATGCACCGCGGACGGCAAAAGCGGGCCCATGCGGCGCCCGTGATCACCGTCGATGCCCGGCTCGACTCCCGGATTCGGGCCCGCTTTCCCTTCGAGTTCACCGCGGCCCAGCGGCGGGTGTGTGGGGAGATCGCCGCCGACCTGGCGAGCCCGGAGCCGATGAATCGGCTCTTGCAGGGGGACGTGGGCAGCGGCAAGACGGCGGTGGCGGTCTACGCGCTGTTGGCGGCGGTGGCCACGCCGGTGCCGCCGGCCGAGCCCGCGGGGAACCCGGCCGCCGAGGCAACGTCCGCCGCCGAAACCGCGGCCGCCGCCGCGGCCAGGCCCGAGCGGTATCAGGCCGCGATCATGGCCCCCACCGAACTGCTCGCCCGCCAGCACTTCGCCTCGCTCGAGCGGCTGCTCGCCGGCACCGGCGTGGAGGTGCAACTGCTCGTGGGCGGCCAGACAGCGAAGGAGCGGCAGAAGATCACGGAGCGGATCGCCTCCGGCGCGACCGACATCGTGGTGGGCACGCAGGCGCTCGTGTTCGGGGCGGCCACGTTCCGCCACTTGGGCCTCGTGGTGATCGACGAGCAGCATCGCTTCGGCGTGCTCCAGCGGGCGGTGCTCCAGCAGGGGCTCGCCGAGCCGCACGTGCTCGTGATGACCGCCACGCCCATCCCGCGGACGATCGCGCACGCCGTCTACGGCGACCTCGACGTCTCGACGCTCGACGAGCAGCCGCCGGGCCGCCAGCCCGTGGCCAGCTACCGGGTGACGCCCGCCGAACTCGACCGGTGGTGGGAGTTCTTCCGGGGCAAGATCGCCGCGGGGCGGCGGGGCTACGTGGTCGTGCCGGCCGTCGAGGAGTCGAAGCGGGATCTGGCCACGATCTCCTCGGCCTTCGAGGAGCTTTCCCAGGGGCCGCTGGAGGCGTTTCGGCTGGGACTGGTGCACGGCCGGCTCAAGCCCGCGGCCAAGGCCGGGATCATGGACGACTTCCGGGCCGGTCGGCTCGACGTGCTCGTGGCCACGAGCGTGATCGAGGTGGGGATCGACGTGCCCGAGGCCACGATCATGACGATCCTCGATGCCGAATCCTTCGGCCTGGCGCAGCTCCATCAGCTCCGCGGCCGCGTGGCCCGCGGGCCGACCCGGGGCATCTGCGGGGCCGTCACCGGCTCCGGCAGCGAGCCCCACCCGCGGGTCGACGCCTTCGTGGCCACCTGCGACGGCTTCGCCCTGGCGGAGCAGGATCTGCTGCTCCGCGGCCCCGGCGACCTCGTGGGCACGCGGCAGAGCGGCGCTCCGCCGCTCTATCTCGCGGATCTGCTGCGCGACTCGGCCGTGGTGGCCGAGGCCCGCCGCGACGCCTTGGCCGTGTTCGAGCAGGATCCGGAGCTCGCCGATCCGAAATACGACCGGCTGAGAAAGCTCGTGCTCGACCGCTGGGGCGGGATGCTCGGCCTGGGCCAGGTGGGGTGAGCCGGAGCCCGGTTACGCTGAAGTCAGGCCGGCTGGTGACGCGGGCTAGGGGTTGCCGGTCCCCGTCGCCCGGCCGCTCGCTCCAGGCATCCTGCCTTCGCTTGCCAGCAACGCTGGCTCCGGGGAACCGGCAACCCCTCGCGGTCCAACGGTGGACGACACGAGGCATGCACGGCCATGACCGTCGCCGTCACAACCTACCCCGCGTGGATCGCCTCGGCCGTGCGCCAGGCGCTGCCCTCCCGCACCACGCGGTGGTAGAGCGTGTCGCGCTCGACCGGCTCCCGGCCCGCCTCCCGGATCAGCTTCGTGATGTCGTCCACCGAGAGGATCTCGGGGGTCGTGGCGCCGGCGTCGTGATAGATGAGTTCGTGGCGGACCGTGCCGTCGAGGTCGTCGGCCCCGTAGGCGAGCGCCGCCTGGGCGGTGCCGATCCCGAGCATGATCCAATAGGCCTTCAGGTGGTCGAAGTTGTCGAGCACCAGCCGGCTGATCGCCATCGTGCGGAGGCTCATCGCCGGCGAAGGCTTGGGGATGTGCGAGAGCCTGGTGTTCTCCGGGTGGAACGCCAGCGGGATGAAGGTCTGAAAGCCCCCGGTCTCGTCCTGAAGCTCGCGGAGCCGGAGCAGGTGGTCGGTGCGGTGGTAGGCGTTTTCGATGTGGCCGTAGAGCATCGTGGCGTTGCTCCGCAGGCCGAGCCGGTGGGCCGTGCGGTGGATCTCGAACCACTCCCGGGTGTCGGCCTTGTGCTCGCAGATCCGGTCACGGACCTCCGGGTGGAAGATCTCGGCCCCGCCGCCGGGCAGGCTGCCCAGGCCGGCGTCCTTGAGTTCGGCCAGGATTTCGCGGATCGACCGCTTCGTGAGGTGGCAGAACCAGTTGATCTCGACCGGGGTCCAGGCCTTCAAGTGCAGGGCCGGATAGGCCTCGTGCAGGATCCGGATGATGTTCAGATACCAGTCGTAGTCCTTCTGGTGGTGCAGGCCGCCCACGATGTGCATCTCGGTGGAGCCGGCCTCGACGGCCTCCCGGCCGCGGGCCAGGATCTGCTCGTCGCTCATCACGTAGCCCCGGGCCTCGCGAAGGTCGGCCCGGAAGGCGCAGAAGGTGCAGCGGTAGACGCAGACGTTCGTGGGATTGAGATGCGTGTTGATGTTGTAGTAGGCGAAGTTGCCGTTCTTCCGCTCGCGGACCAGGTTCGCCAGCTCCCCGAGTTCGTGGAGATCGATGGCGGGATCCCAGAGCGACTCGGCCTCGGCGGCCGTGAGCCGCTCGCCGGCCTCCACCTTCTCGCGGATCGGCTCGAGCGACGGGGTGATGGCTCGGATCATGGGTGTCTCTGGGCTTGTGAATGGGGGCGGTCTTCGTGCGACCGCACTACCAGAACCGCAGGCCGGTGATTTCTGCAACCGCCGTGCGAAACAGCCCTCGAAATGGGGGCCGGGCAACCCCTCGCGGGCCGAAATCGATTAAGTTGCCGCAGCCAGTTCGCATCCCCCCCTCCCGCGCCGCGAGTTCTCGATGCCTGCCCTCTTGTCGCTGCCGCCCGTGTCCCTGCCGCTCGCCTTCCTCGGCCAGCAGTTCGAGTGGGGCGACATGGTGATCGTGGGGCTGCTCGTGCTGCTCGAGGGCGTGCTCTCGATCGACAACGCGCTCGTGCTCGGCCTTTTGGCCAAGCGGCTGCCGCCGCACCTGCGGCCGCGGGCGCTCTCCTACGGGCTCGTCGGGGCCTTCGTGTTTCGCGTCCTGGCGATCGCCACGGCCAGTTTTCTGCTCAAGTGGACCTTCGTGAAACTGCTCGGTGGCGGCTACCTGATCTTCATCGCGGTCAAACACTTGTTCTTCGAGGCCCAGGAGGAGGAGGGGGAGAAGCTCGTGCTCGACGCCTCGGGCCAGCCCGTGCTCGTGGACGTTGAGACGGGAGGCCAACTGACGACCGCCCAGGAGGATCTCGAGATCAAGGAACGCGTGCCGGTGGGCTCGTCACTCGTCACGGGCGATCAGGTCTCCGCCGTGCCGGCGGCCGGCGGCAGGTCTGGCGGGTCGGTCACGAGGCGGCGCGGGCCGTCGTTCTGGAGCACGGTGGCCGTCATCGAGCTGACCGACGTGGCCTTTGCGGTCGACTCGATCCTGGCGGCAATGGCGCTGGCCGGCAGCCGCCAGGAGAAGCTCTGGGTGGTGATCGCGGGGGGCATTCTCGGCGTCGTGCTGATGCGGTTCGCCGCCGCCGTGTTCGTGAAGCTGCTCGACCGGTTCCCGCGGTTCGAGGAATCGGCGTATCTGCTCGTGATCGTGATCGGGCTCAAGCTCGTGGCCGACTGGGGCCTCAACAGCGACTGGTCGCAGGAGCTCCCGGGCTTCGAGGGTGGGCGGCGGGAGACGGTCGAGCGGTATGAAGGCTGGCTCGACGCGAACTGGCCGCTGACCGCCGGCGGAATGAAGCCAGCCCACGACGGCCATGCCGACGGGGGCCAGGCCGCCAGCGACGCTCACGCCGTCGGCGGGATTCCCCACGTGCCGCACCTGCTCGACTTCCACGACCTCCGGCGACCCGAGTGCCTGGCTTTCTGGGCCGCGATGGTCGCCTGCTTCGGGATCGGCTTTTTGCCCCGCAGGCAGCACGCCGAGGCGGCCTGAGCCGGCCGGCCTCGCGACGCTCACCTCCAGAGATCCACCGCGATCGCGGCCAGGAGCACCAGGCCGATTGCGGCGTTGGCCGTGAAGAAGGCCTGGTTGACCTTCGAGAGGTCGTCGGGCCGCACGAGCGCGTGCTCCCAGGCAAGCAGGGCCGCGATGGCGGCCAGCGCCGCCCAATAGATCCATCCCAGCTGCGGGACGACGGCCGGGAGCAGGGCGAGGAACAGGAGCGTGACCAGGTGCAGCCACTTGGCCCGCCCGAGGGCCCGGGGCACGCCCAGTCGGGCGGGCACGCTGCAGAGCCCATGGGCCGCGTCGAAGGCGGCATCCTGGCAGGCGTAGATGATGTCGAAGCCGGCCACCCAGGTGGTGACGGCGAGGCCCAGGATCGCGGCGGGCAGCAGATCCACGGGATCGCGAAGCAGCGTCTGGCCCCGCAGCGCGATCCAGGCGGCCACCGGCGCGAGGCCGAGTGCGGCGCCGAGCCAGAGGTGAGCGAGCGACGTGAACCGCTTGGCGAACGAGTAGCCCAAGAGCCAGGCGAGCACCGGCAGCGAGAGCGCCAAGGGCAGCCAGTTGGGCAGGAACAGGAGCGTGGCCGCGATGAACACGGCCGCGGAGCCGACCACCAGCCCGAGCACCTCGCCGGTGCCCACGGCGCCCCGCGGCAGATGCCGCGACGCCGTCCGCGGGTTCTCGGCGTCGATCGCCCGGTCCACGAGCCGGTTGAAGGCCATGGCCGCCGTGCGGGCCGCGACCATGCAGGCCAGGATTCCAAGCACCGGCTTGGCGAGCGACCAGGGCTCGACCAGCGACCAGCGGCCGTCGCCTCCGAAGCGGATCGCGATCAGCGCCGCCATCACGGCGAACGGCAGGGCGAAGATCGTGTGGCTGAAGCGGACGAGCTCGAGATAGGTCCGCAGCCGAGAGCCGCCGGGAGCCGGAACGGCACGTTCGGCGGGCGGGCGATCCGGCGCCGACACCGTTGGCGTCGGAGCGGTCATGCGTCGGATCCCCAGCGGCGGACGAGCGAGTGGGCCACGCCCACCTGATCGCAGATCCGCGCCACGACGAAGTCCACGAGGTCGCTCACCGTCTCGGCCCGGGCGTAGAAGCCGGGCGAGGCGGGCAGCACCACGGCCCCCGCCTCGTGGATCGCCTGCATGTTCTTCAGTTGCGGCAGCGAGAGCGGCGTCTCCCGGGGCACGACCACGAGCTTTCGCCGCTCCTTGAGATGCACCTCTGCGGCCCGATGGATCAGGTTCTCCCCCATCGCGTGGGCCACCGCGGCCAGCGTGCTGCCGCTGCACGGGCAGATCACCATCCCGGCGGTCAGGAACGACCCGCTGGCGATCGGGGCCATCAGATTCTTGTAATGGTGGTAGCGCAAGCGGCCGGCGGTGGGGGCGGGCCCGCCCAGCAGGTCGGCCAGGTCGAACCGCTCGAGGTCGACGCGGCGGCCGAGTTCCTCCTGGATTACCGCCTGGCCCGACGGGCTCACCGAGAGGTGCACCTCGTGGCCCGCGGCGAGCACGACCTCGAGCAGGCGAGCGCCATACGCCGCGCCCGAGGCGCCCGTGATCGCGATCACGAGAGGCGATTGGTCAGGCATGGCCCGCTCCCCCGGCCGCCCGCGTGGCGATCGTGAGGGTGGCGATCCCGAACGTGAGCGGCACCATCTCGACTGCCTCGTAGCCCGCCGCCCGCACGAGCGCCGCCAGCCGCTCGCCGCTCGGAAACTCCTCGACGCTTTGATTCAGATAGGTGTAGGCATCCGAGCCGTTGCGGGCCACGGCGTTGCCCAGTCGCGGCAAGACGTTGCGGAAGTACCAGAGGTAGCCCGTGCGGATCACCGCCGACCTGGGCAACGAAAACTCCAGGATCGCGAGCTTCCCGCCGGGCTTCGTGACCCGGGCCATCTCGGCCAGGCCCCGCGACGTGTCGGCGATGTTCCTGAGGCCGAAGGCGACGGTGACCAGGTCGAACTCGGCGGCGGCGAAGGGCAGCCGCATCGCGTCGGCCTCCACCCACTCGATTCCGCGGCCGGCCTTGGCCGCCTTGGCCTCGCCGCGGTCGAGCATCGGCCGGCAGAAATCGCTGGCCACGATCCGGACGTCGGGCCCAGCCTTGGTGGCGTAGGCGAGCGCCAGGTCGCCGGTGCCGCAGCAGACATCGAGGATCCCGCCGGCCGGCGGCGGCGGCGCCCGGCGGACGGTGGAGCGCCGCCAGAGCACGTCGATCCCGCCGGAGAGCAGCCGGTTGACCAGGTCGTATCGCGGGGCGATCTCGGCGAACATGCCCCGCACCCGCTCGCCGCTCTTGTCCACTCCCGCGGTGTCGGCAGGCCCGCCATGGTCGGCCGGAGGCGGATCTCCTATCGTGGCGGCTCGGTCGGCGATCACGGGCCCTGCTCTCGTGGTGGATGCCGGCCGCGGCGGGCAGGCTCGGATTCGCGACATGCGTTGGCAGTGCCACGAACTCTTTCATCGTATGCCGCCGGGGGCCGTCGCGGGAGGGATCGCCGTCGTGATCGACGTCCTGCGGGCCTCGACCACGATCGCTACGGCCCTGGCCCACGGGGCGGCCCTCGTCCTGCCCCGCCGCTCGATCGACGAGGCCCAAGCCACCGCGGCGGCCCGGGTCGGGGCCCTGCTCGGGGGCGAGCGGGGGGGCGTGAAGATCGCCGGGTTCGATCTGGGCAACTCGCCGGCCGAGTACACGGCTGCCCGCGTCGCCGGAAAGCCCGTCGTGATCACGACCACCAACGGGACCGCCGCGCTGGCCGCCTGCCATGACGCCGCCGAGGTGCTCGTGGGGGCGATCGTGAACCGTGCGGCCGTGGCGGCGACGGCCCGTGCGCTGGCCACGGCGCGGGGCTGCGACACCATCCATGTGGTCTGCGCGGGCACCGACGGCCAGGTGACCGACGAGGATCTCCTGGCGGCGGGCGCCATCCTCGACAAGGCTGGCCACGACGACGAACTCGACGCCGCGGCCCGCGCGGCCCGGGACCGCTTCCGTGGCCTTGCCGCCGCCGGCCGTGCGGGGCTCGAGGAGCGGATCGCTTCCGCCTTCCGCACCTGCCGCGGCGGCGAAAACCTGATCGCGCTCGGCATGGAGGCCGACCTCGCGTCGGCCGCCGCCAT
>JBIKXY010000038.1:0-17085 GCA_044355515.1 Pirellulales bacterium
GCCTGCTCGGCGACCAAGCGGCACGCCTCCTGGAGCTGGACGACGTATTTCGACGTGTCGGCCATCGACATCGGGATGCTGTGGGCCGTGAACAGGACGGGCACCTGCCCCCGCGCGTCGGCCGGAAACTGCTCCAGGGCCGCCCGCACGTTGGCGGCCATCGGGCCCACGAACCCCGGGTGATTGAAGAACACCCGGATCTTGTCCACGACCGGGGCCCGGTCGCCGAGCGGCTCGCGGGCGGCGGCGATGTTTTCCCGATACTGGCGGCAGCCCGAGTAGCAGCTGAAGCCGCTGGTCACGAAGGCGATCGCCCGCTTCACGCCGGCGTCGGCCATCTCGCGGAGCGTGTCGGTGAGCAGCGGATGCCAGTTGCGGTTGCCCCAGTAAATCGGCAGCCGCGGGCCATGGCGGTCGAGCTCCTCCCGCAGCGCCGCGATCAGCGCCAGGTTTTGCTCGTTGATCGGGCTCTTGCCGCCGAAATGCTGGTAGTGCTCGGCCACCTCCAGCATCCGCTCTCGGGGCACGTTGCGGCCGCGGAGCACGTTTTCCAGGAACGGCATCACGTCGTCGGGCCCGTCCGGCCCGCCGAACGAGACGAACAGCACGGCGTCGTAGGCGGAGGGGCGATCGGCGGCGTCAGGACTGGAGGGCATGGTGGCGAAAGGCGGGAGAGCATGACCCCACGGGGATTCGAACCCCGGTTACCGCCGTGAAAGGGCGATGTCCTAACCACTAGACGATGGGGCCGCGTGGGAGATCGGCGCATCCGACCACGCTCGCGTGCCACATCATAGCCTGTGGCGCACAGGCGGCGAAGGGTGTGGAAAGCCGGTCAGAAGCGCTCAGCCGCCGGCCACCGACTCGTCGCCGAGCGACTGGCCCTGTTCGGGCGTCGCCGACACGGCCGGCAGATCGACCGGCTCGCCGCGGGCGATCGCCTCGAAGACCTCGCGGCGGTGCACCGGCACCTCCTTCGGTGCCTCGACGCCGAGCCTCACCTTGTCGCCGCGGATCTCCACGACGACAATTGTGATGTCGTTGTTGATGACGATGCTCTCGTCCTTCTTCCGCGACAGTACGAGCATGAGGCCATTCCCTGGCGGGTCGCAGGCGGAGCGGGCAAGCCAGATCACGCTGCCGAAACCCCTTGAACTGTAAAGTTTTCCGGGATTTCGTCAAGCAAATCCCGGGCCTTTTCGCGTCGAGCCCGCAGAAATAGCCTGTTTTCCTCGGTTTTTCTCCGGCGGACAGGGCAGGGCGGTCGCGGCCCGCACCAGGATGGCCGACCAGACACCTGGCGGTGAGGTTGGGCCGCAACGCCAGTCTGCCGCCACTGGCCGGCAGCCGAACATGGCCCTCGCGGCGGCGGCACGGCGGTGGGTTGTTGGCCTGAGACGGCTTCCTATACTTGCGACGACTCGAGCCCCCCTCCATCTTTGCACCCCGCCGGCAAGCCCCAGCCATGAGGGAATGGTTCCGCAACCTGTTCTTGGCCGTGAAGACGGTCGCCGACGGCCTGTTCGTCACCCTGCGGGTGTTCGGCAAGACCTATGATCAGGACCGGCGGACCTTCACCGAGCACTTCGAATACCCGGAGCTGCCGGCGCCCGTGGCGGCCCGCTACCGCGGCTTCCACCGCTACGACCTGACCACCTGCATCGCCTGCGATCAGTGCGCGAAGGCCTGCCCGGTGGACTGCATCTACATCGGCAAGGAGCGGGTCGAGAGCGGCAAGGGCTTCCAGGTCAGCGGGTTCACGATCGACTACTCGAAGTGCATGTTCTGCGCCCTGTGCGTGGAGCCCTGTCCGGTGGACTGCATCTTCATGGGCTCGACGCTCGACCTCTCCTGCTACAGCCGCGACGGCACGATCGTGGACTTCGCCCGGCTGCCGGTCGAGGTGGCCTGGGGGCGGTCGTCGCTCAACCCCACGGCCGTGGCGGCCGCGAAGGTGATCGTCGAGCCCGTCCACGGCGGGCCGAACCAGTGACGGCCCTTCACTCGCGGTGATTCCCATGAACCTCGTCGATCCCGTTGTCATCGCCGGCTTCCTGGCCCTGTTCGTGGCCGTCGGCGGGGCGTTTTTGGCGGTGAATCTGATCGTCGGCTGGCTGGTGCGGCCGCGGGAGCCGAACACCGAAAAGCTCGAGGTCTACGAGTGCGGCGAGCCCACGATCGGCTCGAGCTTCGTGCAGTTCGACCTGCGGTTCTACGTGGTGGCGCTCCTGTTCATCATCTTCGACGTCGAGGTGGCCCTCTTCTTTCCCTGGGCCACCGTGTTCGGCAAGGCGACGGAGCTGACCGATCCGGCGCTCGTCACGGTGACCGCCGACGGCCAGCTCACCCCGGCCGCCACCGGCGTGCTGCGGGAACTCGGCATTCGCTCGCCCACGGCCCCGGCCACCGACCTGCTCCGCGAGTCTGCGGCGGAGAAGCTCGCTTGGGCCGGAGCCCGTGCGGCGGCCGTCGGCCGGCCCGACCCCACGCCGGCCCAGGCCCTCGGCGAGTGGTCGCTGACCGAGGCCGCCGGCAAACTCGCCCGCACGGCACTCGTGGACATGGCCTTCTTCTACGCGATCCTGCTCGTTGGCTTCGCCTACGTCTGGTATCGCGGCGACCTCGACTGGGTGCGGGCCGTCTCCGCCGAGCGGGCGGCGGCCCCCTCGTCGCGGGCGGCCTGATCGCGTCGTTTTCGAATCTCACAACCCTCCTCGATCAGAGCGCTGACCAGTGTCCCGCGGCCCCGCCTTCCTTGACCAGCTTCGCGACGCGGTGCCCGGCGCCGTCATCGGCGACAACCTCACCGCGCTCGATCCCTGGGTGGAGATCGCCCCTGACAAGATCGCCGAGGCCTGCCGCTGGCTGGCCAAGTCGAGCCCGATCCGGTTCGACTCGCTCCAGTGCATCACGGCCATCGACTGGTTCGAGCCCGATCCCAAGAAGGCGGCCAAGGTCTCCTGGCGGCCCCACACCGAACTCGTCTACCACCTCTGGAGCACGCCGGCCCGGGTGAGCCTGGTGCTCAAGTGCCAGCTGCCCCGCTGGAAGAACGACGTGCCCGGCGAACTGCCCGAGATCCCGAGCGTGGCGGGTGTGTGGCGCGGGGCCGACTGGCACGAGCGGGAGGTCTACGACCTCTCCGGCGTCTGGTTCACCGGCCATCCCGACCTGCGGCGGATCCTCTGCCCTGAGGATTGGGAGGGCCACCCGCTCCGCAAAGACTACGAGCAGCCGCTCGAATACCACGGCATCAGAGGGAAATGACCATGGCGAGCGTGGCCGGCGACGATCCCCGCACTGACGAACCCCGAACTGACGACCCCCGCATCATCGAGTTCGACGTCCGCACCGACGAGATGCTCGTCAACATGGGGCCGCAGCACCCGAGCACCCACGGCGTGCTCCGGCTCGTGCTCCGGACCGACGGCGAGATCGTCTCCGAGGTCGAGCCCCACATCGGCTACCTCCACCGCTGCGCCGAGAAGATCGGCGAGAACCTCACCCACCGGCAGTGGATCCCCTACACCGACCGGATGGACTACCTGGCGGCGATGAACATGAATCTCGGCTGGGCCCTGGCCGTCGAGAAGCTCATGAAATACGAGGTCTCCGAGAAGGCCCGGCACCTCCGGGTCCTGATCGTCGAACTCTGCCGGATCGCCAGTCACCTGGTCGGGATGGGGGCCTACGGCCTCGACCTCGGCACCTTCAGCCCCTTCCTCTACGCCTTCCGCGAGCGGGAGAAGATCCTCGACCTCTTCGAGGAGGCCTGCGGCGCCCGGCTGACCTACAGCTACATCACCGTCGGCGGGCTGACAGCCGACCTGCCCCCGGGCTGGCTGGGGCGGTGCGAGGCCTTCCTCGACCAGTTCGAGCCGATCATCCAGGAGTATCACACGCTCCTGACCACCAACGCGATCTTCGTCAAGCGGACGGCGGCCATCGGCGTGCTCTCCCGCGACCTGGCGATCGAATACGGCTGCTCCGGGCCGGTGCTCCGCGGCAGCGGCGTGGACCAGGATCTCCGCCGCGACGGCGAGGCCATCTACACGGCGATGTACGACGGCTACGCCTTCGAGGTGGCCGTGCAGAAAAACGGCCATTACCCCCGCGACCACCAATATCCCGCGGTGCCGGCCGACGCCGTGCTCGGCGACTGCTGGCACCGGTTCTTCGTGCGGATGCTGGAGGTGGTGCAGTCGATGGACCTGGTCCGGCAGGCGATCGACCGCTATTCGGCCTGCAAGGGCACGATCGGCGAGCCGCTCAAGCTCACCGAAAAGATGCCGGCCGGCGACGCCTACCTCGAAACCGAGTGCCCCAAGGGGCAGATGGGCTTTTACCTGGTGAGCGACGGCTCGGCGATCCCCTGGCGGGTCCGGGCCCGGTCGAGTTCGTTCTCGAACCTGGCGGTGGCCCCGGAACTCTGCCGCGGCTGCCTGATCGCCGACGTGCCGGCAATCGTGGGCTCGCTCGACATCGTGATGGGCGAGATCGACCGCTAGCGGGCTGGCGGGGGTTTTCCGGCCGCCACTTGTGGAAAGCGGCGGCAGAGGGCAAACTTCGTGCGATTTTTCACGAAGTCGGTTCCTGCCCGGGAAATCCGCGGGTCGGGGCCGGTTCGGCGACGGCGTGGTGACGGGCAATGGTCGACTTTCTCACGAGTCTCGGGCTCTCCGGGCTGCTGGCCTGGACCATCGCTGCGATCGTCTCGGCGGTGCTCGTGCTCAACGTGATCGCCGGCGGGGCCTTGGCCTTCATCTGGGCCGAGCGGAAGGTCTCGGCCCGGATCCAGGACCGGCTCGGGCCCACCCGCACCGGCGGCCGGTTCGGCTGGCTCCAGTCGCTGGCCGACGGGATCAAACTCCTGGCCAAGGAAGACCTGATGCCCGACGGGGCCGACGGGCTGCTCTTCCGGCTCGCCCCCTATGTGAGCTTCTGCGCCTCGTTCTGTGCCTTCATTGCGCTGCCCTTCGCCTTCGACGTGGTGGGCCAGCGGCTCAACGTGGCCGTGTTCTTCGTGGTCGCCGTGTTGGGCCTCGAGGTGTTCGGCGTGATCCTGGCGGGCTATGCCTCGGCCTCGAAGTGGTCGCTGTTCGGGGCGATGCGCGAGGCCGCCCAGGTGGTCAGCTACGAGGTGCCGCTGGGCATGTGCGTGGTGGTGCCCGTGATGCTCGCCGGCAGCATGGACATGGTCACGATCGCCGAGAAGCAGGCCGGCTGGTTCTGGAACTGGTATCTCTTCCACGACCCCTTCACGTTCGTCGTGTTCTGGGTCTACGTGACCTGCGCCGTGGCCAGCGTCAACCGCGCCCCCTTCGATCTGGCCGAGGCCGAGAGCGAGCTCGTGGCCGGCTTCCACACGGAGTATTCCGGGCTCCGCTGGAGCTACTTCTTCATGGCTGAATACGGCTCGATGTTCCTGGTGAGCGCGATGGCCGCCGTCTTGTTTCTGGGGGGCTGGAACGGCCCGATCCCGGTGGCCACCTTGCTCGGCCTCTCCGAGGGCACGGGTGACACGGCGCCTTATGCCGTGCGGCTCTTGGGCCTTTTGAATCTCGTGGGCAAGGCGTCGCTGGGCGTGATCATCATGATGTGGATCCGCTGGTCGCTGCCGCGGCTGCGGATCGACCAGGTGATGGCCACCTGCCTCAAATACTGCACGCCGATCGCGGCGGTGATGTTCGCCGGGGCGATGCTCTGGAAGATCACGCTCCCGGGCGGCCTGATGCCGGGCGTCGGCCGGCCGGGCGGCGAGATCCGAGAGGGCTGGCTGGAGGGGCCGGGCGGACGGGCGGTCAAGAAGGCGGTGGCCGAGGGCGAGAAGGTGGCCCAGGCGACTCGGGAGGTGACGCCATGATCCCCTCGCCCGTAGCTCCCCAGGCGGTCCTCGCTCTGGCGGCCCTGCCGGTGGCCGCGATCAACTGGCACTCGTTCTTCTTCCTGCTCTTCGCAGGGCTCGCCTGCGGGTTCGCGGTGGCGGTGGTCGCAGCCACGAACGTCGTGCGGATGGCCCTTTATCTGGTGCTCTCGCTCGCGGCGACGGCGGGGCTCTTCCTGCTCGCCGGCGCCGAGTTCGTGGGCGCGATGCAACTGATGATCTATGTCGGCGGCACGCTCGTGCTGCTCGTGTTCGGCGTGATGCTCACTGCACAAGCGCCGCTCGTGTCGATCGCCACGAGCGGCGGCGACCGGGCCCTGGCGGGCGTCGTGGGGCTCGCCCTGCTCGGGGCACTCCTGATGGCGGCGCTCTCCGTGCCCGCCTGGCGGGCGCCCGCGTCGGGCAGCCTCGCTGAGCCGGCGGCCACGCCGCTCGGCATGGCGCTCGTGGGCGTGCGGGTCGATGAGCCGGCGGCCGGCACTCCCCAGGCTGCCGTGCGGCCCGGCTACCTCCTGCCCTTCGAGATCGTCTCGGTGCACCTCCTGGTGGTGCTGGTCGGCGCGGCCTATCTCGCCCGGGCCAAGCGGCGAAAGACGCCGCGGGCGATCGATGTGGCCGCTTCGGTCCAGCCGCCGGCCTCGGTGGCCGAGCATGCGGCGATCGGCCGCGGGCCGGCCGGGGCGGGCTCCATCCTCTCCGGCGGCCCGGTGCTCACGGGAGGCCCTCGATGATCGGTGCATTCGCCGCTTCGCCGCTGCTGGGATTCCTGATCACGGAGCCCGTCAGCGTGGCCCACTACCTCGTGGTGGGCGCGATCATGTTCACCGCCGGCGTGGCCTGCATGGCCACCAAGCGGAACGCCCTCGGCGTCTTGATGGGCATCGAACTCGTGCTCAACGGGGCCAACGTCAACTTCGTGGCCTTCGCCTCGCCGTATCTGGCCGGCGACGGGTCCCGCTCGCTGGGGCTCGACGGCCAGGCGATCGCGGTGTTCGTGATCGTCTTGGCGGCCGCCGAGGCGGCCGTGGCGCTGGCCATCACACTCAACTTCTACAACAACCACGCCACGGTCGACGTCGATCGGGCCGACGACCTCAAGGGCTGAGCCGCCCGCCGCCCCCGTCACATTTTCCACTGTCACCTGCATGGATCTCGCCGCCCAACTTCCGCTGCTGCTCGGCCTGGCCTGGCTCACCCCCCTGGCCTCGTTCGTGCTGATCCTGTTTTTCGGCCCGCGGATGGGGCCGCACGGCCGCAACGCCGCCTGGGTGGCCACGGCGGCGATCGTGACCTCGCTTGTGCTCTCGCTGACGGCGTTCTTCGTGTGGCTCGGCGCCCATCCCGTGACGGCGAGCCACCACGGCGGCCACAGTGAGCATGCCCTCGTCGAGCCCGCGGCCGGCACGGCCTACGCGGCCGAGTCGCCGGGCAATCTGCCGCACGCCGCCGCCGACCACGACGCGCACGCCGCCGGCGGCCACGGCGACGACCACGGTGATCATGCCGCAGCCCATGGCCCGATCGCCTATTCCGGCGACTGGTACACGCTCTACCAGGGCGGCCGGCTCAAGCTCTCCATCGGCTGGTACATCGACGCCCTGACTGTGTTGATGTTCGTGGTCGTGACCCTGATCGCCACCTGCATCCACGTCTATGCGTCGGGCTACATGCACGACGAACTGCATGACGTCACCGACCACGAGGTGACGCTCGCAGACGGCCACCACCTCCACCGTCCCGGCCGGTTCCCCCGGTTCTTTCAGGCCCTGTCGCTGTTCTGCTTCTCGATGCTCGGGATCCTGATCGCCGGCAACCTGGCGATGGTGTTCGTGTTCTGGGAGCTCGTCGGCATCTGCTCCTGGTTCCTGATCGGCTTCTATTACGAGCGAAGAAGTGCCTCGACCGCGGCCAACAAGGCCTTCATCGTCAACCGCGTGGGCGACTTCGGGATGCTGATCGGGCTGATGGCCCTGTGGGGCGCCCTCGGCACGCTCCACTTCGCCGACTCGAAATCTGCCGGCCCCGACGGCACGGTGGTGGAATCGCCGGGGCTGTTCAGCCTGATCCGGCCGGCCGAGACCGGCCATGCCCAGCGGGTTCCCGACGGGATGGTGATCGCCGCGGCCGCCGCCGAGGTGGCCACGATCGCCGCGGACCATGCGGCCAACCCGGCCGACGGGGCCAGCGAGATCGCCGCCCGGGTGCCCGGCTGGCGGGAGGCGGGGCTCGGTCGCTGGCTCTTGTTCATCGCGGGCGTGGGAATCTTCGCCGGCTGCGTGGGCAAGAGCGCCCAGTTTCCGCTCTTCGTCTGGCTCCCGGACGCGATGGAGGGGCCCACGCCCGTCTCGGCGCTGGTGCACTCCGCGACGATGGTGGCCGCCGGCGTCTATCTCACGGGCCGGTTCTACCCCGTGCTCTCGCCCGACGTGCTGCTCGTGATCGCCTACGTGGGGGCGATCACGCTCTTTATCGCCGCCACGATCGCCCTGGTCGCCAACGACATCAAGCGGGTGCTCGCCTACTCCACCGTCAGCCAGCTCGGCTACATGATGCTGGCGCTCGGCGTGGGCGGCTGGGCGGCCGGCCTGTTCCACCTCGTGACCCACGCCTTCTTCAAGAGCCTGCTCTTCCTCTGCTCGGGCTCGGTGATCCACGCCTGCCACACCAACGACATGCGGAAGATGGGCGGCCTGCTCAAGGCGATGCCCTGGACGGGCTACACGATGCTGGTCGGTTGCCTGGCGATCATCGGGGCGGGGATCCCGTTCGTGATCGGCCTCTCGGGCTACTACTCGAAGGACGCGATCCTGGCCCAGGCCCTCTCCTTTGCTCAGGCCAACCCGGGCCACTGGATCCTGTTCTATGCCGTAGCCGGTGGCGCGGCCCTCACCGCCTTCTACATGTTCCGGCTCTGGTTCATGACCTTCATGGGCGCTCCCCGCGACCACCACATCGCCGAACATGCCCATGAGTCGCCGAACGTGATGGTGGCCCCGCTCGTGGTGCTCGCCGTGCTCGCGGTGGTGGCGGGCTGGACGCTGCCGGGTGGCTTCGGCCTGGCCAACCTCCTGGAGCAGGCCCGGCCCGCGGGCACGGCCGAGGGCCTGACCGGCGGCTTCGCCTTCGGCCAGTCGCTCACCTTCCCGGCGGAATACAAGAGCCACGAGGGGGCGATCCACGTCACGGCCACGATGACGGCCTTCGCCACGGCGCTTGGTGGAGTGCTGCTGGCGGCGGCGATGTATCTCTGGAAGGTGATCTCGCCCGCGGCCGTGGCTGCCATCTTCCGCCCGCTGTATTCATTCCTGGCGGGCCGCTGGTATTTCGACGAGCTCTACGACGCCCTGTTCGTGAAGCCCGCCCTCGGGATCGCGGGCCTGGCCAGTTGGCTCGATCGCGGCCTGATCGACCAGCTGATCGACGGCATCGCCTGGACCGCCCGCCGGCTGGCCGGGATCGACGCCTGGATCGACCGCACCATCGTGGACGGCCTCGTCAACGCCACAGCCGAGGCGACCTGGAACACCGGCCTCAAACTCCGCGGGCTCCAGACCGGCCGCCTGCGGCAATACGTGATGTTCATCGTCGTGGGCACGGTGGCGCTGTTCGTGCTGGCCTCGCTCGCCTTCCGTTCGACCGTC
This sequence comes from Pirellulales bacterium, assembly GCA_044355515.1. Taxonomy (GTDB): domain Bacteria; phylum Planctomycetota; class Planctomycetia; order Pirellulales; family UBA1268; genus QWPN01. Next base: position 9,526 of record JBIKXY010000038.1, read on the forward strand.
GCCGGCTGATCCTCCGAGCCCTTCGCAAACCTCAGACAACCTTCGCACTTCCGCCCCGGATCCGACCATGACCCCCGCCGACGCCCTCTCCCAGCCCGCCCTCTGGCCCCTCTCGATCATCGTGTTCCTGCCGGCCCTGGTTGCGGCGGTGCTCGCCCTGCCGATCATTCCCAAGGGCCGCGAGGAGCTGATCCGTTGGATCACGCTCGCCACCACGGCGGTCGTGTTCGTGCTCTCCTTGTGGATGGCCTGGCCGGGCCTGTTCGGGGCCCGGGGCCCGTCCCAGTTCACGGTCGGCGAGGCCGGCATGCAGCTGGTGGTGAGCAAGCCCTGGATTCCGGCGTTCAACATCGAATACCTGCTGGGCGTGGACGGGATCAGCATGCCGCTGGTCGTCCTGACCACGTTCCTCTCGCTTTTGGCCTGTGCGGCCAGCTGGCCGATCACCAAGCACGTCAAGGCCTACCACGTGCTGTTTCTCCTGCTCGTGACCGGCATGCTGGGGGTGTTCGTGTCGCTCGACTTCTTCCTGTTCTACGTGTTCTGGGAGGTGATGCTCCTGCCGATGTACTTCCTGATCGGCATCTGGGGCGGCCCGCGGCGGGAGTACGCGGCGATCAAGTTCTTCCTCTATACGCTGCTCGGCTCGGTCCTGATGCTGCTGGCGATCCTGATGCTGTACTTCACGAGCGACCTGCGGATGCTGTCGCCCGAGCAGCTGGAGGCGGCCCACGTGGTCAGCCCCGCCCTCGACGCCGTCGCCCGGGCCGACGCCGTGGCCGCCATCAAGACCGCCGCCGAGCCGGTCCACACCTTCAACCTCCTGGCCCTGGCCAAGCTCGGCCAGCTGCCGAACTCCCCCTTCGCGGCGGCCACCGTCTGGGGCTGGTCGCTCGAGAACTGGGCCTTCCTCCTGCTCCTGATCGGCTTTGTGATCAAGGTGCCCGTGGTGCCGGTGCACACCTGGCTGCCCGACGCCCACGTCGAGGCGCCCACGCCGATCTCCATGATCCTGGCCGGCGTGCTCCTGAAACTCGGCGGCTACGGGATCCTCCGGATCTGCTATCCCATCTGCCCCGGCGGCGGGCTCACGCTCGCCTGGCTGGTCTGCGGGCTGGGCGTGGTCTCGATGGTCTACGGGGCCTTCGCGGCCCTCGCCCAGAAGGACTTCAAGCGGATGGTGGCCTACAGCTCGGTCAGCCACATGGGCTACGTGATGCTCGGCCTGGGCGTGTGGAGCGCGGTGGCGGGCAATGAGTTTCGCTGGGACGCCTGGGCCCAGGGCGTGAACGGGGCGATGTTCCAGATGCTGGCCCACGGCTTCTCCTCGGCCGGGATGTTCTTCATGGTCGGCGTGCTCTACGACCGGGTGCATCACCGCAACCTCGAGGAGTTCGGCGGGATCTTCAACCGGATGCCGGTCTACGCCTCCCTCGCCATCGCGGTCTTCTTCGCCGGCCTCGGCCTGCCGGGTCTGTGCGGCTTCATCGGCGAGGTGCTCGTGACGCTCTCGGCCTGGAACTACAGCAAGCTCCTGGCCGTGATCTCGGCCTTCACGGTGATCCTGACCGCCGGCTACATCCTCTGGGCGATCCAGCGGGTCTACCTCGGCGCTGAATACAAGGGGCCGCACGGTGACCACCTGACGCCGATGACCGGCCGCGAGCTGGCGATCGCCACACCGCTGGTGTTCCTGGCGATCCTGTTCGGCGTCGCCCCGCAGCTGCTCTTCAACTACATCACCCCGACGGTCAACCGACAGGTCGAGACGCTGGCCGACTGGACCAGGGCGGTGCGGCCCGACTTTCCGGCCACTCCGGCGGTGCAGACGGCCGCCGCAGACGTGAGCCACGACTTGGCGGAGCGGGAGTGACCATGGATCTCGGCACCCTCGTCTCCGGCACGATCAACGACACGCTCAGCGTGTCGCTGCCGCTGTTTCGCACCGAGCTCGCGATCGCCGCGACCACGGTGCTCGTGCTGCTTTGCCGGATGCTGCCGGTGCTCCGCTGGCTCGACTCAGGCGCCGTGGCCCTGGGCGGGGCCTGCTTCGCCGCCTGGTATGGCTGGCTTGATCTCCAGGCCGTGCAGCAGGCGGGCGAGTTTCGCCAGGAACTCTTCGGCGGCTTGCTCGTGTTCGACTCGCTGACGGCCTACCTCCGGCTGCTCCTGGCCGCCTTTCTCGTGGCCTACATCCTGTTCACGAAGGTCACGGGCATTCCCGACCGCGAGGACGGGGCCGATTTCTACGTGCTCGTGCTCGGCGCCACGCTGGGCATGTGCCTGATGGCCTCGGCCAACCACCTGTTGATGGTGTTCATGGCGGTCGAGATGGCGAGCGTGCCTTCCTACGCCCTGGCCGGCTTCCTCAAGGGCCGCAAGGCGAGCTCCGAGGCGGCGCTCAAGTATGCCGTGTATGGTGCCGGGGCGGCCGGGATCATGCTCTACGGGATCTCGCTCCTGGCCGGCGTGCTCGGCACCTGTCACCTGCCGGGCATGGCCGCCGAACTCGGTCGGATCGTGGGCGAGGGCAAGGCGAGCGGTGAGATCATGGTGCTCTCGTTGGGCGGGCTGATGCTGGCCGTGGGGCTGGCCTTCAAGCTCTCGGCCGTGCCCTTCCACTTCTGGTGCCCCGACGTGTTCGAGGGGGCCGCGGCCGAGGTGGGGGCGTTTCTCTCCGTGGCCAGCAAGGCGGCGGCGGTGGCGCTGGCCGTGCGGCTCGTCTTCGGCCTGGGCACGCTGCCGGCGGCCGAGCCCGTCGGGGCCGTGATCACCGGTCTGGCCGACGTCCGCCACTTCATGGCCTACCTCGTGGGCATCATGGCGGCGGCCACCTGCACGCTGGGTAACTTGGCCGCCTATGGCCAGACCAACATGAAGCGGCTGCTCGCCTATTCGACGGTGGCCCACGCCGGCTACCTGATGATGGGCGTGGCCGCGGCCACGGCGCTCGCCGGCGTGGCCCCCGCGCGGGCCCAGGACGCCGTGGCGGCGCTCGCCTTCTACCTCGGCACCTATCTCTTCATGAATCTCGCCGCCTTCGCGATCGTGGCGGTGCTCCGCAACCGGCTGCGGAGCGAGGAGATCGCCGCCTACGCCGGGCTGGTCCGCACGAATCCGGGCATGGTCGTGGCCACGGCCGCGGTGCTCGTGAGCCTGATCGGCCTGCCGCCGCTGGCGGGCTTCGTGGCGAAGTTCCTCGTGTTCGCATCGCTTGTCTCGGCCTTCCGGGCCGGGGCCGAGCAGCCGCTGATGCTCGCGCTGCTCATTGTCGGCGGCATCAACACGGTGATCAGCCTCTTCTACTACCTGCGGGTGCTCAAGGTGATGACGTTCGACCCGCCGCCCGAAGGCCGGGCGGTCGAGCCGGCCGGGCCGCTCTCGCTCTCGGGCGGTCTCGTGACGGCGCTCGCCGTGCCGGTGGTCGTGCTCGGCATCCTCTGGGGCGGCCTCTACGGCTACGCCCAGCTCGCCGGATCGTTCGCCTCCTGAGCCCCCCTGAACAGAACTTCCCGGTCATGCCCACGTCGCCCGCCCTCGTCCGCCTGCTCGACATCCTCCAGCCGTCGCTGGCGATGTATCTGGGCGACTCCGGGATCTGGAGCTATCCGGGGCCGGAGGAGCTTCGTCTGGCGGTGGCCGCCCTCGTCTCCGACCAGCGGCAGGTGGCCGACCGGGCCGCGCTGATCCTCGAGGAGCGGGAGGTGCCGGTGCCGAAGACTCCCTACCCGATCTCGTTTTCGGCCTGGCACGACGTGGACCTGCAGCACATCCTGCCGCGGCTGGTCGCGGGCCTGAAGCGGCAGGAAGCAGAACTCGAGCAAGTTGCCGCGACCCCAGACGATGCCACCGCCGCCGGCCTGGCCGCCGAGGCCGCCAAGATCACCCGCCAGCACGTCGCCGCCCTGGACCAGATCGCCGTCAAGCTCCGGGCCGGCCTGTCGGCCAAGCCGGCGACGACCTGACGGCGGGTGGCTCAGGACCGGGCTGAGGCGGCGAATGCAACGTCCAACGTGGGTTCGGGGTTGCCCGTGCCATCTCGCCGGACGCTCCCTTCAGGCATCCTGCCCTCCGGTCGCTCGATGCTGCCCTCGCTTCGCCATCCTGGCTTCGCTCGGTCAGCAACGCCGCTCGATTGGCACGAGCAACCCCTCACGGCAACGCGTAGAAGCCACGGCAATCAGCAATCATGGAGCAGGACGACTGTGACCATGACCTACTTTGACAGCCACTGCCACCTCGACCCGATGCGGTATGGAGCCGACCTGCCGGGCGTGCTCGCCCGGGCCCGGGCGGCGGGCGTGGCCGGGATGGCCGTGATCGGCACGCGGGCCGCCGACAGCGAGGCGGCCGCCGAGCTCGCCGCCCGCGAGCCGGGCCTGGTGGCTGCCGCCGGAATCCATCCCAACGACACCGCCGAGATCGAGCCCGACGAGTGGGACCGGATCGTGAGGCTCGTCGAGGGGGGGCGCGTGGCCGCCGTCGGCGAGACGGGGCTCGACTGGTATCGCACGACCGCGCCGGCGGAAGTGCAGCGGGAGTTTTTCGACCGCCACATCCGCCTCGCGCAGCGGACTGGGCTGCCGCTGGTGATCCACACCCGTGAGAGCACCCGCGACTGCCTCGCCATGCTCCGCGAGGCGGTGGCCCGCGGGCCGCTGGCCGCGATCCTCCACTCGTTTACCGGCACCGCCGCCGAGGCGGCCGAGGCGATCGACCTGGGGTTTTTCCTGGGCTTCGCCGGGATGGTCACGTTCCGCTCCGCGGCCGATCTCCGCGAGGTGGCCAAGACCGTGCCCCTCGAGCGACTGCTCGTCGAAACCGACAGCCCGTTTCTCTCGCCCGAGCCGCTGCGGGGCAAGCGGAACGAACCGGCTAACGTGGTGCACACGGCCGCCTGCCTGGCCCTGGCCCGCGGCGAGCCGCCGGCCGCCTTCACCGCCGCCACCACCGCCAACGCCCGGCGGGTGTACCGCTGCGGGTCGGCCTCGTAAGATCGGTGTCTTCCACGCTCCCTTCCCGCCCGGAGGCTCCAGCCATGGTCCGCACCCCCTCCACGATGCTGCCGCTGGGCACCGTCGCCCCCGACTTCGATCTCCCCAACGTGGACGGCCGGATGGTGGATTACGCCGCTGCCGCCGGGCCGAGGGGCACGGTCGTGATGTTCATCTGCAACCACTGCCCGTTCGTGAAGCACGTGGCCGACGAACTCGCCCGGCTCGGCCACGAGTACCTGCCGCGGGGCATCGGCTTCGCGGCGATCAGCTCCAACGACGTGGCCACCCACCCGGCCGACTCGCCCGAGCAGATGGTGGCCGAGGCCGACGAGCGGGGCTATCCGTTTCCGTATCTCTACGACGAGACGCAGGAGGTGGCGAAGGCCTACCACGCCGCCTGCACGCCCGACTTTTATCTTTTCGACGCCGATCGGAGGCTGGTCTATCGTGGCCAACTCGACCCGAGCCGGCCCGGGAGCGAGGTGCCCGTCACCGGCCGCGACCTGCGGGGGGCGATCGAGCCGCTGCTGGCCGGCAAGCCGCCGGTGCCGGAGCAGGTGCCGAGCCTCGGCTGCAACATCAAGTGGAAGCCCGGCAACGAGCCGGGGTATTTCCACCCCTGACAACCCCTGGCGCGGTTCAGCGCTTGCCCGGTTCGTCGGGCCGGGCTCCGCCGCGGTTGGCAAACCGGCCGATCGACTCGGTGTCGCCCGGTTCGAGCCGCGCGGCCCGCAGGTTCTCCCGCTGGATGGCCTCGTAGACCTCCTGCCGGTGCACCGGGATCTCGGAGGGCGCGTTGATCCCCAGCCGGACCTTGTCTCCCCGGATGTCCACGATCGTGACGACGATGTTGTCGCCGATCATGATGCTTTCGTCGCGTTGTCTGGAGAGCACGAGCATGGCAAGGTCCTTCGGATCATGGGGTATCGGCAGGCGCTCCGCGCCGCCGGACACCTTGGATTATGCACTCTTCCTGAGTGGCGGGCGGCCGCAGGTGAGTTCGTACCGGAGCGGAAGATCGCCGCTCGCAACGACCTGACGGCCCGTGCGGGCTTCGAGGTTGATGACGATTGGCGCCTTGAGATTGAGCGTGAGGGTGGTGTCGGATTTTCCGACCACCACCACGACCTGGGCCTGGTGGATGTCGGCGATCGCCAGCGGCGAGAGCTCGCTCCGCGGGATCCGAACCTGGTAGTCGGGCACGAACCGCCGGGGGCTGACCACGGCCACCGCCACGTCGGGGCGGGTGGTCGACTGGAGCCAGCCGAGCGCGTCGTTGGAGGAGTCGGCCAGCAGGGCCCACTCGCGGCAATCCTCGAGCCCCGGCAGGCCGCTCGGGAATCGAAGGATGTCGCCGGCATCGATGTCGATCCGGCCGAAACGGCTGGTGTTGATCCGCATGATGATGGCACTCCATTGCCTGGAGAAATCCGATCCGGCCTTCCCGCCGGTCGGTCGGGCTCCCGCCCGTACCCTTACCATCGGCAGACGGGGAGGGCGGGGTGAAGAAAAAAGGCTTGGCGAACCGGGAGGGGTGGGGCGGGGCGTGATGGACCGGCAACACCGGCCGATTGCGGGCTCTGGGCCGGGGATTTGACCCGCGGACGATTTCGGCGCACGTTCAGCGACGGCCCGGGCGGTCCCCTCCGCCAGATCGTCGCCCTCAGGAGATCCCCGATGCGGTTCGCCCCACTTGCGCTGGTGCTGCTGGCCGGCTGCTCGACCGGCCGCTATGACGCCGACTATGCGAAGGCCGTCGCGGCGTATCGCGATGCCGCGACCTTCGCCGTGCTCCAGCCCCAGCCGGCCGTCTTCTCTTCCAGTCGGGTCCTGATTCACCTGCCGGTCGGGTTCGGTCCGGTTCAGGACGGCCCGCCGGCCGCCGAAGGCGATCCGCCGCTCGCGGCCGACCCCAGCCGCCTGCGGCCGGCATTTCTCACCGAGTTCCCCGGATTCGAGGCCGCTCATGAACAGCGATTGGCCGCCGAGGGAACGGAGCTGCCGGTCGCCGTGACGATCGGCGTGCTGCCCGCCTCGGCCGGGCGAGCCGCCGTCGAACGAACGATCCTCGAGCAGGCACGGGCCGACGAAGCGTTCACCGGCGAGAAACTCGCCTGGGCCGACCGGCAGCTCGAGCCGCGAGACGGCGGTCCGCAGGCCTGGCGGGTGCTGACGATCGTCGGGCCGCAGATCTTCGAGAGCCGCGTGGCGGGAAATCCGGAACACAAACGCTGGGACGGCACCTGCCAGATCTGGGTCTCGGCCGATCCGCAGCAGGAGTTGCTGATCATCCTTGCCTGGCGGGTGCCCGAGAAGCTGGCCGGCTCACTGCCCGTGCCGCTGTCGCAGCTGGCGGAAACCGCCGCCCGCACCGTGGCGATCGGTCCGGCCGCGCCCGCCGAGTGAAGCCGTTCAGCCGAGCCGCGGCCCCCGCCGGCCTCACCGCCACATCGGCTGGGCGGCCCAGGCCGCCAGGGGGCCGAGCACGAGCAGGGGCAGCCAGGCCCCCAGCGAAGGGCTCACGAGGTCGGCTGTCGCGCAGGCGTGGCAGCCCAGCACGACC
>JBIKXY010000039.1:0-17069 GCA_044355515.1 Pirellulales bacterium
CGGCCCCGGCCGAAACGGCCGACGCGTATATGTGACGCGGGCTGAGACGGCCGTTCAGACGGCGTCGCTGCCTTCCCTGCTCACCAAACGGCCGCGAGCGGTTGCGGGTGCCCTGGAGCCGGCCTTGCTGGCAAGCGCAGGCAGGATGCCGAAGCGGTGCCAGCATGGAGTGAGCGTAGGCCAGGATGGCCGAAGCGAACGTCCGGGCGACAGGGTCCCGCAATCCCTCGCCTCCACCAACCCGGGGGCAGGGAGCGTCCGGCGAGATGGCACGGGCAGCCCCGAGCCTGCGTGAGCCAGCGGGCTATTTTCCGCCTCCAGCCGTTTCTTAGAGGGTCATTGACAGCCCCTCGCAGGGTCCTTACAGTTCGTGACTCGCCCGTTGCGGCATCCGCGTTCCCTCGAACGTGGGGTGTGCCGCCGGGAGGCGTGCGTTTCGCCCGCCTGCGTCGGAGGATCGCTCGATCCGCCCGATGATCGATTCGTCCGAGGAGCGTTGTCACGTGGCTGGTCCGACCCAGGAAATCATCCGCATCCGCATGGAGGCCTACGACCATGCCGTGCTCGACCAGAGCGCGGCGGAGATCGTGGACACGGCCAAGCGGACCAACTCCGAGGTGCACGGGCCGATCCCGCTGCCGACCAGGATCGAGCGGTACACGGTGCTCTCGAGCCCCCACGTCGACAAAAAAGCCCGCCAGCAGTACGAGATTCGGACCCACAAGCGGGTGATCGACATCATTCAGGCGACCGCCAAGACGATCGAGGCGCTCAACAAACTGAGTCTGCCTGCGGGCGTCGATATCAAGATCAAGGCCTCCTCGCGGTGATGCCGCGGGTAGGTGAGACGGAGACGAGAGGAACCTCAAGGAACACGGGAGTTTCGACGAACGGCATGCTTGGAAGGCGTCGCGGGTAAGGCCCGGCCAATAGTTACCCCTCGCGGGTGACGGGTCTGGGTGCTCCCCGAGCCAACGGCTTCGAGCGTGAGTGCGGCCATGCTTCAGGGCTTCGTGCCCTGGGGTGAGGACCTGTGTCGGCGATGCAACCGCGACATCAATCATGGCTACCAGCTCGAACGCCGCCGCGACCGCTTCCGCCAGCCGCCCCGACAAGCCGGGCAGGCCCGGGTTGCTCGGCCGCAAGGTCGGCATGACGCAGGTTTTCGACGCCGAGTCGGGCGTCGTGGTGCCGGTCACAGTGATCGAGGCCGGGCCCTGCCCGGTGACCTCCGTGCGGACGCCGGAGCGGGACGGCTATGCCGCCGTCCAGATCGGCTTCGCCAACAAGCCCCGGCGGCTCGCCAGCCGCTCGCTCCGCGGGCAGGTCGCCAAGCTCGACGGCCGGCGGGCCAAGCGTCGGGCGGAGGCCGGTGTCGCGACGCTGCCCAAGGCCGACTGCGAGCCGCAGCGGTTCGTGCGGGAACTGCGGGGCGTGTATGACGGGGTCGAGGTCGGTCAGACGCTCACGGTCGACGTCTTCGAGGGCGTCGAGTTCGTGGACGTGGTCGGCGTCACGAAGGGCCGCGGCACCGCCGGTGTGATGAAGCGGCACGGCTTCAAGGGGCAGCGGGCCACGCACGGCGTGAAGAAGGTGCACCGCCACCAGGGCGGTACCGGGCAGAACACCTCGCCGGCCCGCGTGTTCAAGGGCAAGCGAATGGCCGGCCGCTACGGCAACGAGCGGTCGACCATGCGAAACGTGAAACTCGTCCGGCTCGACAAGGAGGCCAACCTGCTGCTCGTGCGGGGAGCGGTGCCTGGGCCGAACGGCTCGTTCGTGACCGTGCTCAAGACCAACAAGATCAAGCGGGTCGGCGTCGCGGCGCCGGCCGGCAAGAAGAAGGGCGGTGCGAAATGAACCTCGCCGTCTATGACATGGCCGGCAAGCAGGTCGGCAGCTACGAGATCGATCCGGCCGAGCTGGCTCCGGCGGTCAACAAGCAGTTGCTGCACGACGCAGTGGTCATGTATCAGGCCAATGCCCGGCAGGGCACCCAAAAGACCAAGACTCGCGGCGAGGTCGCCGGCTCCACCAAGAAGCTTTATCGGCAGAAGGGCACTGGCAACGCCCGGGCCGGGGCCCGGCGGAGCGGCACGCGGCGGGGCGGCGGTCATATCTTCGCCAAGCGGCCCCGCGACTTCGGTTGGCGGATGCCCCGCAAGGCGTTGCAAGCGGCCACTCGGATGGCGCTGGCGGCCCGCCTGGCCGATGACGAGGTCAAGCTCGTGGACGCGATTTCCGTGGCTGGCCCGAAGACGGCGCCCGTGGCCAAGATGCTGGCGGCGCTGGGGGTCGGCGAGCGAACGGTGCTTGTAGCCCCCGAGAAGCACGACGCCAACTTCTGGAAGAGCGCCCGGAACATCGACGGGGTGTCGGTGTCGCCCGTCGGCGAACTCAACGCCTGGTCGATCCTCCGGCCGCGGTCGATCGTGATGACGAAGGCGGCGCTCGACGCGTTTCGGGAGTCGGCCAAGGCTGCCGCCCCGGCGGACCGGAAGCCAGCCCGTCGCGCCGCGGCCCGCCCGGCCAAGTCTCGCCAGGCCAAGCCAGTGAAGGAGGCGACCTGACCCATGGCCGTTCCTGTCCCGCCGTCCCCCGCGCTCAATCCCCGGCTCGCCCCCTCGCATGTCATTCTCCGGCCGCTGGTCACGGAGAAGGGCATGCATCGGGCCAATCGGCACAACGCCTACTCCTTCGAGATCGCCACCGAGGCCACCAAGGCCGATGTTCGGCGGGCCGTTGAGGAGCTGTTCAACGTCAAGGTCGAGAAGGTCGCCATTCAAAATCGGCAGGGCAAAGTCCGCCGGGGCCGGCTACGCAAGTCGGTCAGCAAGCCTTGGAAAAAGGCGATCGTGACCCTCGGGTCCGATTCCAAGATCAACCTGTTCTAGATCAACCGAGCGAATCATGGGCATCCGCACTTACAAGCCGACCAGCGCCGGGCGTCGCAATGCGAGCGTCTCCGACTTTGCCGAGCTGACCCGTAGCGCCGAGGCCCCGAAGGGGTTGCGGGTGCGGAAGCACAAGAAGGGCGGCCGCAACAACCAGGGCAAGATCACCGCCCGGCATCGGGGCGGCGGCCACATGCAGCACTACCGGCTGATCGACTTCCGCCGCAACAAGGACGGCATCGCCGGGAAGGTGCACTCGATCCAGTACGATCCGAATCGCACCTGCCGGGTGGCGCTCGTGCACTACGCCGACGGCGAGAAGCGGTTCATCCTGGCGCCGGATGGGCTGGCGGTGGGGCGGACGGTCGAGAGCGGTGAGTCGGCGCCTCCCGAGGTTGGCAACTGCCTGCCGTTGTCGGCGATCCCGTTGGGCATGCAGGTCCATAATGTCGAGTTGCAGCCGGGCCGCGGCGGTCGGATCTGTCGCTCCGCCGGCGCCGCGGCCTCGCTCGTGGCCCGCGAGGCCGGCTGGGCCCAGCTCACGCTCCCTTCCGGCGAAATACGCCGCGTGCCGGCCGCCTGCCGCGCCACGATCGGCGCGATCGGCAACTCGGAGCACATGAATGTCCGGCTGGGTAAGGCCGGCCGGTCCCGTTGGTTGGGCATCCGGCCGCATGTCCGCGGCACCGCGATGAATCCGGTCGATCATCCGCACGGTGGTGGTGAAGGTAAGACCAAGGGTGGTCGGCACCCGGTCAGCCCCACCGGCAAGAGCGCCAAGGGTGGCGGCACCCGTAAGCCCCGCAAGCCGTCCGGCACCGCGATCGTTCGCCGCCGCAAGAGCCGCCGCTACGGCCAGTTGAAGCTGAGGTAATCCACGATGGGACGCAGTTCAAAGAAGGGGCCCTACGTCGACCCCCGCGTGTTCGAGAAGGTCGAGTCGCAGCTCGCCAGCGGCAAGCGCGACCCGATCAAGACCTGGGCACGGTCCTGCACGATCGTGCCGGAGTTCGTGGGGCTGACCTTCATGGTCCACAACGGCAAGCAGCACCTGAAGGTGTTCGTGACGGAGGACATGGTGGGCCACAAGCTCGGCGAGTTCGCCCCCACGCGGACCTTCCGGGGCCATGGCGGCAAGGTGAAGGAGGCTCCGGCGAAGTAGCGCCCGAGGTGAAGCGATGCCCTACACGGCCATGCACAAATACGCCCGGATCAGCCCCCGCAAGGTGCGGGCGCTGGCGGACCTCGTCCGCGGCAAGTTTGCCGACGAGGCGCTCGACATCCTCCGGTTCCAGCCCCATCGCGGGGCCCGGATGCTGGAGAAGGTGATCAAAAGCGCGCTGGGCAACGCCGAGGATCGGCAGGCTTCCGGGATCGACGACCTTGTGGTGGTCGATGCCCGGATCGACCCGGGGCCGATGTTCAAGCGGCACCGGCCGCGGGCCCGCGGGATGGCGTTCGGAATCAAGCGGCGGATGTCGCACATCAAGGTCGCGCTCGACGCTCCGGCGGCGGGTGACGGCGGAGCGGAGTGAGGGCAGTCGCAATGGGTCAAAAAGTCCATCCCACCGGGTTTCGCACCGGGGTCACCGAGCCCTGGAAGAGCCGCTGGTACGCTTCCAAGAAGGAGTTCAAAGATCTCCTCATGGAAGACGTCAAGGTGCGGAAGTTCCTCAAGACGAAGTATCGCTCGGCCGCGATCCCCAAGGTGGAGATCGAGCGGACCCGCGACGAGGTGAAGGTGATCCTGCACTGCGGCCGGCCGGGCGTGATCATCGGCCGCAAGGGGCAGGAGGTGGATCGGCTCCAGGAGGAACTCCAGGAACTGCTCGGCCGGCGGGTCAACCTCAAGGTCGAGGAGGTCTCGCGGCCGGAGATCCAGGCCCAGCTCGTGGCCGAGGACATCGCCGACCAGCTCGTGAAGCGGGCCGCCTTCCGGCGGACGCTCAAGCGGTCGCTTGACGCGACGATGGACGCGGGCGCCAAGGGGGTCAAGATCCAGCTTGCCGGGCGGCTGGGCGGTGCGGAGATGTCGCGGTGCGAGAAGGCGATCGCCGGCTCGATGCCCCTTTCCACGCTGCGGGCGAAGATCGACTACGGTTTCTGCGAGGCACCCACCCCGCAGGGCAACATCGGAATCCAGGTGTGGGTGAACCAAGGCATGTACGAGGAGGATGGCGATGGCGCTGATGCCCAAGAGGGTCAAGCACCGAAAAAGCCAAAGAGGTCGTATAAGAGGTGACGCCTCCCGCGGGAATCGCGTCGTCTTCGGCGACTTCGGCCTCCAGGCCGAGCAGCCGGGATGGCTCCCCGCGGCGACCATCGAGGCCGGCCGAATCGCGGCGCAGCAATACCTGCGGACCGAGGGACGGCTGTATGTCCGGGCGTTTCCCCACAAGCCGATCACATCGATCCCGCTCGAGACCCGGATGGGCAAGGGCAAGGGAGAGCCGGAGTATTGGGCCGCTGTCGTCAAGCCCGGCATGATCCTCTACGAGATCGGCGGCGTGTCCGAAGAGGCGGCGCGAATCTGCATGGCCCGGCTCGCCCACAAGATGCCGGTGCGGGTGCGGTTTGTGAAGCGGCGGGCGATGTAGGGCAGGGCGAATCAACCGGTTCAGCGGACCGATCGACACGAGATCACGATGACAAAAGCCAAGGAACTCAGAGAAATGGGCGACGAGCAGATCCGGCTCGTCTGGAAGGACGCGGCCGAATCGCTGTTTCGGCTGCGGGTCCAGTCACAGACGGAGAAGCTGGCTGCGCCCTCCGAGATGCGGAAGCACCGCAAAACGATCGCCCGCTGCCAGACGATCCTCAACCAGCGGGGCACGCTCGTGCCGCCGGTCGCCGCGGCCGGCGGAGCACCGAACTGATCCCCGCCCGAACACCAGCCAGGAACGAGAACCGATGCCCAAGCGAGTCGAGACCGGAACCGTGACCAGCGCCGCCGCGAAGAAGACGCGGCGGGTGGAGGTGCCGCGGATCATCCGGCATGCGAAGTATGGCCGGATCCTCCACAGCCGGACCGTTTGCCATGTCCATGACGAGCACGACGAGTCGGGCCCGGGGGACCTGGTGGAGATCATCGAGTGCCGGCCGCGGAGCAAGACGAAGCGTTGGGAGCTCGTTCGCGTGGTGGCCAAGAGCACGGCGGTCGACGTGGCCTCGCTCCGGAGCGGGGCCCGGGCCACGCGGCTGAAGGAGACGGCGGCCCGTGCCGAGGCGGCGGCGGCGGCCGGTGACATGGCCGAGGCAGCGGGCGGAGAGGGGCAAGCGACATGATCCAGATGCAGACGCGGCTCAACGTCGCGGACAACACCGGTGCGAAGGAAGTGATGTGCTTCAAGGTGCTGGGCGGCAGCCGCAAGCGGACCGCCGGCCTGGGGGACATCATCGTCTGCAGCGTGAAGAGCGTGATCCCCGGCAGCGACGTCAAGAAGAAGGCGGTCGTGAAGGCCGTGATCGTCCGGGTCAAGACGCCGACCCGGCGGGAGGACGGCAGCTACGTGCGGTTCGACTCCAACGCCTGCGTGATCATCGACAACGACAAGAACCCCAAGGGGACGCGAATCTTCGGGGCCGTGGCCCGCGAGCTGCGTGACCGCAACTTCATGAAGATCGTCAGCCTGGCGAGCGAGGTGGTTTGATGCTGATCAAGACGGGCGACATCGTCGAGGTGCGAACCGGAAATGCCCGCGGCACGCGGGCCAAGGTGCTGGCGGTCAAGTCGCCCAAGGCTGGCGGGCCGCCCGGCCACGGCGGCAGCGTGGTCGTCGAGGGAGTGAACCGCGTTTACCGGCACATCCGTCGCAGCCAGAAGAACCAGCAGGGGGGGCGGCTGAGCAAGGAGATGCCGATCGACGTCTCGAACGTGCTCCTGGTCTGCACCGCCTGCGGCAAGGCCACCAGGCTCGGCACCCGCACGACGGCCGACGGCGGCAAGGTGCGGGTCTGCAAGAAGTGCGGCGCCGAACTGGGCACGCTGCGGCGGCCGCGGGTGGCGGCCAAGGGCTGACGGGCGACGGGATCGGGCAACGAATCACCAGATCAGGAACGAGTTCGATGGCGAAAAAAACGAAGCCGGCAGCCAGCACTGCGACGCTCGAGCCGGCCGCGACCCCGCGGATGCTCGACCACTACACGCAGACGGTCCGGCCACAGCTGGCAAGCAAGCTCGAGCGGTCCAATCCGCACGCGATCCCACGGCTGGAGAAGGTCGTGATCAGCATGGGCGTGGGGGCGGCCGTCACCGAGAAGAAGTACCTTGACGAGGCGCTCGGGGCGCTGGCCCAGATCGCCGGCCAAAAGCCGATCGCCACGATCTCCAAGGCCGCCGTGTCGGGTTTCAAGCTCCGCGAGAACCTGCCGATCGGCTGCAAGGTGACGCTCCGCGGAAACCGGATGTACGAGTTCTTCGACCGGCTCGTCGCGGTGGCTCTGCCGCGGGTGCGAGACTTCCGCGGGCTCTCGGCGACCGCCTTCGACGGCCACGGCAACTACAGCCTCGGGCTCTCGGAGCAGGGCGTGTTTCCCGAGATCAACCCCGACCGTTACACACGGCCCCAGGGGATGAACATCACCTTCGTCACCTCGGCCGAGACCGACGACGAGGCCCGCGAGCTGCTGGTGGCCATGGGGCTGCCGCTCAAGAAGCAGGGAGAGGGCGACGCCGCGGCGTAGCGGCATCGAGACCGGACGACGACATGACCCGGGCAGGCTGAAAGACCGACACCGAAAACGGACCTATGGCGAGCAAATCCAAGATCGCGGCCGCGAAGCGGCCCCCGAAGTTTTCCACGCGGCTGGTGCGGCGGTGCATGCTCTGCGGCCGGCCGAGGGCCGTGTACCGCAAGTTCGGTACCTGCCGGATCTGCTTCCGCAAGCTGGCCGACCAGGGTTGTATTCCGGGCGTGAAAAAGGCGAGCTGGTGAATCCCGCAATCGAGAAGAGGGCTCTGCTGACATGATGACCGATCCCATCGCCGACATGCTCACTCGGATCCGCAATGCGGTCCGGGTTGAACGGGCTACCGTCGAGGTTCCGACCTCCAAGGTGAAGCGCGGGTTGGCGGAAGTACTGAAGCGCGAGGGCTTCATCTGGGACTGGCGCGAGGTCGAGGCCGCGCCCGTGCCGAGGCTCCAGCTGGAGCTCAAGTATGGTCCCAATGGTGAGCGCCTGATCCGGCATATTCGCCGAGTCAGTTCGCCCGGTCGTCGCGTCTACAGCCGCTCGCAGCGGCTGAAGCCGGTGCTGGGCGGGCTCGGGATTTCGGTTCTCTCGACATCCAGCGGCGTGGTCAGCGACCGCGAGGCGCGGCAGAAGAAGCTTGGTGGCGAAGTCCTCTGTGAGTTGTGGTAGTTCCGAGAGGTCAGGCAGCATGTCCCGTATCGGCAAAAATCCAGTTCCTTTTCCCAAGGGCGTAAAAGCTTCCGTGAGCGGTGGCGCGCTCGTCGTGGAAGGTCCGCTCGGTAAGCTCCAGCAGCCGCTGCATCCGGCGGTGAGGGTGGCGGTCGACGACGCGGCCGCCCAGATCATCGTGACCCGCGATGGCGACGACCGCACGGCCAGGGCGGTTCACGGCCTGACCCGCGCCCTGGCGGCCAACATGGTCGAAGGGGTGACCAAGGGCTACGAGAAGAAGCTCGAGATCGTGGGCGTGGGCTACCTCGCGGCGATCCAGAAGAACGTGCTCCAGTTGCGGGTCGGCTTCGCCAACGAACTGCAGGTGCCGATCCCGGCCAACCTGACCGTCATCTGCCCCGACCAGACCCACGTCTCGATCAAGGGGATCGACAAGCAGGCGGTCGGCCAGTTCGCCGCCGAGGTCCGCGCCCTGCGGAAGCCGGAGCCCTACAAGGGCAAGGGCATCCGCTACGAAAACGAGCATGTCCGCCGCAAGGCGGGCAAGGCGGTCACCAAGTAAGCCCGTCCCCGCGGCCGCTGGGCCGTGTTCCGCATCCCTCTCACGACTGACACACCATGGACCACGCTCGCACCATCCTCCGGCAACGCATCCGCCGGCGGTACCGCGTCCGCAAGCCCCTCAAGGGTACCGCCGAACGGCCGCGGCTGTCGGTGTTTCGGACCCACAAGCACATCTACGCCCAGATCATCGACGATGCATCGGGCAAGACCTTGGCCTCGGCAAGTTCGATCGACCGCCAACTCCGCGATACGGTCGGCTTCGGCGGCAACAAGCAGGCCGCCGAGGCGATCGGCAGGGCGGTCGCGGAACGGGCCAAGGCGGCGGGGGTGACGAAGGTCTGCTTCGACCGCGGCAGTTTCAAGTATCACGGCCGCGTGGCCGCCCTGGCCGACGCGGCCCGGGCCGCCGGCCTCGAGTTCTGAGCCAGAGTTCACAGCCCAGCACCCATCAGGAAGAGAGTCACACGTGTCCACCGGCAAAGAAACCCGCACGGGCGAGTTCGTCGAAAAGGTCGTCAAGGTGCGGCGGTGCGCCACCGTGGTCAAGGGCGGCCGCCGGTTCAGCTTCGCCGGCCTGGTCGTGGTGGGCAATGGCAAGGGCAAGGTGGGCGTGGGCTACGCCAAGGCCAACGAGGTGCCGCCCGCCGTGGAGAAGGCGATCAAGGACGGGATGAAGAACCTGGTCGAGGTGCCCGTTCAGTCGGGCACGATTCCGCATCGGGTCGAGGGCGTGTACGAGACCGCCAAGGTGGTGCTGCTGCCCGCCGGGCCGGGCACCGGGATCATCGCCGGGGCCGCGGTGCGGGCCGTCTGCGAGTCGGCCGGCATCCAGGACGTGCTCAGCAAGGCTCACGGCTCGACCAACCCCGTTAATCTCGTCAAGGCCGCCATCGAGGGCCTCAAGCAGCTGCGGACTCGGGACGAAGTCGAGCGGCTGCGGGGCGTCAGCCTGTCCTGAGCCCCGAGCGGCTCCTCTCTTCCATTCACCCTGCCAGCAACGGATCAATCGACCATGCAACTCGACGGCGTCAACAAGGGCATCCACAAGAACCGCAAGCGGCTCCGTGTGGGCCGGGGGCCCGGTTCCGGCCGCGGCTGCACCGCCGGGCGGGGCGACAAAGGGCAGGGGCAACTGGCCGGCTGGTCGGCCGCGGGCATCTTCGAGGGCGGTCGGCTGCCGCTGATTCGGCGGATCCCGAAGCGGGGCTTCCACAATCGGCACGGCCTGATCGTGCGGAGCGTGAACGTCGAGTCGCTCGACAAAGCTTGCGAGGCCGGCAGCGAGGTGACTCCGGAGTCGCTGCGGGCGGCGGGCGTGGCCAAGGGGATCTGGCACGAGCTCAAGATCCTGGGCAATGGCGGGCTCTCCAAGGCCCTGAAAGTCTCGGCTCACCACTTCAGCGCCCAGGCCAGGGAGAAGATCCTGGCGGCCGGGGGCACCGTCACCGAGTTGCCCGGGCCCGCCCCGGTGGTGCGGAATGTCGGAAAGGCGTCGCGGAAAAAGCCGGTCAGCGGGTAGGGTTACGGTCCGAGTCGGCCGCCCTGAGGAGTGCTCTCCGTGCTGGAAAAAATCCGCGTCATCTTCACGATCCCCGAACTCCGGCAGAAGATCCTGCTGACGCTCGGTCTGCTGGCGATCTACCGGATCGGATGGCAGGTGCCGCTGCCGATCGTCGATGCCGACGTGATGTCGTCCTTCTCGAAGCAGTCGGGGGGAGTGGGCGAACTGCTCCGGACGGTGGCCGTGTTCTCGGCCAGTCAGCTCTCGCAGGCCACGATCTTCGGCCTCGGGATCATGCCTTATATCTCCGCGTCAATCATCTTTCAGCTCCTCGGCACTGTCTGGCCGCCGCTCGAGCGGCTGCAAAAGGAGGGGGAGGCGGGCCGCAAGAAGATCAATGAATACACTCGCTACGCGACCGTCCTGATCAGCCTCGTGCAGAGTTGGGCCTACGTCGCCTTTCTGGCGGCTCCGGGGCGAGAACAATCGCTGATTCAAGAAGGGTTTCTCGTGGATGGCCGGTTGCCCCTCATCTGGCAGTTCGTGGCGGTGATGACGATGACGGCCGGCACGATCTTCCTGATGTGGCTGGGCGAGCAAATCGACGAGTTCGGTATCGGCAACGGGATCAGCCTGCTGATCATGTCCGGCATCTTGGCCGGGATGCCGGCGGCGCTGTTGGAACTGGGGGGGTCGACCTCCTGGGAGGTCGGCGGCGGCGCCGGCACCGGCAAACTGGGGGTCGAGATGATCCCCGTGCTCGTGGCGTTGTTCATCGGGGTCGTGGCCGGCGTGGTCTTCATGACCCAGGGGCAGCGACGCATTCCGACGCAGAGCGCCAAGCACGTCCGCGGCCGGCGGGTCTACGGCGGCACCCGCCAGTATCTGCCGCTGCGTGTGAATCAGGCGGGCGTGATGCCGATCATCTTCGCCAGCTCGCTGCTGCTGTTCCCGCAGTTTCTGTTCCAGTACCTGAGCCGGGCGTTCCCCGAGAACGACCTGCTTCGCGGTCTCTACGACTCCTTCACTCGAGGGCAGTCATACCTCTACAACATCGCCTACATCGCGTTGATCTACTTCTTCTGCTACTTCTGGACGGCGATCACCTTCAACCCGAAGGAGATGGCCGACAACCTCAAGAACTTCGGCGCCTTCATCCCCGGGTATCGGCCCGGCAAGCGGACGGCCGACTATCTGGAGCGGGTGATGGAGCGGATCACCTACGTGGGCGCGGGCTTTCTCGCGCTGGTGGCGGTCATTCCGACCGTGGTCGCCGGGTTCCTGGGCATTCCCTACCAGGCCGCGAGTTTCTACGGAGGCACCGGGCTCCTGATCGCCGTCAGCGTGGTCTTCGACCTGGTGCAGAAGATCGACAGCCATCTCGTGATGCGAAACTACAGCGGGCTCTTGGAGCGCAACTGACGCAGCCGCTCATGGGCAGGGAGGCAGGAGTCCGCCGTCTTCGGGCCGGCCTTCTCCGGGCCCGCTCCGTTTTCCCCAGCCAGCGATTCCGGTCATGCGGATCATCCTTATCGGGCCTCCCGGGGCTGGCAAAGGGACCCAGTGCCAGCGGCTCGTCGAGTTACTTCGGATTCCGCACCTCTCGACGGGCGAGATGCTGCGGGCCGAGGTCAAGGCCCGCACGCCCGCGGGCCTCGAGGCGGCTCGTTACATGGATCGCGGTCAACTCGTTCCCGACCAAATCATTCTCGGAATGGTCACCCGACGGCTCTCGGAGCCCGATTGCCGCGATGGCTGCCTGCTCGACGGTTTTCCTCGGACGCTGCCCCAGGCCGAGACGCTCGACGAGCTGCTGGAACGCCGCGCGATGAGCGTCGATGGCGTGATCGAACTGGCCGTGCCCCGCGACGAGCTCGTTCGCCGAATGCTGGCCCGCAAGCGGGCCGACGATGACCCCGAGATCTTCGCCCAACGGGTTGCCAGTTTCGAGGTGCAGACGGCGCCGCTGCTGGATTACTATGGGCGTCAGGGGAAACTGGCGTCGATCGACGGCCTTGGCACCGCGGAAGAGATCTTCGGGCGGGTTCGAGAAGCGGTGGTCCGCTTTGAGCGGAACGCCACGCGGCGTTGAGCGATGCTCCAGGGAGAGCGGTATACTGCCGGGAGCGGTCCGACGCGGGCCGGATTCCCAGCTTGGTGACGGTGGCGTTTCGTGGTCAATCTCCGCAGTCCTCGTGAAATCGCGTTGATGCGCCGTTCGGGCCTCGTGGTCTGGGGAGCGCATCAGGTGGCGGCTGCGCACGTGCGGCCCGGCGTGACCACCGGGGAAATCGACGCCGCGGTGGAGGCCTACTTCGACTCGCACGGGGCGATCCCGCTGTTCAAGGGGGTGCCCGGCAAGGTGCCCTTCCCCTCGGTCTGCTGCATCTCGGTCAACGACGAGGTCGTCCACGGCATTCCGGGCTCGCGAGTGCTGCGGGCGGGCGACGTGGTCAGCATCGACACCGGCTGCAGCCTCGGGGGGTGGTGCGGCGACTCGGCCTTCACGCATCCGGTGGGGGAGGTCTCCGCCGACGTCCGCCGGTTGCTCGACTGCACCGCGGGCGTGCTGCAACTGGCCATCGACCTGATGGCGGTTCGGAATCGCTGGAGTGACGTGGCCTCCGAGATGGCCAAGTACGTCCGGGATCACGGGTTCACGGTCGTGGAGAACTTCGTCGGCCACGGAATCGGCCGGAGCATGCACGAGGATCCCCAGGTGCCCAACTTTTGCACCCCGGCCTTCCGCCGAAACCATGATTTCGAGATCGAGCCCGGCCTTGTGATCGCGGTCGAGCCGATGGTGAACATGGGTTCCAAGAAGGTGCGCGTCCTCGCCGACCACTGGACGCAGTCCACCATCGACGGCCGGCCCAGCGCCCATTTCGAGCACACCGTGGCCATCACCGACGGCGGGCCGGTCGTGCTGACCGCCCCCCCGGCTCATGGGGAGGTCGTCGGGTCGGCGGAATCGGCCGCCTGAGCTGCACGGGGGCGGGAACAGCGGATTTCAGGGCACCCCCTTGCGAACCGCCCCGTGCCCGTTCTATGATCTGAGGCTCGGTTGGAATCGCCCCGAAACGGTTTGCAGGGGTGGCCGGAAGCGGCCGCCGTCGTCGTCATGAAGGTTCGCGCCAGCGTTCGTCGCATGTGCGACAAGTGCAAGATCGTTCGCCGCCGTGGCGTCGTGTTCGTCGTCTGTGCCGATCCCCGTCACAAGCAGCGGCAGGGATGATCGCAGGCGGATCGGTCCGGCAAGCGGTCGGCTCCCGGCATGCACGCCGGTTGTCGGAGCATTTGGCCAGGGTTCGTGCTCGTTGACGCGTTGAGGTTCGTTTCATGCCACGTTTGATGGGTGTCGACATCCCCTCGGAGAAGAAGACCGTCTTCTCTCTCCAGTACCTCTATGGCGTCGGGCCGCGGGTGGCCCGCGAACTTTGCCACAAGGCGGGCATCGATCCGCTCTCGCGGGCTCGCGATCTGCACGAGGACGAGCTCGCCCGCCTGGCCGCCCTGCTCGACAAGGATTACGTGGTGGAGGGGCAGTTGCGGCGGCAGGTGGCTCAAAATATCTCGCGTCTCAAGGACATCGCCACCTATCGCGGCCTGCGGCATCGTCGTGGCCTGCCGGTTCGTGGTCAGCGGACCCGGACCAACGCCCGCACGCGGAAGGGACCCAAGAAGACTGTGGCCGGCAAGAAGGGCGTCAAGGATCTCAAGTAAGGCCGTCGGCGGCCCATCGGCCGTCAGCGGAGGTGGGAGTGTCGGGAGTCCCGTTCATCAGGGTTTGAGCAATGTCGAAGGCAGGCAAGGCCAAGAAGAAGAGCGTGTCAACGGGGATCGCCTACATCGTGGCGAGCTTCAACAACACGACCGTGACAATCACCGACGCCCGGGGCGACACGCTCTGCTGGGCCAGCGGCGGCACCTGCGGCTTCAAGGGGAGCCGGAAGGGCACGCCGTTCGCGGGCCAGATGGCCGCCCAGCAGGCGGCCGAGAAGGCGGCCAAGTTCGGGGTCAAGGATCTCGAGGTGCGGGTCAAGGGCCCGGGTAGCGGCCGCGAAAGCGCCATCACGGCCCTGCAGGCCGCGGGCATGAACGTCCGCAGCATCGAGGACATCACGCCGCTTCCTCACAACGGTTGTCGTCCTCCCAAGAAACGCCGGGTTTGATCCGCCGATCACGGTTTCCCTCCCACTCCCTCTCCAGTTTTTTCACGCTTAGAAACACGCCATGGGACGCATCACCGGTCCGGTTTGCCGCCTCTGCCGCCGCGACGGCCTCAAGTTGTTCCTCAAGGGGAGCCGCTGCGATACGCCGAAGTGCGCCTTCGAGCGGCGGCCCGTGCCCCCGGGCGTGATCCAGAAGCGCCGTCCCAAGCCGACCGACTACGGCATTCGGCTGCGTGAGAAGCAGAAGGTGAAGCACTATTACGGTGTGCTCGAGCGGCAGTTTCGCACGTACTTCGCCCGGGCGGAGCGGGGCAAGGGGAATACCGGCGAGACGCTGATGTCGCTGCTGGAGCGGCGGCTCGACAACGTCGTGCATCGGCTCGGCTTCGCCGCGTCGCGCGCGGCCGCGAGGCAGATGGTCATGCATGGGCACATCACCGTCAACGGCCGCCGGCTGGACATCCCGAGTTATCTGGTCAAGGCAGGGGATCTGGTGCGGGTGAAGAATCGGGCCAAGAGTTTGCAGTTGGTTCATGCGTCGCTGGCTGAGTTCCGGCGCGAGGTTCCCGATTTCCTGTCTCGTCTCGAGGGGGCGATTCCCGAGGCGCGTGTCGATCGGCTGCCGGGGGCGGACGACGTGTCGATTCCCGTCCAGGCCAATCTGATCATCGAACTTTGTTCCAAGTGATTCTCCGGAGGAGCGACGCATGCATATTCGTTGGCGGGGGCTCGAGCTGCCGAGTGCCGTGACGGCCGATCAGGCCACGTTGACCGGCACCTATGGCAAGTTCACCGCGGAGCCTTTCGAGCGTGGGTTCGGCACGACCGTTGGCAACAGCCTGCGGCGGGTGCTGCTCTCGAGTCTCGAAGGCAGCGCGGTCACCCAGATCAAGTTGGCCGGCGCGTTGCACGAGTTCACGACCGTCAAGGGCGTGAAGGAGGATGTCACCGACATCGTGCTCGCGATCAAGAGCTTGGTGGTCAAAAACCACAGCGACTCGACCCGGGTGGTCCGGGTCGAAAAGAGCACTCGGGGGCCGGTCACCGGAGCGGACGTCCAGACCGACGACGCCGTGGAGGTGATCAACAAGGATCTGGTGCTGGCGACGCTCACCGACGACGTGCCCTTCGAGTTGGAGATGGTCGTCGAGAACGGTCGGGGCTACGTGCCCTCCAGCGAGCAAAACCAGGCCTCGCAGGAAATCGGGATCATCCCGCTCGACGCGGTGTTCAGTCCCGTTACGCGGGTGAAGTACGAGGTCGAGGAGACCCGGGTCGGTCAGAAGACCAACTACGACAAGCTCACGCTCGAGATCTGGACGGACGGCACGATCACCCCTGAGCTCGCGCTCGTTGAAGCTGCCAAGATCTTGCGGAAACACCTCAACCCGTTCGTCGGCTACACCGCTCCGGGGCCGGACGTGCCGCTCCCTGCGGCTTCCGACCTGTTTGCGGTCGAGGCCCCACTGGAGAGCCGGCTGGGGATGCTGATCTCGGACCTGCGGTTGTCCGGCCGTGCGGCGAACTGTCTGCACGAGGAGGGCATCCAGACGGTTCGCGAACTCGTTGGCCGGACGCGGGAGGAGTTGCTGGAGGTGCGAAACTTCGGCGAGACCACGCTCCAGGAAATTGAAGAAAAGCTTCGCGAACTCAAGTTGCAGCTCGGCATGGGCATGCCGGCCGTCGCCGAAACCTGACCCCCCCCGGCGGCGAGTCCGCCGAGCAGTTCGTCACAAGGAACATTCAGCCATGCGTCATCGACGAAAAGGCCGCGTGCTCGGTCGCAGTCCGTCTCATCAGCGAGCCCTGCTTCGCAATCTGGCTTCCGCCCTGATGCTGACGGAGCGGGATGCCGACGCCGGTGACCCAGGAGTGCCCAAGGTCAAGGGGCGGATCGTGACCACACTGCCGAAGGCGAAAGAAGTTCGTCCTCTTGTGGAGCGGTGCATCACGGTGGCGCGGCGGGGTCTCGCTGCGGCGGCGCGGGCCGAGGAGTTCGGCACTGCTGCGGAGCGGGGCACGGCGGCCTGGAAGGAGTGGCGGACCAGCCGACGGTGGCAGGACTGGGCCAAGGCCATGGCTCCGGCAGTGGCTGCCCGCCGGCGCGTGGTGCAGCTGCTTGGCGACAAGCAGGCGGCCCGGGTCTTGTTCGAGGTGATCGCCCCGCGGTTTGCGGATCGTCCCGGGGGCTACACCAGGATTCTCAAGCTCTCCAAGCCCCGGCTCGGTGATGCGGGGCAGCGGGCCATTCTGGAGTTCGTCGGGGGAGAGTCTGTGGCCGCCCCACAGTCGCCCCGGCTCGAGGCCTCCCGTCGCTGACCCGGAGGCCCCTGTCGGCGAGGCTGGGCCTGCGGGAATAGGCCCGCTGGGGCAGTCCGAATAGACTTCGTGAAGGGCGGGCCGCGGCGGTCGCTCGACCGGAGAGTCTTTCGGGGACGTCACGATGCAGTTCGCGAGCCGCGCTCAGGCTCTCCTGGTGACAGCGGCTCTCGCCGCCGGATCGGTGGCGGCGGCTGACAAGCAGCACCGCGAAGAGCACTACGGGATTCCTCAGGTCAAGTTCATCAACGAGCA
>JBIKXY010000040.1:0-16971 GCA_044355515.1 Pirellulales bacterium
GGCAGACCTGGTAGGTGCAGGTGCGAACCCGCTGCTCAGGAACCATCCGGCAGACCTGATACGTCCGGACCCGCTGCTCCGGAACCATCCGGCAGACCTGGTAGGTGCAGGTGCGAACCCGCTGCTCCGGCACCATCCGGCAGACCTGATAGGTCCGGACCCGCTGCTCAGGAACCATCCGGCAGACCTGGTAGCTGCAGGTGCGGACCCGCTGCTCCGGCACCATCCGGCAGACCTGATAGGTCCGGACCCGCTGCTCCGGCACCATCCGGCAGACCTGGTAGGTGCAGGTGCGGACGCGGTGCTCGGGCACCATCCGGCAGACCTGGTAGGTCCGAACCCGCTCTTCCGACACCATCCGGCAGACCTGGTAGCTGCAGGTCTTGACCCGCTGCTCGGGCACCATCTTGCAGATCTTGTAGGTCCGGCACCGCTCCTCGGGCACCATCCGGCAGACGGTGTAGGTGCAGGTCTTGACCCGCTGCTCGGGGACCATCCGGCAGACCTTGTAGCACTTCTGCTCGACGATGGTCTCCTGCTCCCAGCGGGTGCACTCGACCTCCTTCTCGTGCACCTCGGGCACCCAGATCTTCTTGCAAACGGTCCGGGGCGGGCACTGCTCCTCGACCATGTGCACCTCGCCGGGGATGTACCGCTTCTTGCCGGTGCAGGGGTCGCACTCCCAGCAGCCGGGCTCGCGAACGCACCGCTTGATCACCGGGCCGGGGATCTCCTCGACCTCGGTCTCCCAGCGGCCGCCGCAGATCTTGACGGTCTTCATGTACTTCACCGGCTTCGAGACCGTGCGGCAGACGTCCTTCGTGCGGGTCTCCCAGACCGGCTTGCAGACGGTGTAGGGGATCTCCTTGGTCCGCGTCTCGTGGACGGGCTTGCAGACGGTGTAGGTCTCCTGCCGCTCCTCGTAGACCGGGCGGCAGACGGTGTAGGGGATCTCCTTCGTCATCGTCTCATACACCGGCTTGCAGACCGTGTAGGTCTGCTGCCGCTGCTCGTAGACCGGGCGGCAGACGGTGTAGGGGATCTCCTTCGTCCGCGTCTCGTAGACGGGCTTGCAGACCGTGTAGGTCTGCTCGCGGGTCTCGTAGACCGGCCGGCAGACCGTGTACGGAATCTCCTTGCTCATCGTCTCGTAGACCGGCTTGCAGACGGTGTAGGTCTGCTCGCGAGTCTCGTAGACCGGCCGGCAGACCGTGTACGGAATCTCCTTGCTCATCGTCTCGTAGACCGGCTTGCAGACGGTGTAGGTCTGCTGCCGCTGCTCGTAGACCGGGCGGCAGACGGTGTAGGGGATCTCCTTGGTCATCGTCTCGTAGACGGGACGACAGACCGTGTAGGGGATCTCCTTGGTCATCGTCTCGTAGACCGGCTTGCAGACGGTGTAGGTCTGCTCGCGGGTCTCGTAGACGGGCTTGCAGACCGTGTAGGGGATCTCCTTGGTGCGGGTCTCCCAGACGGGCTTGCAGACGGTGTAAGGGATCGAGCGGGTGCGGGTCTCCCAGACGGGCTTGCAGACGGTGTATTCCACCTCCTTGAAGCCCCGCTCCTTCTCGTAGCGGACGCAGTCGATCTCCCGCTGCTCGACCACCTTCTGGCAGATGGTCTTGTAGCAGGTGTATTCCTGCTTCTCGTAGATCACGTCCTTGACGAGCCGGGTGCCGCAGCACGACGGGGCCGCCGCACAGGTCGGGTCGCCGGCCGCCTCGTCGTCGGCACAGCCGGCTCGGGCGGAGCTGAAACTGACGGTCGTCATCGCGCCCCGGCCATGCTCGTAGCTGGCCAGGCCGCAGTAGGCCGCCTCGACGCGGCTGGCGGGGGCCGCGAGGGCCGCGAGCGTCAGCAGGCAACAAAACCGGATGCTCTTCATGACTGCCACCTCGATCGAGGAGGCCTCCTGTCTAAGAACGGAAATGAAACGGGTGCGCGACGATGGGCGGCGGGCCCGGGAGCGCATCTCCTGCACCCTCAACCATCGGCCACAAACTCGCCGCAGGTTGACCAGCCGCCGCGATCCGCGGGCTTTTTCCATTCCCCCAGGCGCGGTACAACCGGCGCTTCCGTCACGACTCGCAGGGCTGGTTGGTGATTGTCGGACCTGGCGGTAAAGTCGGCGGCTCTGGGGCAGCATCACCGACAGGCTTTTCGATGGCGGAATCCCGACCGCAATCCGCACCTCCCGGCGACCTGCCGTCGGATGCAGCGGTGCCGAAGGTGGTGGTCAGCCGCCTGAGCCTCTACCTGCGGGAACTCCAGCGGCTCGAGGCGGCCGGCCAGCAGACGATCTCGTCGGGCCAACTCGGCACGCTGCTCGGCTTCAGCGATGCGCAGGTCCGCAAGGATCTGGGCTTCTTCGGCCAGTTCGGCTACCCAGGCGTGGGCTACCGCTGCGACGAACTGATCCGGGCAATGCGGGACATCCTCGGCACCAACCAACCCTGGAACGTGGTGATGGTGGGCGCGGGCAACCTCGGCCAGGCGCTGCTCGGCTACCGCGGCTTCGGCCGGCAGAACTTCACGATCGTGGCGGCCTTCGACACCGATCCGGTGAAGGTGGGCCAGGTGATCCAGGGACTCACGATCCTGCCATTGGAGCAGCTGGCCGACACGGTTCGCGAGCAGCATGTCCGCCTGGGCATGATCGTCGTGCCGGCGGATCGGGCCCAGGAGGCCGCTGATCGGCTGGTGGCGGCTGGTGTGGAGGGAATCGTGAACTTCGCCCCCGTCACGCTCGTGCTTCCGCCCCACGTGCAGAACGTCGGGGTGGATCTGGCGATCGAGCTGGAGCAACTCTCGTTCGCTGTGACAAGCAAACTCGCCAAGCCGGTGGAGCCGGGCCAGCCTCCCGGCCCGTAGCGGCGGCCGCGCCGAATGACACCGCTCCCGGCCGAGGCCGCCACACCGCGACGCCCGCGACGGCGCAGACCGAATCCCCCCCGACGGAAGATCGGCTATCCTGGGGGCTCCACCGGGGCCGGTCTGGCCGCGGGAGCCCGGAAGCCTGCCGCCGCCGCCGGCACCGACCATGCCCGACAGTCTGCCTGAATCGCTGGCGTTGATCGATGCCACCTTTTGGCTCACCGCCGCCGCGATCTTCGGGCTGCTGCTGCTCTCGGCCTTCTTCTCGGGCTCCGAGACCGCCCTCACCGCCGCCTCCCGCGGCAAGCTCCGGGCCCAGGCCGACAAGGGGTCCGCCGGGGCCGCGACCGCGCTGGCCATCAAAGAGGATGACGAGCGGATGATCGGCGCCCTGCTGTTGGGCAACAACGTGGTCAACATCCTGGCAGCCTCGCTCGCCACGGCGCTCTTGACCAAGATCTTCGGCACGACCGGCGTGGCCGTCGCCACGCTCGTGATGACGGCGCTGGTGCTCGTGTTCGGCGAGGTGCTGCCCAAGACCCTGGCGATCACCGTTCCGGAAGCCGTCGCGGCCCGAGTCGCCCCGGCGATCCGCCTCCTGATCTGGCTGTTCGGCCCCGTGATCTCGCTCGTGCAATGGCTGGTGCGGGGCGTGCTGGCGGTCTTTGGCGTCAGAACCGAGCCGGGCCGGCACGTGCTCTCGCTCCGCGAAGAGATCGCGGGAGCCATCGCCCTGGGGCACTCGGAAGGTGCGATGGAAAAGGAAGACCGCGACCGGCTGCTCGGCGCCCTCGATCTTTCCCACCGGTCGGTGGCCGAAATCATGAAGCACCGCAGCCGGATCGAGATGGTCGATGCCGATCTCCCGCCCACCGAGATCGTGGCCCAGGTGCTCGCCAGCCCCCACACCAGGCTGCCGGTCTATCGCGGCACCGACGACAACATCCTGGGCGTGATCCACGCCAAGGAACTGCTGCGGGCGATGGACCGGCTGCTGCGGGCCGGACAGGGCGACTGGGGAGCGCTCCGCGAACTCGACGTGCTCGAGATCGCGATGCCCCCCTACTTCATTCCCGAGACCACGCCGCTGGACGAGCAGATGCGGCAGTTTCTCCGCCGCCACACCCACTTCGCGTTGGTCGTCGATGAATACGGCGCCCTCCAGGGGCTGATCACGCTCGAAGACATTCTGGAGGAGATCGTGGGCGAGATCACCGACGAGTTCGACGTCCACGAAGCGAAGGCCATCGAACAGACAGCGGCCGGCGCCTACGTGGTAGACGGCACGCTGGCGATCCGCTCCCTCAATCGGGCCCTCGACTGGAACCTGCCCGATGAGGAGGCCAACACCGTCGCCGGCCTGGTGATCCACGCCGCGCGGCTGATCCCCGAGGCGGGCGCGGCCTACGACCTCCACGGCTTTCGCTTCGAGGTGGTGGGCAAGGAGGGCAACCGGATCACGCGGCTGAAGGTCTCGCCGCTCCAGCCGCCCGCGCCCGGGGAATAAGTTCGCGGGCAGAGACGCCCCCCGGCCGCTGCCGCGAGGCCTTTATGGCCTTGCGGCCCGGGATTCAGCCTCCGTATAGTCCCGCCCCCGCCGAACCGGCCGCTGCTGGCCGGCTGCCCGCTCCGGTGTGCCATGCCCGCCACAAGTCGTTTGCCCCGCCCCGTTCGCGCCGTCCTGGCGGCGTGCGCTCTGGCGGTCGCGCCGGCTGCGCCTGCTGCCGCCCAACGGCTCGCCGAGTCGCCGGCCGCCCCGGCCGCCTTACCAACGAACCCCATCGACCTGACAGCGCCGGCCTATGTGCCCCACGTGCCCCAGGCCGTGACCCGCCCGGCCGGCTGGCCGGGGGGCCTGGCCGCCGGCAACGCGGCCCGCCACGTGCTCTCCACCATTCGCGCCCGCCCCGACGAGCCACTCCAACCGCTCGGCGAACCGCAGCCGATTCCGTCGGCCGCCGGCCCGGGGGGAGTCGAACCGGCGCAATACATGGCTCCGGTCGTGGAGACGGGCGAGGTCCGCTCGCTCGAGGCGGCCCTCGTCGTGGCCCGCGTCGGCCCGGAGGTGGTGCTCGAGGCCGACCTGCTCACCCCCAAGGCGCTGGAATGGCTCGAGAAGGTGAGTCCCGGCCTGCCCCCGGAAAAGATCCGCGAGTTGCGGCTCCAGATCTGCCGGCAGGTCATCGACCAGCACATCGAGACACTGCTGGTCTACGTCGATGCCTGCCGCGAGATCCCGGCAGACAAGTTGCCGGAGATCCGCAAGAACGTCGACCAGGCCTTCGACGAGCAGCAGTTGCCCCGGATGATGGAAGAGGAAGGCGTCGCCAGCTCGCTGGAGTTTGAGCAGCGGCTCCGGCAGCGAGGCATGACGCTCGAGCGGATGCGAAAGATGTTCTTCGAGCGCGGGCTGGCCCAGGAGTGGCTGCGCAAGAACGCGGGCGGCGACGAGGAGATCCCGCATGCCGAGCTGATCGCCTGGTACCAGAACCACCTGGACGACTACGAGTTTCCCGCCCGGGCAAGATTCGAAGTGCTGACCGTGAAGATGGGTCTCAAGCGGTCGCGGGCCGCCGCCTGGGACATGCTCGCCGCGATGGGCAACGAGGTGCTCGGCGGGCGACCGTTCACCGAGGTGGCGAAAAGCCGCTCCGAGGGCCCCACCGCCGCCCAGGGGGGCGGCTTCGACTGGACCAACCGGGGCAGCCTCGCCTCGAAGCAGCTCGACGAGGCGATCTTCACCCTCCCGGTGGGCGAGCTCAGCGCGATCATCGAAGATGGCGAGGCGCTCCACATCGTGCGGGTCATCGAACGAAAGGAGGCTGGACGGACGTCATTTCTCGAGGCGCAGGTGGGCATCCGGGAGCAGCTCGTGCTGGACAAACGACGCCAGGCGAGCGACGACTACCTTGCCAAACTGCGGGCCCGCACTCCCGTGTGGACGGTCTTCGACGACCCCACCGGCTCCGCCTCGCAGCCCACCTTCACCGCGGGCCGGCCCACCGCCTCGCCCCGCTGAAGGGCCGGGCCGACGGCTGCCGGGCAACCAAGGTCGCGGTCGTGCCGCCGCCGGAGTGCGGCTGATTGCCCCGGCCGACCGCCGCGGATAGACTCCGCGACTCTCCGAGGCGGACCTGCCGGTTCACTGCCCAGGCCGCGCGCGGCCTTCTGAAGGAGCTCACCGCCATGCCCCCTGCCGCCCACCAGGCCCCCTCCCGCCCCGACGGACCAACCCCCCCCTGGAAGGGAACGCAGGCCGCGGGTCTGGCGCGGGTGGAATACGACGGCTGCACGCACGAGCTTCCGGTGATCGTCGGCACCGAGGGAGAGCGGGCGATCGACATCGCGAAGTTGCGGGCCCAGACGGGGCTGATCACGCTCGACGAGGGCTACGTCAACACCGGCTCTACGGCCAGCGCGATCACGTTTCTGGACGGCGAACGGGGGATCCTCCGCTACCGGGGCTACCCGATCGAGGTGCTGGCCGAGAAGTGCGACTTCGTGGAGGTGGCCTATCTCCTGATGGAGGGGGAGCTGCCGACCGCCGCCCAGCTCGACGCCTTCCGCACCTCGCTCTCGCTCCACACCATGATCCACGAGGACATGCGGAGCTTCTACGGGGGTTTCCCGCGGGACGCCCACCCGATGGCGATCGTGGGCAGCGTGGTGGGGGCGCTCTCGACCTTCTATCAGGACTCGCTCGATGTCCGTGACCCGCGGCAGGTGGAGGTGAGCGTCCACCGCCTGCTGGCCAAGCTCCCCACGATCGCGGCCTATAGCCACAAGAAGTCATGCGGCCAGCCGCTCATGTACCCGAGGAACGATCTCTCCTACTGCGAGAACTTCCTCCACATGATGTTCGCGGTGCCCTGCGAGGAGTACCACATCGACCCCGACTTCGCCGACGCCCTCGACATGCTCCTGATCGTGCATGCCGACCACGAGCAGAACTGCTCCACCTCCACGGTCCGGATGGTGGGCTCGAGCGATGCCAACCTGTTTGCCAGCATCTCGGCCGGGATCTCGGCGCTCTGGGGTCCGCTCCACGGCGGCGCCAACCAAGCCTGCGTGGAGATGCTCGAGCGGATCGTGGCCGACGGCGGCGATGTCAAGAAATACGTCAATCTGGCCAAGCAGAAGGACTCGGGCTTCCGCCTGATGGGCTTCGGCCACCGGGTCTACAAGAACTATGACCCCCGGGCCAAGCTGATCAAAGCCACCTGCGACAAGCTGCTGGCCAAGATATCCCGCCAAGACCCCCTGTTTGACATCGCCCAGCAGCTCGAGGAGGTGGCGCTGGCCGACGACTACTTCATCGAGCGAAAGCTCTATCCCAATGTCGACTTCTACTCGGGCGTGATCTACCGGGCGATGGGGATCCCGGTCCAGATGTTCACGGTCTTGTTCGCCATGGGCCGGCTTCCGGGCTGGATCGCCCATTGGATGGAGATGCATCAGTCGCCTACCAAAAAGATCTGCCGCCCGCGGCAGGTCTACAACGGCGAGACCGTGCGGGAATTCCTGCCCATCGACCGACGGGGCTGAAAAAACGGGACATCCCCGTTTCTCGCAACCTGTCTATCCCAGAGAACGTCGGCCGGAACCGGGGGATGTCCCCTTTTTTTATCGCTTGCGGCGGAAGAACTCCGTGAGCAACCGGCCGCACTCGTCGGCCAGCACGTGGCCCACGTGCTCGACCCGGTGGTTGAGCCGCGGGTCCGCGAACAGCCGGTAGAGCGACTCCACCGCCCCGGCCTTGGGGTCGGCGGCGCCCCAGACGACGGCCGGCACACGGGCCTGGAGAATGGCTCCCGCGCACATCGGGCAGGGCTCGAGGGTCACGTAGAGCGTGCAGCCCTCGAGCCGCCAGGAACCGAGGCTGGCCGCGGCCTGGGTGATCGCGATCATCTCGGCGTGGGCGGTGGGGTCGGCGAGCTGCTCCCGCTGGTTGTGGCCGCGGCCGACCACGCGGCCCGCCGCCACCACGATCGCCCCCACGGGCACTTCGTCGGCCGCCGCGGCCGCCCGAGCCTCGTCGAGGGCCAGCCGCATCCACCGCTCGTGCGGTCGGCCGCCGGGGAGGTGGTCGTCGGTCAGCGAATCCATGCGGCAAGACCCGGGGGGCAGAGGGAACGAACACCTCGGCGGGGCGGGGGCGGTCGCCGCCGGTCTCCTGCCAACTGTAAACCGCCGCCGCCGCAGCGGCCACGCCGCGGTCGGGCCGGCCAGCTCGTGGCGGCCGAGCCGCTGGGCGGAACCGCCGAATCGGTTACGATCTGGCCGACCCGACCGTGCCGACGACTTGCCCGTGACCGTCCGTTCCAGGAGACTCTCTGCATGGATCCGCTCACCCTGCTCCTCCGCTGGGCCCACGTCTTGGCTGCGATCGCGGCCCTCGGTGGACTCCTGTTCGCCCGATTCGCGCTGGTGCCCGCCGCGGAAGAGTTGGGCAGCGAGACGGCTGATCGCCTTCACGCTGGTGTCCGCCGCCGCTGGCTGCCCTGGGTGATCGGCGCGATCACGCTGCTCTTGGCCAGCGGCCTGACGAACTACATCCTGCTGATCCGCCGCGTGAAGGACGCCCCCGAGCTCTGGGGCGGCGAGTGGCTGCGGCAGACCGGCTACCACGCCCTGTTCGGCGTCAAGTTTTTGCTGGCGATGATCGTGTTTTACCTCGCGAGCGGGCTCGTGGGCCGCGGCCCGAGCACGCAGTGGATTCGTGATGCCCGAAAGCAGTGGCTTTCCGTGGCAGTCGGCCTGGGCGTGGGGGTGGTGCTGATCTCGGGCTGGATGCGGCAGCTGCACACCGGCGCCAACGACCTGCCCGATCCCGTCAAGGCGTACGCCCGCACCTATCGCGATGATCTCCAGGCAGCCAACGCCGCGGGCGGGCTTGACGATGAAGATGCATCCCGTGCCGGAGGGCAGCCGACCCGCGCCGGCTCGGATGACCGCCCCGCCGCCCCTGAGGAGAAGCCCGATGGACAAGAAGCAGAAGAAGCGGATGGAGGTGCTCCATCAGAAGATCGCGAAGCTGCAGCAGCTCTTGGCGGGGGCGAAGCAGCAGCCCGATGACCCGGGCGAGGTGCCGCGGCTGGAGCGGGAGCTCCAGGTGGCCCACGCCGAGCTCGCCAAGCTCAAGCAGGGCGTGTGACGATGGGATTTTTGGCGGGGTGGTTCGGCGGGGGGCCGAAGCCGGTCGATCTCTGGAAGCGGTTCGAACGACTGCGGGAGAGCACCTCCGGCACGATGTCGGTCTTCTACAAGGTCCGCGACCGCAAGGCCGGCGAAATCCGTGGCCTCAAGGTCGTCGATCTCACGAAGACCGCACCGATCGAGGGGCGGTACAAGGGCCTCGGCAAGCCGGGTGAGGGGGAGATCGGCCAGCGGATCACCGGACCCAATATCGGCCGCACGCTCGAATGGGGCCGGACGACCACGGGCGACGCGTTCGTGCTCCAGGAGTTCATCGAGGGCAACCTGCTGCACGCCCTGCTCACGACCCAGAGGGTCGCCTTGCCCTTCGCTCAGAAACTCGATCTCGTGCGTCAGGCGGCCACGGCGATCTCCTCCGTCCACCAGGCCGGCTTCGTCCACCGCGACATCTGCCCGCGAAACTTCATGCTCCGCCCCGATGGGCGGCTGATCCTGTTCGACTTCGGGCTCACCGTGCCCGACAGGCCGGTCTTTCTCCAGCCTGGCAACCGGGTCGGCACGCCGAACTACATGGCCCCGGAGGTGGTCCGCCGCAAGCAGGCCGACAAGCGTCTCGATGTCTTCTCCTTCGGCATTACCGCCTACGAGATCTGCACGCTCGCCTCCCCCTGGCCCCGGGGCCAGACGGGCACCGCGGCTTTGGCCCACGACACGCCGCCGGCCCCCATCGAACAGCACTGGCCCGAGATCCCGCCGCCCCTTGCCGCCGCCGTCATGGCCTGCCTGGCGGCGGATCCGGGCGGCCGGCCGGAGAGCATGGAGCGGTTCCTGGGGATGATCGCGAATTTGGCTCGCTGACGGCAGAGGGGACGAAGCGGGGCGGGCAGTTACGCCCGCAGACCGGCTGCCACGCCCGGGCCTTGAAGAGGGGGCCGCTGCGACCTATTTTAAGCGGCTGGCGCCGGCTTTCTGCCGGCCCTGTTCACCGGCGCCGCAGCACCCCAGTTTCAGGAGAGAACCCGATGACCATGGACAAAAGCCTCCGCGTCCGCAAAGGAGGCACCAGCGTCCGCGGGGTGCTCACGCGGGCGGAACGGGTCGCCAAGCTCAAGGAACAGGAACTGTGGCGGGAGGGCCGCAGCCCGATCGGCCTCCCCAAGGTGCGGGTTCCCAAGCTGTCGATGAAGAAGAAGAAGAAGGCCAAGGAAGAGGGCGAGGGCGAGGCTGCCGGGGCGACCGCGAAGAAGAAATAAGTGCTGGGCCGAGAGGGGTGGCAGGCGGATGGCACGGGCAACGCCGGCCTGTCCAAACACCTGCGGATCACCTGCGATCCAGATCAGGCTCCAGCCCGCGCCTTCGCCGCCGCGGCCTGACCCGAGGCGATGACCTGCGGGATGCCCACGCCGCGGTAGGCGGCACCGGCCAGGGCCAACCCTGGATGCCGGGCGACCGCCGACTCGATTCGAGCGACCCGCTCCGCATGGCCGACGTGATACTGAGGCATCGCATGGGCCCAGCGATCGACCTGCACGAGCCGCGGCCGGCCCGTGGCCCCGATCAACGACGCCACCTCGGCGACTGCGAGCGACACCAGTCCTTCGTCGTCGAGCGCGAGCGACTCCGGATCGAGCGCGCCCCCCAAAAACACCCGCACGAGCACGCACCCGGGCGGGGACCGATGTGGAAACTTGGAGCTCGAGAAGCTCACGGCCAAGGCGCGGCGGCCGGCCGTCCGCGGGATCACGAGCCCCGCGGCGTCGAGCGGATGCGCCACCTCGGCGCGGGCGAAGCCGAGCGAGACGATCACGGAGCCGGCGTAGACGATCCCGGCGAGCTCGGCCGCCAGGTCGGGGTCCACGCCCGCCAGGAGCACCGCCGCCGTGGCCGCCCGGGTGGCGATAATCACCCCGTCGGCTCCGAGCGTCTCGCTGCCGCCCTCCGCCGGCGCCGCCGTCACCTGCCAGCGGGAGCCCGTGCGGACGAGCCGTTCGGCTCGGGCCCGGCGAATGAGCACACCCTCGGACCGAAGCCGCTCCTCCAGCCGGTCGGTCAGGCTCTGCATCCCGCCCAGGAAGCTGACGAACTGGCCGTAGCGGGCGCCGCTGGCGGCGCCGGCGGCCGGCTCCCGAAGCCGGGCCTGTTCCCCGGCCCAGAGACTGCCCCGCTCCCGCTCCATGGCCAGAAACTCCGGGCAGGCCGCCGCCATTCCCAGCCGGGCGGGATCGGCCGTCCAAATGCCTGCCGCCAGCGGCTGCACCAGCCGCTCGAACGCTTGGCGACCGAGCCGCCGGACAGCGAACGCCTCGAGCGACTCCTCGGGCCCGGTCATCCGCCGGGGCACGAATCGTTCGGCCAGCACCCGCAGCCGGCCCGCCGGCGAGAGCAACGACGAGTGAATGACTCCCGACACATGACCGGGCGCCAACAACCGAAAGCCCCGGGGCACCGGCACCGCTCGACCCGCATGCCAGACCAACGCCCGCCGCACCCGCGGATCGACGCCGACCAGTTCTCCATGCAGCCCCAACCGCTCGACCAGCGCCACGCCCTCGGGCCGCGCCGCCAGAAAACAATCGGCTGATCGCTCCACGAGCCACCCGTCACGGCGGACCGTGCCGAGCACGCCGCCCGGCTGATCCGCTGGCTCGAGCAGCGTCACGCTCGGCCGCATTCCCAGCCGCTGCCCGACCAGTGCCTCGGCCGCCGCAAGCCCTGCCAAACCGCCACCCACGACGACGACATGAGCAGGCGGTGCGGTTTCCGACGCTGGATCGATCACGATTACCTCGAGCAGGGAACCGTCATCCTAGCGGGAGAAATGCCGCCGGCAGGAAAGCTGGGAAATCTGGAGGGGGGGCCGTTCGAGAGTCGGCGGCCCGGCCCCGAGACCCGTTCCCGCCGGCCGTGTCTGCTCTGGACGTGCTTGCCGGCAGCCTCTAGTTTCCCGCCGCCCCGGGCCGCCGGCCCGCAGGCTTCCGCCATGCCCGATCAAGGAGATGCCTCGTGGCCACGCTGCGGTATTCGGTGTCGCGTCCTGTCCTGTCGCTCTCCGCGGCGGTCTTGCTCGTCGCGGCCCCCCGCGCCGCCTCCGCCGACGAGGCCTCGCCGCCTGCCGCCATGCGGCTGCCCGGCTGGATTCAGTCGATCCGCGAGCCTGACGAACCGGCCCCCGGCCACTCGGTCACGGCGGCCGAGACCGCCGTCACCCCCGCGGCAGGTACCGAACCGTCGCCTCCGCGGGTTCGTCAGGTCGCCGACTGGAACGATCCCCGCCCCCCGTCGCCGCCGGCTACCGACGTGATCCCGACGGCCGGCACACGCGCTGAGACCCCCGCGAACTCGGCCCCGCCGGCGACCGGCTTCCGCCGCTGGATTTCGGAGCGGATGGCGTCTCTGCCCATGCCCCTTGCCGGGACGCCGCCGACCGATCCGGCGACCTCCGTCGGTGCCGCAACCCCCCAACCGCCTGTCGTCGAAGCCGAGGACGCGGCGGCACCGACCGTCAACGCCCCGGTCGCCGCCACGCCCGACGAGATGCCCACGCTGTCGATCGATCCTGCCAGCTTCCGCGGCGCGCTGCCCGGGAAGACGAGCCGCGCCGAGATCGAGGCCTCCTGGGGACCGCCGGAGCCGGCCGGCGGCGGAGAAACCTCGGACGTCGCCACGTGGAACATCGCCCCCTTCGACCGCGTCGAAGTCAGCTTCGCGGGGGACACGGTCGCCACGATCCGGATCAAGCTCGCCGAGCCCATGCTCGTCGGCGACCTGGCCCGCCAACTCGAGATCGCCGACCTCCGCACCGTGGCGATCCGTGACGACGCGGGCACGGCCATCGGCGAGGTCTACCCCGAGCGGGGAGTGATCCTCAGCCTCGAAGCCGGCACTCGCGAAGCCACCGCGATCCTGATCGAGCCGCTCGACCCCGATTCCTTCGTGCTCCGGGCCGAGGCGGAACTCGACACCTGCTCGGCGTACGCCCTGGCCGACCTGCAGTACGCCATCCAGGTCGACCCCCAGCATCTCCGGGCCCACCGCATGCTCCTGACCATGGCCAGCAGCCAGGGTCGCTGGCTGGATGCACTGCGGCTGGCCGAGTCGGCGAGCCGTCTCGAACCGGATTCCGCCTTGGTGACGCTCAAGCACGCTGGAGTGCTCCTGGCCCTCGACCGGCCGGCGGACGCCCGCGTGCTCTTGGAACGCGTTCCGGCCGGCGGCGAGTTGCCGGCGGTGATCGCCGCGCAGGCAGCGCGGCTGCTGGGCCGCGCCGCCCTCGCCGGCAAGGCCCCCGACTACCGCACCGCCGTCGAGCACTTCACGGCCGCCATCAAGCTCGCCGCACCCCTCCTGGCCAAGCCTGCCCCCAAGCTCCAGGCCGCGACGCGGGAGATCCTGCTCGACGCCCACCTGGGCACCGCTTTGGCCATCGCGAAGGGCACCTGGCAGCAGAAGAGCCGGGTGATTCCCAAGTGGATCACGCGGAGCGAGGCGCTGGTGAAGGAGTTCAGCGGCGACGAGCGCGACCGCCAGGTGCTGGAACTGCAGCTCTGCCGGGGGGCGCTGGCCGTTGCGGCCGGCTCGACCGAGTCGGTCGAGCCGCTGCCCTGGGTGAAGCGGATGCTGGAGCTTCACGACGACACGGGCGAGACGGTCACCGACCCCTGGCGCCGCCGGCAGATCGACTGGGAGGTCGGCCAGGGGCTCGCCGACGCACTCACGGCCGCCCAGATCCGGGGCGACGCCTCCGACATGCTCGACAACGCGACGCTGACCGCCGCCTATCTCGAGCGGGGCGGCGAGCACCGCCAACTCACGGATGGCGAGCGCAAGGAACTCGGAGACCTGATGTTCCGGATCGGCATCCTGCACAGCCTCCAGCGGGGCGACCATGCCACCGCCGTGACCTGGTTCGACCGGACCGTTCCGCTGTGGGCGGACAACGAACGCTTCACCCGCGACGGGGAGCTCGGCCGGCTCGGTGAATCCTACGTGAGCATGGCGATCTCCTACTGGCAGGTCGAGCGGCGGGAGGACGCCCTGGAACTCAGCCGGCAGGGCGTGGACCTGATGGTGACTGCGGTGGACGAGGGACAGCTCGAAGAGCGAGCCCTGGCCGTGGCCTACGGCAACCTGGCGACGATGCATGCCGAGCGGGGGGATGACGAGCAGTCGCGGAACTACGCCGAGATGGCCAGCCGCGCCGAGTCGGCGGGCACGACCACTGTCCGCTGACCGCCGCAGCGCCCCGCTGGCCCGCGTCGCCGTAAAGCCGCGCTGGATTCGTCTCAACGCACGTCGCGCGCCAGACCGCGCACGAGCACGGCCGCCCGGAGGTGCGGCCGGAGGGCCGCTAGCCCGCCGGGGCCATGGATGGCCCGCCGGGCGCTACAGCAGGCTCTCGAGCAAGAGCCGCATCTTGCGAAGTTCCGCCACCTGATCCACACCCTCCAGCGGCGGCATGTGGGCGCACAAGGCCCGCGTGTAGCCCGCTCGCTGGAGGAGGCTGACGAGCTTGCCGTATTCGACGGTGCCCTGGCCGATCCGCACCTGGAATATGTCGGGCTTGGTGTCCCGCAGGTGGACGTGGGCCACGTACTTGAGGATCGCATCCCAGGAGGCGGGCTTCTTGCCACCGAAGATGAATTGGCTGGGATCGAGCGTGACAGCCAGGCCCGGCACGTTGCGGCAGAGCGACGCCGTGGTCTCCGCATCCTGCGTCATCCGGCCCGCGGCAGTCTTCACCGCCACGATCCCACCGAAGCTGGCGGCGATCGCCACGAGCTTGCGAAGCCGCTCGATCTCGCCGTTGAAAGGGGTGCCCAGTTCCGATGACTCGACCACCATCGTGACCACGCCGAGCGACTTGGCCAGCCGGCAGCAGGCCTCGAACAGGTCGTAGACCGCCGGCGTCTCCGCCGCCGCGAACGAAACGGCCACCGGCCGCAGCCGCTGCAGGTCGCTGCAGGCGGCGATCGCGGCCTCCGGGTTGGCCGCCACCGCCGCCGGCTCGAGATGCCCTCCCTGCTCGTGAACATCGAGTTCCACGGCCGTGAACTCGAGTTCCGCCAGCCGCTCCATGGCGGCCGCCAGGGGCAGGTCGGGCAGGCATTCCGTGCTGACGCAAACGAACACGTGGTCACTCCTCGGCTGGCTGAAGCATGCGGCTGGCTCGCGCCGGACGCAATTCGCCAAAGGTAGCGGTCGGCAGGACAACTCGACAACCGGATTGCCGCCGCCCCCCCGCCGCTGTCCGCAGGCGGTACGATGAAACGGGAGCGGCGCCGCCGGGGCGCCGCCGGCACGACCGCTTCACGAGGCACGGGCATGGCGATCGAGGAACGACGACCGACGCGGGTGATCCTGGAGCAGTCCGGGGGCTGGACCCGCTGGGGCACGCGGCTGGCCTGGACGGTGGCGGGGCTGTCGCTGCTCGGGGCGATCGGCAGCGCCGCGGCCTATTCGCAGTATTTCCAGCGGGACGCCCGGGTGCTCGAAACCTACCATTCGCTCTCCCGGCAAGCGGCCGCGAAGGTCGCGATCGTGACCGTGGCCGGCGCCATCATGGGGGGCGACGGCTTTGCCCGGGCGCAACTCGACCACGTGGCCGACGACCCGGCCGTCAAGGCGATCGTGCTGCGGGTCGACTCCCCCGGCGGCACCGTCAGCGGCAGCGACGAGATCCACAACCGGCTCTCCAGGCTCCTGGCTGACCGCGAGCTGCCGGTGGTGGTGAGCATGGGGGGGCTGGCCGCCAGCGGCGGCTATTACGTGGCCATGGCCAACGGCGGCCGCGACGACGTGATCTTCGCCGAGCCGGCCACGCTGACCGGCTCGATCGGGGTGATCATTCCGCATTTCGACGTCTCAGCGGCGCTCGAGAAGCTTTCCGTCCGCGACGACTCGATCGCCAGCGGCCCCCTCAAGCAGATGCTCAGCCCCACGCGTGACCGCTCTCCCGAAGTGGCCGAGGAAGAGCGGAGGATCCTCCAGTCGCTGGTGGACGGGATGTTCGCCCGGTTCAAGGCGATCGTGAAAGGGGGCCGGCCCAAGCTCGACGACGCGGCCATCGCCAAGGTGGCCACCGGCCGGATCTTCACCGCCGAGCAGGCCCGGGAGGCGGGCCTTGTCGATCGGATCGGCTTTCTGGAAGACGCGGTCGCCCGCGCCGTGGAACTGGCCGACCTCGACGACCAGACGGCCCGGGTCGTGAAATACACGAAGCCCAAGGGCCTGCTCGACGAAGTGCTCGGCGGCCAGTCGCCCGGCGCGGGAACGTCGCTCGCGACCCTGGCCGAACTCGCCACGCCCCGGGCCTGGTATCTGTGCAGCTGGTGGCCGGCGCTCGTGCGGAGCGAGTGAGCCGCCGCCGACCGCGTCCCTCACTCATTGCCACCAACCGCGGCCGCGCCCAGGGCCGCCAGAGCCGACAAAACGGCGGGCCCGGGCCTCCGGCCGGCCGCGCGGGCCAGCGCCAGCCGGCACCACACGTCGGCCGAGGCCACCGCCTGCTCGTCCCCCGAGGCGTCGGCATGGTGGGCTGCCGCCAGGACGCTCGCCAGATCCCGGACGACCGCTGAAAGGATGCCGATTTCCAGTTGCCGCTCGGCCAGCCCGCGGCCATGGCGGCGAATCGCCCGGTCGACGGCCAGGGCGGCCCGAGCCAGGCCGCGGCGGGCGGCGCGAGCGTGGCCGCGAAGGCCGCGGTCGAGGATCGCCGCGTCGTCGCGATGGCCCCCGCGGCTCCAGGCTCCGGCTCGCCAGGCCAGCCAGCCGGCCGCCCGCGGGAGCCCGCCGGCATCGCGGCCCAGCACCGCCAGCGGATGCCGCGTCGCGAGCGGATGGCCCTTCGCGAGCGGATGGCCCTTCGCGAGCGGATGGCCCTTCGCGAGGCCGCGGAAGAGCGCCAGGCCCAACAGCTCGCTCTCCCCTTCGTAGACGCCGACC
>JBIKXY010000194.1:0-5527 GCA_044355515.1 Pirellulales bacterium
GCCGAGGCCCGCGACGCCACCGGCGCCAACGCCACGATGATCTTCGTGCCGCCGGCCTTCGCCGCCGACGCGATCCTGGAGGCGATCGGGGCCGGGATCGAGCTGGTGGTGGCGATCACCGAGGGAATCCCGGTGCTCGACATGGCCCGCGTGCTCCCGGTCCTGAAGGATTCGCGGAGCCGGCTGATCGGTCCCAACTGCCCCGGCGTGATCACGCCGGCGGAGTGCAAGATCGGGATCATGCCCGGCTACATCCACACGCCCGGGAACGTCGGCGTGATGAGCCGCTCGGGCACGCTCACCTACGAGGCGGTCTGGCAGCTCACGCAACTCGGCCACGGCCAGAGCACGTGCGTCGGCCTGGGGGGCGATCCGCTCGTGGGATCGTCGTTCATCGACATCCTCGCGCTCTTCGAGGCCGATCCCGACACCCATGCGATCCTGTTGATGGGGGAGATCGGCGGCAGCGCCGAGGAGGAAGCGGCCGAGTTCGTGAAGCATCACGTGACCAAGCCCGTGGCTGCCTTCATCGCCGGCCGGACGGCCCCGCCGGGCAAGCGGATGGGCCATGCCGGGGCGATCATCTCCGGCGGCAAGGGGACGGCCGAGGCCAAGCTGGCCGCCCTGGCCGACGCCGGGATCGAGATCGCCGACAGCCCGGCCGACATGGCCGCCGCGCTCGTGAGGGCTGTCGAAAAACGCCGCGGCGGCCGATAGCCGACCGGCCCGCGGGGCGACCCCGGGATGGCCTGCGGCCGAGGGCCGTGCATTCCCCGGAGTCCGCCTAGGCCGGGCAACCGGAAAAATTTATGGCGGCCTTTTCCGGCCGGCCGATAGACACCCGGCATGGGTGCCCGGCGGGCCGCGAACTGGCGGGGGGCGGCGTGCGTAGGTAGGTTCATTGGAAAGGTCTTCGTGGGCGGTCCCCGGGCGGGGTCGTGCCCGCGCCCCCCCCTCGTCAGGACTCGGATTCATGGGCCGCACCCGCCGCCGCCAGCGTCGCTTCGGGCACGTCGAGCCGCTCGAGACCCGCCGCCTGCTGGCGGTGGACGTGATCCAGCCGCTCTCGAACCTCTCGGTCGATGCCGGCGCCGCGCCAACGGTGATCGACCTCGACGCGGCCTTCGACCTGGCCGGCGTCACCGGCACGGTGGTGCGGTTCGCGAACAACATCGGGGCCGACGTCTACGCCGAACTGTTCGACGCAGCCGGACCGGGCCGGACGCGGACTACGCCCGCGACCGCGGCCAACTTCCTGGCCTACGTCGATGCCGGACGGTATGCCGGCACCATCATCCACCGCTCCGTGCCCAGCTTCGTCATCCAGGGGGGCGGGTTCACCGACAGGTCGCTCTCGGCCGCGATCCCGCAGTTCCCCGCGGTCGTCAACGAGCCGGGCAACACGAACATCCGCGGCACGATCGCGATGGCGAAGCTGGGCGGCGATCCGAACAGCGCCACCAACCAGTTCTTCTTCAATCTCTCCGACGACAACGCGACTAGGTCTCCGGGCCCACAGCTCGACTTCCAGAACGGCGGATTCACCGCCTTCGCCCGGGTGCTCGGCACCGGGATGACGGTGGTCGACGCGATGGCGGCCTTGCCGCAACTCGACTTCGGCTCGCCATTCGACGACCTGCCGGTGACGGGCACCACGGACCCGAACGCGGTCACCCGCAGCAATCTCGTCGCTTTCTCGGCGGTGAGCCGGACGAATGAGCTGGTCTTCACCGCCGCGTCGAGCGATGTGGGCGTGGCGACGGCCACCGTCGGAGCTGACGGCAGGCTCACGCTGGACTATGCCGACACCGGCGTCGGCACGTCCACGATCACGGTCCGGGCCGCGTCGGTCTTCGATCCGACCGATTTCGTCGAGCGGCAGTTCGCCGTCACGCTGACCACGCCCGATCCCGATCCGGACCCGGCTGCGGTGCTCGTCGCCGGCACCGACATCGGCGGCGGCCAGCCGTGGGTCACCGTCATCAACCCGGCGACGGGTGCGATCCTCAACCGGTTCCTGGCCTATGAAGCCGGGTTCAAGGGGGGCGTTCGCGTGGCGCTCGGTGACGTGACCGGCAACGGCATCGACGAGATCATCACTGGCCCCGGCCCGGGCCGGCTGGGCGAGATCCGTGTCTTCCGGCAGGACGGCACCGAACTCGCGCCCTATCGCACGCTGCCCTTCGGGGCCGGCTACCGCGGCGGGGTCGAGGTGACCACGGGCGACGTCAACGGCGACGGCGTGGCCGACCTGGTCGCCGGCGCCTCGCGCGGCCCCGGCCTGGTGAGCGTGTTCTTCGTCAACCCGACGGCCGCCGACCCGGTGGCGAACCTGCCGGATCGTCGGGTGCGTTCGATGCCGGCCGGTTTCATCGGCGGGGTGACGGTCGCCACCGCCGACGTGGGCACCTATGCGAACGGCGTCGCGGTCGCCCCCGGCACGCCTGACG
Organism: Pirellulales bacterium; assembly: GCA_044355515.1. Lineage (GTDB taxonomy): Bacteria > Planctomycetota > Planctomycetia > Pirellulales > UBA1268 > QWPN01. The sequence continues at coordinate 2,451 of JBIKXY010000194.1, forward strand.
GCCGGTTCGAAGTCGTCGTCGGCGGCGGCGCCGGCGGCCCGCCGCGGGTCCTGATCTACGACATGTCCGGTTCGCCCACGATCATTCGTCGGCTCTCCCCGTTCTCGCCCGGGTTCCTGGGGGGTGTGTCGGTCTCGGCGGGCCGCTTCGACGGTGATGCAATCGACGACATCATCGTGGCCGCTGGCCGCCGGGGTGGCTCGCAGATCGAGGTGCACTCGGGCAGTGCCCCCGGCGGCGTGCTGGCGCGGCAGGCGGCCTTCGCGGCCCTGGCCACCGCCAGCCTGCCGACCTATGCGACCGGCCTCGATGCGGATGGCGACGGCCGGATCGACTCCTTCGCGGTCAGCCAGGGGGCCGGGCCGGGGGTCGGGATTCGGCGACTTGGGGCGACCCTGCCGGCCACCTCCCTCTCGTCGCTCGGCGGCCCGCTGCGGCTCGTCGCCACCCGGCGGGCGGCTCGCTGACCGCCGGGCCGCGGCCCCCGGGCGGGTGATCCGCTTGGTTTGCCTTCGGCCTGATGCTCCTCCAGGCTCGCCGTTTCCCGGTCGCCGACGCGGTCCCGGCGCTCGGCCTACAATCCACGGGCCATGAACGTCTCACTCTTCATCCCCTGCTTCGTGGACCAGCTCGCCCCGCAGGTCGGCCTGGCGGTGGCGACCGTGCTCGAGCGGCTCGGTCACTCCGTCGAGTTTCGCTCCGCCCAAACCTGCTGCGGCCAGCCGAGCTTCAACGCCGGCTACTGGGACGAGGCCAAGGCGGTGGCGATCCGGGCCCTCGAGGTCTTCGCCGGGGCCGAGGCGGTGGTGGGCCCGAGCGGCTCGTGCGTGGCGATGATGCGGGTCTTCTATCCCCAACTGCTCGCCGACACGCCGCATGAGCCGGCGGCCCTCGATCTCGCCGCCCGGACGTTCGAGTTCGGCGAGTTCCTGGTCAACAAGCTCGGGGTCACCGACGTCGGGGCCCGCTTCCCCCACCGGGTCACCTATCACGACGGTTGCCACGGGCTGCGTGAACTGCGGCTCAAAGAGGAGCCGCGAAAGCTGCTGGCGGCCGTCCGCGACCTCGAGCTCGTGGAGTGCGACGAGCCGGAGAGCTGCTGCGGCTTCGGCGGCCTGTTCAGCGTCAAGTTTCCGATGGTCTCGACGGCGATGGCCGAAGTGAAGGGGGGCAGCCTGGCCCGCACGGAGTGCGATTACATCGTGTCGAGCGATCCCTCCTGCCAGCTGCAACTCGACGGCTGGCTGGCCAAAAACCCGGCCGCGGGCGGCCGGCGGCCGCGGACCGTCCATCTGGCCGAGATCCTGGCAGGGACGGTCGCGGCCCCGGCAGGAGCGGCCCCATGATCGCCCCCAACCCCGCCCATCCGCCCGCGCCCGGCAGCCATGAGCCCGCCACGGCCAAGAAGCAGTTTCTCCACGACGCCGCCGAGCACGTCCGCGACTCGGGCCACCGGGCCTTCGTCCGCAAGGCGCTGGGCGGCTACTACACGAACCGCGACACCCAGAAGGCCCGCTACCGCGACTGGGAGCAGGCCCGCGATGCGGCCAGCCTCGCGAAGTGGTCGGCCGTCAACCGGCTCGACGAGCTCCTGCCCCGGTTCGTGGCCAACTTCGAGGCCAATGGCGGGCAGGTGCACTGGGCCCGCGATGCCGCCGAGGCCCGGGCGATCATCCTGGGCCTGCTCGAGCGGGCCAACGCCAAGGCGGTCATCAAGAGCAAGTGCATGACCAGCGAGGAGATCCACCTGAACGCCGCCCTCGAGGCCGCCGGCTACGGCGTGGTGGAGAGCGATCTCGGCGAGTTCATCCAGCAGCTCCGCGGCGAGCCCCCCTACCACTTCGTCTTCCCCTGCATGCACGTCCGCCGCGACGAGATCAGCGACCTGTTCGGGAAGCACCTCGGCACGCCGCCGACCGACAGCCCCGAGGAGTTGACGATGATCGCCCGCCGGCACATGCGGCGGCTGTACGTCGAGGCCGACGTGGGGATCACGGGGGCGAACTTCCTGGTGGCCGAGACGGGCCAGATCTCGATCACGGAGAACGAGGGCAACGCCCGGCTCACGGTGGCCCTGCCGCGGATCCACATCGCGATCTCGGGGATCGAGAAGGTGGTGGAGCGGCTCGACGACCTGGCCGTGCTCCTCCCGATGCTGGCCACCGCCGGGGCCGGCCAGCCGATGACCTGCTACAACACGCTCTACTCGGGCCCGAAGCGAGACGGCGAGACCGACGGCCCCGAGGAGATGCACCTTGTGCTCCTCGACAACTCCCGCACGGCGCTGCTGGCCGACGCCGAGCAGCGGGACGCCCTGCACTGCATCCGCTGCGGCGCCTGCCTGAACGTCTGCCCGATCTTCAAGAACGTCGGCGGCTTCACCTACGGCACGACCTACCAGGGGCCGATCGGCAGCGTGATCACGCCGCACCTCCGGGGCCTGGCCGACTGGAACCATCTCTCGGGGGCGAGTTCCCTGTGCGGCGCCTGCACCGACGCCTGCCCGGTGCGGATCGACATCCACCACCACCTGCTGCACAACCGCCGCAACGCCGCCCGCACGGCCCCCTCGTGGCTCGAAAGGCTCGGCCACCGGGCGTTCGTTTTCGTGGCGCGCCGGCCCTGGCTGTTCGCCGCCGGCGGCTGGGCATTTCGCAAGTCGCTGCCACTGGCCAAGGCGGTCAGGCCCCCGCCGCTCTCCGCTTGGCTGGCCACCCGCGACCTGCCGGCGGCGCCACGGGAGAGTTTTCGGGCTGCCTGGCGGCGGAGGAAGCGATGAGCGACCGCACGCCGGCCGAGAACGCCGCGGCCCGCGAGGCGATCCTGGCCCGGGTCCGCGAGGCGCTCTCGGTGCCCGCGGCCATGCCGCATCTGGCGGGGCATGCCGCCGCGGCTGCTCCGGTCCCCGGCGGTCGGCCGGGGCTCACGATCCTGCCGGCCGAGGCGGGCAGCCCCTGGCTGCCCGACGGCGGCGACTCGCCCCCGGAAAGCCTGCGGATCCTGGCCGACAACCTGGCGAAGCTCCGGGCCGTGTTCTTTCGGGTGCCGGATCTGGGGGCGGCGGCCGACTGCCTCGG
>JBIKXY010000070.1:0-12530 GCA_044355515.1 Pirellulales bacterium
TCCGGCGGCATCCGCACCTGGGCCGACGCGATCGCCTACCTCGACCTGGGCTGCACCCGGCTGGGCGTCGGCGACGCCGCCGCGATCTTGGACGGCCGGCCGGCAGCAGGCACCTCCTGATATCGCTGTGGCGACCGAAAGGGGACAGTCCCCGAAGCGGGGACAGTCCCCAGGGAGCGTCACTCTGCGAAGGGTGGCCCGTGCCAATCGAGCGTCCGGCGAGATGGCATGGGGTTGCCCCGAGCCTGCGTTACCAAGGAGACCCAGCGAAACCGTGTCATCCGCGGGGCCGCGTTCGCCCGGTCGTCTACAATCAGGGCACTCGCCCAGGGAGCCAACCGATGTCGCATGCCCGCCGCCCTGCCACGCTCGCCGAACTCCAGGCCTCCGGCTGGCGAAGCCGCCCGGTCAAGGACGAGGTGCGGGAAAACTTCCTCCGGCTGCTGCAGGCGGGCGAGGAGCTGTTTCCGGGAATTGTCGGCTACGACGACACGGTGATCCCCGAGATCGCGATCTCGCTGATCGCCGGCCACGACATGCTGTTCCTCGGCGAGAAGGGGCAGGCCAAGAGCCGGCTGATGCGGCTCTTGGTGCGGTTTCTCGACGAGGTGATCCCCTACCTCGATGATCCCGCGATCCCGCTCCACGACGACCCGCTCGCCCCGATCACCGCGGCCGGCCGCCGGCTCGTCGCGACCCGCTCCCCCGCGGAGATCCCGATCGGCTGGTGGCCTCGCGCCGAGCGGTATGCCGAGCGGCTGGCGCCGGGCACGAAGTTCGCCGACATCATCGGCGAGATCGATCCGGCCAAGCTGGCCGGCGGCACGAGCATGGCCAGCGAGGAGGCGCTCCACCTCGGGCTGATTCCCCGGATGCACCGCGGGATCTTTGCCATGAACGAGCTGCCGGAGCTCGACGAGCTCGTCCAGGTGGGGATGTTCAACATCCTCGAGGAGCGAGATGTCCAGATCCGGGGCTATCCCGTGAAGTTCGACATCGACGTGATGCTGCTGTTTTCGGCGAATCCCTCCACCTACAACCGCTCGGGCAAGGTGATCCCGCAGCTCAAGGACCGGATCGGGGCGGTGATCCACACCCACTATCCGCGGGACCGCGAGTTGGGCATCGCCGTGGCCGAGCAGGAGGCGGGCGTGGACCTCGGCGGCGAGTGGCCCGTGGCCGTGCCCCACTTCATGAAGCAAGTCGTCGAGCAGATCACCGTCGCGGCCCGGAAGAGCAAATACATCGATCAGCAGTCGGGCGTGTCGGCCCGGTTCTCGATCGCCAACTACGAGACGATGGTCGCCAGCGCCCGGCAGCGGGGCGTGCGCCACAAGGAACAGCCGGCCGTACCCCGGATCAGCGACCTGGGCCATCTCTACACGTCGAGCCTCGGCAAGCTCGAGCTCGACCTGATGGGCAGCCACCAGATGAGCGAGCGGCAGGTGCTCGACGCCGTGATGGCCGAGGCGATTGCCACCGTGTTCGAGGAATACGTAGAGGCCCACGGGCTCGACGAGATCGGCAAGGTGTTCGGCGAGGGGGTGAAGGTCGAGGTGGGCGACACGGTGCCGAGCGCGGCCTACCGGGAGATCCTCGCCGACGTGCCGGCGGTCTGGGAGCGGGCCTTCGAGGTCAACGCCGCCCGGGATCCGGCGGTGCGGGCGAGCTGCATCGAGTTCGTGCTGGCCGGGCTCCACGCCACCGACCGGATCTCCCGGATCCAGAGCCACGGCAAGACGGTCTACGACACGGGAGGCTTCCGCTAGCCCATGCCCACGCGCGACACGCTCGGCGGGATCGTCCACACGTACCAGCGGTACGATCCGGCCCGGATTCCCCCGCCGCGGCCGCCGGAGACCGACCTGCTCGCGGCGGCGATGGAGCACCTGCTCGAGTTCGGCGACCTCGACGAGATGCAGCTCACCGCCGAGCAGCTCGCCGACGCGATCGTGCTCGAGCCGGATCAGATCGCGGGGCTGGGGCCGTCGCTCGATTCGCTGAAGCGGAAGCTCGAGGAGATCCGCCGCAAGATCCTCGAGCGGTACGAGACCGAGCGCGTCCGCAAGCAGGCCCGCCGGGAGTTTCACGAGGCGGCGGCCCGGGTTCGGCCGCCGGCCGAGCACCGCGCGGCCTTCGAGCGGGCCGTCCACGAGGAGCAGCTGCGGCGGCTGGAGCGGCTCTGGTATGCCCAGGACGACGACCAGGGGCGGTTCGCCGCGGCGCTCGTCGGGCTCACCGACCGACTCGGCAAGGCCTACCAGATCGACGAGCTCGCCACGAAGTGGGAGTTTACGGGCCGTGAGCAGCTCGGGGTGGACGAGGCGATCGAGGTCAAGGAGCAGCTCGAGGAGATCGAGCGGCTGCTCGCCCAGCTCGAGGAGGCCCGCAAGAACGCCCGCGTCGTGCTGATCGACATGGACGCACTCTCCCAATACGCCGAGTCGGCCGAGCTCTCGGAGCTCGACCGGATCCGCCGGCAGGTGGAGGAGGCGATCGAGCAGGCGGCCGCCCGCCAGGGGCTGGAAAAGGGCAAGAAAGGCTACGAGCTCACCCCCAAGGCGCTGCGGACCTTCCAGGGCAAGCTGCTCGAGCAGATCTTCGCGGCCCTTGATCCGTCGCGGACCGGCCGGCACCAGGTGGGCGTCACGGGTGACGGCGCCGTGGAGCTTGTGCCCACCCGGCCGTACGAGTTCGGCGACTCGGTGGCCCACATGGACATCCCCGGCTCGCTTGTCAACGCGCTCGTGCGCGAGGCGGCCGAGGGGGGCCGGCCGCCCGGCGGCAGGCTGCGGCTCGACCAGCGGGACATCGAGGTCCACAAGACCCGCAACACGCCCAAGTGCGCCACCACCGTGGTGCTCGACATGAGCGGCTCGATGCGGTACGGCGGGCTGTACGTGGACGTCAAGAAGATGGCGCTGGCGCTGCAGGGGCTCGTGCAGCGGGAGTATCCGGGCGACTTCCTCCAGTTCATCGAGATGTATTCCTTCGCGAAGCCCCGGCCGGCAGGCGAGATCGTCAAGCTCCTCCCGAAGCCGGTCACGATCTTCGACTCGGTGGTGCGGCTGCGGGCCGACATGGCCGACCCGCGGATCGCCGAGAGCGACGTGCCGCCGCACTTCACCAACATCCAGCACGCCCTGCAGCTCTCGCGGCAGCACCTCGCCCGCCAGGACACGCCCAACCGCCAGGTGATCCTGATCACCGACGGCCTGCCGACGGCCCACTTCGAGGGCAGCCAGCTCTACCTGCTCTATCCGCCCCACAAGCGGACCGAGGAGGCGACACTCCGCGAGGCCGACGCCTGCCGCCGCGAGGGGATCACGATCAACCTGTTCCTGCTCTCGGGCTGGTCGCAGTCGCGGGAAGACATCCAGTTCGCCTACCGGCTGGCCGAACGGGCCAAGGGACGGGTGTTCTTCACGGCCGGCCGCGAACTCGACCGCTACGTGGTCTGGGACTATCTCGCCCGCCGCCGTTCGATCCTGGGCTGACGCGGCCGCAGCGCTCGCGGCCGTCGCATCGGCCCACGCGGCACGTCCCTTGTCGTCAGCATAAAGTCCCCCGTGCGCAAGCACGGGGGATGACGCCCGCCCTGCGATCTGGCATGGTGATCTCGTCCCCAGGCATGGCTCGCGTCATCCCCTCGGCTCGCGCCGGGGGGCTTTGTTTGCCGCGGCACACGCTCGCCTGACCGGTCCGGGTTTCCCGCATGACCTTCGAGATCCCTCTGATGTTCCCCGAACCGCTCCTGGCCGCCGGGGCCGAATCGAGCCTCAGGCCGCTGCTCGTGCAGCTGGTCGTGATCATCCTGGCGGCCCGGCTCGGGGCGGTCGTGGCCCGGTGGCTGCGGCAGCCGGCCGTGGTCGGTGAGATCGTTGCCGGGCTGGTGCTCGGGCCGTCGGTGTTCGGGGCCGTCGCCCCGGAGGCTTTTCACGCCGTCTTCCGTGCAGCCGACGGGGCCGCCGGTCTCGACGCCTCGCTCACCAGCTTCAGCCAGGTGGGCCTCGTGCTGCTCCTGTTTCTGATCGGGATCGAGTTCGACTTCTCGCACATCCGCCGGCAGGGCCGGCTGGCGGCGGCCGTCTCCGCGGCCGGGGTGGTCGTGCCGTTCACGCTCGGGCTGGCGCTCGCCTGGGCGATGGCCCCGCGGCTCGAGGCCCTCGGCGCGACCGCCCCGATCGACCCGCGGTCGTTCGCCCTCTTTCTCGGCACGGCGATGTCGATCACCGCGATCCCGATCCTGGGCCGGATCCTGATCGAGATGGGCCTCCAGCACACGCCGCTGGGGGCGACCGTGATCGCGGCGGCCGCCTGCGATGATTTTCTCGGCTGGACGCTGCTGGCGGGAGTCTCGGCGGCGGCCGTGGGGGGCTTCGAGGCGGCCGGCATCGTGCGGATGGTCGCCGCGACCGCGGCCTTCGCGGCCTTCACGATCCTGGTCGTGCGGCCGCTCCTGCTGCCCCGGCTCGAGCGGGCGGTGGATGCCGCCGGCCGGCTGCCCGTCGGCTGGCTGTCGATAGTGCTGGCGCTTTTGCTCGTGGCCGCCTGGGTGACGAGCCTGATCGGGATCTTCGCGATCTTCGGGGCATTTCTCCTGGGGGCTTCCCTCTCCGGCTCCCCCCGGATCCGTGAGGCCGTCGCCGCCCACTTCACCGACTTCGTGACCGTGTTCTTCCTGCCGATCTTCTTCACCTACACGGGCCTGCGAACCTCGATCGGGTCGCTCGCCGGACCGGAGGCCTGGGGCTGGTGCGCCGCGGTGTTCGCGGTGGCGGTGCTCGGCAAGTGGGGAGGCTGCGGCCTCGCCGCCCGGCTCGGGGGGATGCCGGCGGGCGAGGCGGCCTGCGTGGGCGTCTTGATGAACACCCGGGCGCTGATGGAACTGATCGTGGTGAACGTCGGCATGGATCTGGGCGTGATTCCGCCGGCCGTCTATTGCATGCTCGTGCTGATGGCGATCGGCACGACGCTGATGGCCACGCCGCTCGCCACCCGCCTGCTCCGCGGCAGCCCGCACCGAGAGACGCTCGTGGCCCGGGGGTTCCTGACCTCGTGACCGGCCCTCACCCCGTGCGGGGATCCCTGCCGGCCGGGGTGCGGCCCGGGCCGGGGGAGGCGATTGGCGCTCCCCGCTCCCGTCGTGACGGCCGCTCAGCCGCGGGCGATCCGATTGCTTTCGTCGAGCACGATGATGGCCGGCGCGTGCCCGGCCGTGGCTGCGGCGTCCACCCAGGCGAACGACATGATCGTCAGCCGGTCACCGGGCTTGCCGAGGTGGGCCGTGGCCCCGTTGAGCTCGATCGTGCCCGAGCCGGGCTTCCCGTAGATCACGTAGGTCTCGAACCGCTCCCCGTTGGCGAGATTGCCCACCAGGATCCGCTCGTAGGGGAGCAGGCCGACCCGCTCGGCCAGGTCGGCCGCGATCGTGAGGCTGCCCTCGTAATCGACCGAGGCCCCGGTCACCGTCGCCCGGTGGATCTTCGATTTGAGCAGGCAGGTCATCATGAAGGACCAGTCAGTCTACCGGGAGTCTGGCCCGGCGGCAGTCCTCCCAGCCCCCCGCTCCCGCCAGAGCATCACCGCCGACCCCGCCGCCGCCGCGGCGGCGAGCGTGACGAGCGTCCAGGCGGGGACGATCCGGCCCGGGGCCACGGCGTCGCGGTCGGCGACCGTCTCCGCCAGGTCCACGGGCGCGAGCCCCTCGGCCCGCCGCCGTCGCTCCGCCGCTGTCTGCTCCCGGCCCAAGTAGCGGCCCTCGAGCTGCCGCTGCCGCCAGTCCCACTTGGGGCCGATCAGGGCGATCGCCGCCAGCGACATCAGGGAAAACATGAGCGCCCAAAACCAGCCGCTGTCCGTGAGCGGCGGCGGCTTGGGGAAGGGTTCGGCGGCTGGTTCAGCAGCGTCCAACGCCCGGGATTCTCAGGGTTCTGAAAGGGGAAGGCACGTTTTTCGCATACCGACTTGTCAGAAGTCCGATCAGGAATACAGTGAAGGTATGCGACAGACCTCGGAACAACCAGAGTCCCACGAACCGATTGAGCCCCGGTCCGGCGACGCGGCGGTGATCAATCTTCTGCGGCTGCGGGATTCGCTGGGCATCGGCGAACTGGCCGAAGCGCTCGGGGTCACGGCCACCGCGGTCCGTCAGCGGCTGGAGCGGCTGATGAAGGCGGGGCTGGTCGAGCGGTCCGCGGTCTTCCGACCTCGGGGCCGCCCGGCCCACGCCTACCGGCTGACCACGGCCGGGCACAAACTCGGCGGCGACAACTTCCGGGATTTGGCCCTGGTTTTGTGGCGGGAAATCCGCAGTGTCCGCGACCCGGCCGTCCGCTCCGGTCTGCTGAGCCGGATCGGGGCCGCCCTGGCGGAGACCTACCGGCGGCGGGTAACGGGCTCCGGGCCGGCCGCCCGGCTCGAGAGCGTCGCGGCGATCCTTCGCGAGCGAGACATCTGCTGCACGGTGTCTCCAGCCGGCGTTGATGGCCATCTGCCCGTACTCACCAGCCACGCCTGCCCCTACCCCGACCTCGCCGAGCAGGACCGCGGCATCTGCGCCGCCGAACGCGTCATGCTCGAGGAACTCACCGGCACCGATGTGCGGCTGGCCGACTGCCGGCTCGACGGCGGATCGGTGTGTCGCTTCGTGGTCGGCACGCGGATGCCCGAAGCCGAGACGGGCACTTGCACCTCCGGCGGTTAACGCGTCGAATGCCCCACGGTACCCCGATTTCACGAGCCACTCAGAGCGAAAGCCACGCCGTCCAGGAGCTGCAACCATGACCGTGACCACCCTCACTCCGCCAACCGTGCCCCAGGCCGGCAGCCGCCCCTGGATCGAGGGCCGGTTCGAGGAAAACCTCGTGCTCACGACGGTCGAGCAGGCGATCAACTGGGCCCGCCAGTCGAGCATCTGGCCGATGACCTTCGGCCTGGCGTGCTGTGCGATCGAGATGATGGCCGCCGGTGCGAGCCGCTACGACCTCGACCGGTTCGGGGCCGGTGCCTTCCGGGCCACGCCCCGCCAAGCGGATCTGATGATCGTGGCCGGCACGGTGACCTACAAGATGGCCAGCCGGGTGCGGCGGCTCTACAACCTGATGCCCGACCCCAAGTACGTGATCGCAATGGGCGCCTGCACGACCGGCGGCGGACCGTACTTCAAATGGGGCTACCACGTGGTCAAGGGCGTGGACCTGGTCGTGCCCGTGGACGTCTACGTGCCCGGCTGCCCGCCGCGGCCGGAGAGCCTGCTCGAGGGGCTGATGCGGATCCAGGACAAGATCCAGGGGCAGCGGATCGCCAAGCGGAAGGACGGCCCCGGCAAGGTCGCCGACGAGTTGCCCGTGCCGCACCACTCCGGCTACGTGGCCCCGGCCGTCGCTCAGGACGACCTCGTCTTCGACCACCAGAAACTCACCGGCTGATGATCCGCTCGCGAGCCGAGCATTTCCCGCCCCGACCTCCCCGTCCGTTCCGAAAGACACTTTGCCGATGAGTTACGCCAAGGACACGATCGTCATCACCAATCTCCACGTCAGCGTCGGCGGCCAGGAGATTCTCCGCGGCGTGGACCTCGCGATCGGCCGCGGCGAGACGCATGCCCTGATGGGGCCAAACGGCTCCGGCAAGAGCACGCTCGGCTACGCGATCATGGGCCACCCGGGCTACGAGGTGACGGCCGGCTCGATCGACCTGGTCGATGCAGACGGCACCCGGCACGACGTCCTGGCGATGGAGCCCGACGAGCGGGCCCGGCTCGGGATCTTCCTCGCGTTTCAGCGGCCGATGGCGATCCCCGGCGTGCGGCTGGCAGAGTTTCTCCGCCACGCGGTCACCAACGTCCGCAACCCCGACCGCAAGGAGGGGGAGGAATTGATGCCGATGAAGGAGTTTCGCTCGGAGCTCAAGGCCAAGATGGCCGAACTCTCGATCGACCCCGAGTTCGCCCGGCGGTACGTCAACGACGGCTTCTCCGGCGGGGAGATGAAGCGGGCCGAGATCCTCCAGCTGGCGATGCTCCAGCCCCGGTTCGCGATCCTCGACGAGACCGACAGCGGCCTCGACGCCGACGCCGTCCGGCTCGCCAGCGAGAGCATCGCCCGGATCGGCAGCGGCGGCGGCCAGGCGGGCCACCAGATGGGCATCCTGATCATCACTCACCACGAGCAGCTGCTCGAGCACAACGTGCCCTTGAAAACGCACGTCATGCTCGGTGGCCGGATCGTCGAGAGCGGCGGGCCGGAGCTGGCCGCCGAGCTCCACAAGAAGGGCTACGAGCGAATCCGGGCCGCCTACCCCGAGGCGGCTGAGGCGGAGCGGGCGATGGAAGACGCCAAGGCCGAGACGATCTCGGCCTGACCCCCGACAACCACGATTCAGCACACGACACCCCCGAGGAGGGCACGACCATGGCGACCGGACTGGATGACTCGACGGCGACGCTCGGCGAGATCAACAAGTACGACTTCCGCACCGACACGCCCTCCGTGTTCAAGTCCCGCAAGGGCCTCGACGCCGAGATCGTGGCCCAGATCTCGGATCTGAAGCAGGAGCCCGCCTGGATGCGGGACTTCCGTCTGAAATCGTTCGAGATCTTCGAAAGCAAGCCGATGCCCTCCTGGGGCGGCCGCCTCGGCATCAACTTCCAGGACATCTACTACTACCTCAAGCCCACCGACCACCAGGGCAAGACCTGGGACGACGTGCCCGACGCCATCAAGCAGACCTTCGACCGGCTGGGCATCCCCGAGGCCGAGCGAAAGTTTCTGGCCGGCGTGAAGGCGCAGTTCGAGAGCGAGGTGGTCTACGGCTCGCTCCAGGAAGACCTCGCCAAGAAGGGCGTGATCTTCACCGACACCGACACGGCCGTCCGCGAGCACTCGGATCTCCTGCGGCAGTATTTCGGCACGATCATCCCACCCTCCGACAACAAGTTCGCCGCCCTCAACTCGGCGGTCTGGTCGGGGGGCTCGTTCATCTACGTGCCCAAGGGGGTGAAGATCGAGTTTCCGCTCCAGGCCTACTTCCGGATCAACGCCGAGAACATGGGGCAGTTCGAGCGGACGCTGATCATCGTCGACGAGGGAGCCCAGGTGCACTACGTCGAGGGCTGCACGGCCCCGATGTATTCCTCGGAGAGCCTTCACTCGGCCGTGGTCGAGATCGTGGTCAAGAAGCAGGGCCGCTGCCGCTACACCACGATCCAAAACTGGGCCAACAACATCTACAACCTCGTCACCAAGCGGGCCATGGCTTATCAAGACGCTCTGATGGAGTGGATCGACGGCAACCTGGGCAGCCAGCTGACGATGAAGTATCCCGCCGTCTACCTGATGGAGCCGGGGGCCCGGGGCGAGATCCTCTCGATCGCCTTCGCCTCGGCGGGCCAGCACCAGGACGCCGGCGCCAAGATCGTGCACGCCGCCCCCAATACCAGCGGCCGGATCGTCTCCAAGAGCATCTCCAAGAACGGCGGCCGGGCCAGCTACCGCGGCCTGGTCAAGGTCGAGCCCGGCGCGAAGCAGAGCAAGTCGAGCGTGGTCTGCGACGCGCTGATCCTCGATGACAAGAGCCGCAGCGACACCTACCCCTACATCGAGATCGAGGAACAGGACGTCTCGATCGGCCACGAGGCGAGTGTGTCGAGGATCGGCGAGGAGCAGCTTTTCTATCTCATGAGCCGGGGCCTCACCGAGGCCGAGGCCAGCGCCATGATCGTGGGCGGCTTCATCGAGCCGCTCGTCAAGGAGCTGCCGATGGAATACGCCGTCGAGATGAACAAGCTGATCCAACTGCAGATGGAAGGCTCTGTCGGCTAGCATCCGATTCAGAGCGAGATCCCCGCCGAAGCCCCGGAGCGACCGATGCCCCCCGCCACCGCCACGCCTCCTTCGCCCGTTCAGATGCGATTCGATCGCGCGGGGCTCGACGCGGTCGTCGTGGAGCGGGCCGCGGCCGGCTGGGTGGCCGACCGGCGGCGGGAGGCGTTCGCGGCCCTCGAGTCGCTCTCGCTGCCCGATCGCAGGAGTGAGAACTGGATGCGGACGGACCTCCGGCTGTTCAAGCCGGCGGCCTGGGGGCTCGCCGCCAAGCCGGCCGGCGAGGCGGTGCCCGAGGGTCTGCTCGCGGCGGCCATGGCCGCGGGCGAGTCGGCCGTCGAATGCTTTCCGGAGGAAACCTGCCGCACCGCCGCTGCCGCGCCGCTCGCGGGCCGGTTCGCCTCGCTCGACGGGCATGTCGTCGAGGACGAACTCGCCCCCGCGCTCGCCGCGCGGGGCGTGCGGTTCGGCTCGGCAGAGGCGGTGCTCGCCGACCTGGAAGCGGAACTCAAGCCGCACTGGTTTTCCGTAATCGACTCCCGCAGCGACTGGTTCGCGGCCCTCCATGCGGCCTTCCACCGGGCCAGTGCCGTGCTCTATGTGCCGGCGGGCGTGAAGGTCGCCGAGCCGCTCCACGTGATGTCGGCGATCTCGGCCGGCGGCGTCGACACCTCGCACCTGCTGGTCGTGCTCGGCGAGGGCGCAGAGGCCACGCTCCTCACCGAGACGGCCGGCGGCGGCCCGGCCGGAACAGCCGGCGGCTTCCACTGCGGCGGCACCGAGATCGTCGTCGGCCGGCGGGCCTTCCTCCGGATCGTCAATCTCCAAAACTGGAACACCGGCGTCTGGCACTTCGCCCGCCAGAAGGCGATGGTGCACGCCGGCGGCCGGCTCCAGTGGACGCTCGGCGCGCTCGGCAGCCGGCTTTCCCAGGTGGCCCAGGACGTGGCCCTCGTGGGCCGCGAGGCCGAGGCCCAGGTGAACGGCGTGATGTTCACCGAGGGTCGGCAGCACCTCGTCTACAACACCCTCCAGCACCACGAGGCCCCGTCGTGCCGGAGCGACCTGCTCTACAAGGGCGCCCTCCAGGACCGCTCCCGGCTCGTCTGGCGGGGCATGATCAAGGTGGACAAGGCCGCCCAGAAGACCGACGGCTATCAGCGAAACGACAACCTGATGCTGTCGAACGAGTCGCGGGCCGACTCGATCCCCGGCCTCGAGATCGAGGCCGACGACGTGCGGTGCACCCACGGCGCGACCAGCGGCCGCGTCGATGCCGAGCAGGTGTTCTACGCCCAGGCCCGCGGCCTTACCGCTGACGAGGCGGCCCGGCTGGTGGTGGCCGGCTTCTTCCAGCAGGTCTTCGACCGGATCACGATCCCCGAGGTCCGCGAGGCCCTGGCCCGGGCCGTGTGCAGCCGAATCCGGCGGATCTCGTGAGGCCTGCGATGCATGCGTTCGAGCGGGTGATCGATGTCGGCGAAGTCCCCGATCCGGGCAAGACGCTCGTGGAGGTCGAGGGGGAGATGGTGGCCCTATTCCACGTCGGCGGCCAGTGGTTCGCGATCGACGACGTCTGCACCCACGACGGCGGCCCACTGGCCGACGGCGAACTTCGCGACCACAAGATCGCCTGCCCGCGGCACGGGGCGAAGTTCGACATCCGCACGGGCGCGGCCCTGACGATGCCCGCCGTGCGGCCGACCCGGGCCCACGAAACGAAGGTCGAGGACGGCGGCGTCTGGGTGCGGCTTCGCGACTCGGCCTCCGCCGACGGCCCCGCCGCCCACGCCGTCGGGGCGACACCCGCTGCGTCATCCGGCTCCCCTGCCCCGCCAACTGCGGGTGACGCCGCGACACCGCTTGCCACCGCGGCAGCGTCACCTGCCGTGGCTGCCGCCGGCGGCCCCCTCTGCGAAGACACCGTCCGTGAGGTGCTCAAGGAAGTCAAGGATCCCGAACTGTTCGTGAACATCGTCGATCTCGGGCTGATCTACGGCGTGACGATCGGCCCGGCGGCGGCCGACGCGGCCAAGCACGAGGTCTCGATCGACATGACGATGACGAGCCCGGCCTGCCCGGCCGGCCCGCAGCTGATCGCCGACACGAAGCGGGCCCTCGCCCAGCGGCCCGACGTGGCGGGGGTGGAGGTGCGGATCGTGATGGACCCGCCCTGGACACCCGACCGGATGACCGAGGCCGCGCGGGATCAGCTCGGCATATTCTGATTTCACGGCGGCAATGCCATCCCTGGCCATTGCCGCCTTGCCGGGCCTCCGCCCGGCGGCCGCACCTCCGGGCGGCCGTGTTCGTGCGCGTTCTGGCGCGTGATGTGCGTTCAGACGAATCCCGCACCGGACGAGCCATCTGGCCCATTGTTGGACTGCTCGGGGTTGCCCATGCCAATCGAGCCGGCGTTGGAAACCGAGCGCAGGCAGGATGCCGAAGCGAGGTTTCCATCGAGCGACCGGAGCACAGGATGTGCGCAGGGAGCGTCCGGCGAGATGGCATTGGCAACCCCGAGCCTGCGCGACCCACGACGACCCACGCGGTAGCCAGTGCCAGCCCCATCTGGCACACTTCCGCCCATGCGGGTGCTGCTCTATGAATGGTGCTCCTCCGGCGGGCTCGTCGAGGACGCGCCGGCGATCGCCCGGGAAGGGCGGATGATGCTCGAAGCCCTCGCCGCCGATGCGGCGAAGGAGC
>JBIKXY010000250.1:0-4339 GCA_044355515.1 Pirellulales bacterium
CGGCCGATCGACCTGCCGCCCCGGGTTCAGCGGCTCGCCGTGGAGCCGGGCCGCGACCGGGCGGCGCTGGTCGCCGCCGCCGCCCGGGCCGACTGGACGCTGGTCGTGGCCCCCGAGAGCGACGGCATCCTGCTCGACCGGGTCCGGGCCGTGCGGGCGACAGGTGGCCGGGCGCTCGCACCGGCCGACGCGGGAATCGCGACCGCGGCCGACAAGCAGGCCACGATCGACGTGTTCACGGCCCGAGGGCTGCCCGTGCCGGCCGGCCGCAGCCTCGCGGCGGGCGAGGCGATCCCCGCAGGCTTCCGGCTGCCGGCCGTCCGCAAGGCCCGCGGCGGCTGCGGCGGCGAGGCCCTCGAGATCATCCACCGGCCCGACGCCCCGCCCGCGAGCGGCCCAACCCGGCTCGAGGCGCTCGCCGCCGGCGTCCCGGCCGGCGTCTCACTCATCTGCGGCCCCGCGGGCCCGCTCGCCCTGCCGCCGATGCGGCAGCGGTTCACGGCCGGCTCGTCGCCCCGCTACCTCGGCAGCGACCTACTCGCCGATGACGCGACGGCCACGCGGGCCACGGCCCTCGCCATCCGAGCCGCCATCGCCCTGGATGCCGAAGCGGGCTGGCTCGGCGTGGACTTGATCCTCGGGCGAAGGCCCGACGGCCGCGACGACCGCGTGCTGGAGGCGAACCCGCGGCTGACCACGTCGTTCGTCGGCCTCGCGGCCCTGTTTGCACCGAGCCTCGTGGCAGCGATGATCGAGGCTGCCATGGGCCGGCAGCCGGCGTTTGGCCGAGCCGCCGGCTCGGCCGCCGCCGGCAGTTTCGACCTGCCCGCGGACTGAACGCGAGCCTCCGAGACCTTCATGCCAGCTTCCGCCGACCTCGTCGCCCTCGACATCGGCGGCGCCAACCTCAAGGCCGCCGACGGCCTCGGCTGGTCGGCGAGCGCGGTGTTTCCGCTCTGGCTGCGATGGCGGGAACTGCCGGAGGCGCTCGCGACCCTGGTGGCCGAGCGGCGACCTGAGAGGCTCGTGGCCACGATGACCGGCGAGATCTGCGACTGCTATCCGTCGCGGGCCGCGGGCGTGGCCCACATCACCGAGTCGCTGCTGGCAGCCTCGACCACGGCGGGCTGCCACGAACCGCCGACCGTCTATCTCGTCGATGGCCGGATCGTGGCCGCGACCGAGGCGATCGGCGAGTGGCGGCTGGCAGCCGCCTCGAACTGGCATGCCCTGGCCCGCCTGGCCGCCACGCTCGTGCCATCGGGCACCGGCCTCCTGCTCGACATCGGCTCCACGACCACCGACATCGTGCCCTTCCGCGACGGCCAGCCCGCTCCCCGGGCAAGCGCCGATGCCGGCAGGATGCTGTCGCGTGAACTCGTCTACACCGGCGTCGAGCGGACGCCGGTGGCCGCGGTCGCCCCCTGCCTCCCGCACCGAGGAAAACTCCGGCCGGTCGCCAGCGAGCGGTTTGCCGACTCGCGGGACGCCTGGCTCGTGCTGGGCGCACTCGCGGAAGATCCTCTCGCCGGCGACACGGCCGACGGCGGGCCCGCCACCCGCGACGCGGCCCGCGTGCGGCTGGCGCGGACGATGCTGCTCGACCCGGAGGATTTCACGGTGACCGACGCCGTCGAGGCGGCCGACGCCATCGCCGCCCGACAGGCCGAACTGATCGCGTCGGCGCTCGAGCACGTCGCGGCCGCCGCCGACGGACCGCCAGAGACGATCGTGCTCGCCGGCCACGGCGACCGCCTGGCCACGCGGGCGCTCGACCACGCGGGCTGGCGGCCGCGGATCGAGCGGCTCGCCGACGCGATCGGCCCGGCGGCGGCGCGGGCGGCCCCGGCCCATGCGCTGGCGGTCCTGGCCCGGGGGACGATCGGGTGATGGCGACATGGCGGCGGGGAACGCTCCGGGCCGGTCCGACATCGCCGCCAGGGCTGGTCGTGAAGGTCGGCGGCAGCCTGCTGGGCCTGCCCGGCTGGCCCGAGCTGCTCGCCGACCTCGTGGCCCCGCTCCGCGCCGTGCCCCCGGCGCCGCTGCTGATCGTCGGCGGCGGCCGCGTGGTCGATGGCCTGCGGGAAATCGACGCGGTGAACCCCAGGCCGCCGGCCCTGATGCACGACATCGCGATCGATGGCATGTCGCTCACGGCCCGGCTCGTCGCCGACGCCCTCGGCCTGCCCGTCGTCGGCACGGCCGCCGGCCCGGGCGTGCTCGACGCGGCGAAATGGCTGCGATCCACCGGTCATGCGGCGCGGCTGCCGGCCGGCTGGCAGGTCACGAGCGATTCGATCGCGGCGCTCGTGGCGGCCGAAACGAGCCGCGGCCTGCTGCTCGCCAAGCGGGCGCCGCCCCCCGAGGACGGTCACGATCTCGAGCGGCTCGCCGCGGCCGGGTGGGTGGACGCCCACTTCCCCGTGGCGGCCGCCACGATCGCGACGATCAGCTGGGCCGCCACCGTGTGAACGCGGAACTACCAGTGCCAGCCGATCCGGGGCCGGGCGGCGAGGGCCGACTCGCGGACTTCGCCCAGGGCATCATCGTCGCGGGTGGCCGTCGCGAACTGCCAGGGCTGCAGCTTCACGCCACCGCTCGCCGAGAGCACCCAGTTCGTGCCCTTCTTGATGCCCGAAGCGACCGTGGGCACGCTCTTGGGAACCTCGTAGGCCGGCAGCGGCAGCCGCTCGGCGTCGAGCAAGAGGCTGATGTCGAGGTCGGCCCGCCGGGCCAACTGCCTGCCCTGGATCAGGGCCGCGACCACGGCCAGATCGACGCAGTTGACGAGCTCGGCGAAGACCGGCTGCTTGGCGGCCAGGGCGTCGTATTCCTTGGTCATCGACTGGCACCACTTCGCGGCGATTTGGTCCTTGCCGGCCGCCCCCCGCCGCACGCCGTCGCGACCCGCGACGTCGCTCTCCGTCAGGCACTTCATCCGCCGGCCGCCGATCTTCCAGGCGAGTTCGTCCGGGTCCCGGGCGATCGGGTCATAGTCGGCCTCGAGCCAGAACCGCGGCAGCGCCGGCGCCCGGCCGCCTGCCGGCACCATCGACAGGTAGCTCGGCAGCCCGGCAAGGCCCGACTCCTCGAGCCCCATCCCGATCCGCTTCATCCGGTAGTCGGCCGCCACCAGCACCCGGGCCATCCGGCTGTCGCCCGGCACGCCGCCGACCGTCACGACCTGCGGCCCCACGGCCTCCTCCATGCCCCGCAGAATGCGATCGGCATCCCGACCGGCCGGCCGTTGCTTCGCCAGGAACGCGTTGACGCGGGCGATGCCCTCGGGCGTCGGATCGATCGAGCAAAGGATCCCCCCCTGCCGGGCGCCGTCGATGGCCCGCAACGCGACCAGCAGGTCTTCCAGGTGCAAAAGCGGCCGGCGGCTCTTCGCCCCCACGACGGTCCCAGTCGCATCGACGCTGATCCGATCGGCCGGCCCGGCGATGATGATGTCATGCCCTTCGGGATCGACGAACACGTGGGTGATTCGCTCGAGCCCGCCCAGAAACAGCACCTCGGCCGGCAGCGGCGCCTGGCCGGCGACCGCCGCCTCGACCGCGGCAATGATCCGGGCGAGCGAGACCTTCCGCAGGTCGCTCGGCTCGCCGCCGGCGTCAGCCAACGCCTTTTGCCGCTCCGCGGCGAGCGATTCGACCGCCGCGGGATCGAGGTTGCCGACGATTCCCCGGGCATCGATCGCGATGCCGCCCACTTGCTGACCGCCGAAGCCTCCTCCAAACTGGGCGGCGGCGTGCTCGGGCACCAAAAACCCGAGACCGAACCCCAGACCGGCGGCCATCAGCCAGGCGACAGAAGGCGTCCGATAGCGACTCATGAAAACCCTCATTGCGACACGGATCAAGCCTGCGGACAATAGTCGAGATGCTAGTCGGGCCCGGCAAAAGCGGCAAACCCGATTCCACTCCGCTGAAAAGCCCCCTGCGGCCCTCCCAGCTCCCCGGATCCCGACCGATTCCCGCCCCGCATGGCCTCCGCCGCCCAGCCTCCGTTTCTTCGCATCAGCGATCCGGTCACGGGTCGGCAGGTGGTGCCGCTCCTGCCCGACGAGCGGATCACGTTGGGCCGGGCACCGAATAATCGGATCGTCGTCCACGATGAGCGGGCCAGCCGATTTCACGCCGAGGTCTTCGCCTCCGAGTCGGGCTGGGTGCTCCGCGACCTCGACAGCCGCAACGGCACGCTGATCGAAGGTCAGCCGCTCGTCGGCGACCGACGGCTCGCCGCCGGCGACGTTTTCCAGATCGGCCTGGCCGAGGTCGTCTATTGCGAACCGGGTTTGACCGGCGACACGACCGGGGCGACGGCCGACTCTGGC
>JBIKXY010000041.1:0-16832 GCA_044355515.1 Pirellulales bacterium
CCGATCGCCGCCGCCGCTTGCCGGTCGGCAGCTTGCTTGACGCGGCCGAATGCGGGCTGAATGATACCACCCCGCGGACGGTTTCACAGGCGGCCATGGCCGGCGCGACCGGCCCGCTTCGCCCGCTCCGTCCTCCCAGGAACTTCGCATCCATGCCTGGTCGCCGCGTCGGTGTGTGGCTCATCGGCGCCAAGGGGGGCGTGGCGACGACGATGATCACGGGGCTCGCGGCGCTCCAGCGCCGCGGGATCCCGCCGGTCGGCCTGTTCACGGCCACCCCGGCCTGCGCGGGCCTCGACCTCGTGGACTTCCCCGACCTGGTCGTGGGCGGCCACGACATCCGCTCGGGCCCCCTCGACCGCGAGGCCTGGCGGATGTGGACGCAGAGCCGGGCGATTCCGCCGGAACTGCTCGATGCGGCGGCCGACTTCTTCGCCGCGGTCGAGTCCCGGCTGCGGCCCGGCATGCTCGTCGGCTCCGGAGACAAGATCCGGTCGCTCGCGGACGAAGCCGCGGCGGCGGTGGTCGAGACGCCGCGGCAGGGCGTGGCCCGCGTCCGGGCCGACCTCGAGGCCTTCGCGGCGGCCGAGCGGCTCGATCACATCGTGGTTGTGAACCTCGCCTCCACCGAGCCCCCGCCGGAGCGGCCGATCCCGCTCGCCTACGCGGAGCTCGACCCGCTCTTGGACGATGCGGCCGCCTGCCCGCTCCCGGCGAGCAGCCTCTATTTTCTCGCGGCCGTCGAGGCCGGCGCGTCATACGTCAACTTCACCCCCTCGGCCGGCTCCGGTCCTGCCTGCCTCCAGGAGCTGGCCCGCGAGCGGGGCATCGCCCACGCCGGCTGCGACGGCAAGACGGGCGAGACGCTCCTCAAGAGCGTCCTGGCCCCGATGTTCGCCGCCCGCAACCTCGAAGTCATGAGCTGGGTGGGCCACAACATCTTCGGCAATCTGGACGGCCGGGTTCTCGACGACCCGCGGAACAAGGCCGCCAAGGTGAAAAGCAAGGACCACCTCCTGGCCGCGATCCTCGGCTACCCGCCCCAGACGCACGTCTCGATCGAATACATCGAGAGCCTGGGGGACTGGAAGACCGCCTGGGATCACGTCCACTTCCGCGGCTTCCTCGGCACCCCGATGACGCTCCAGTTCACCTGGCAGGGTTGTGATTCGATCCTCGCAGCGCCCCTGGTGCTCGATCTCGTGCGGCTGGTGGAGCGGGCGCGGCGCGGCGGTGAGTCGGGTGCGCTTCCGTGGCTCGCGGCGTTCTTCAAGAGCCCGCTCGGTGTCACCGAGCAGGACTTCGCCACTCAGATGGCGATGCTTCATGACTGGATCGCAAGCCGCGCCGCCGCGTCGGTCCGGGAAAAATCCGATTTTTTCCCTTGACAGTTTTTGTGGCCATCCTCCACAACACTCGACATCGGCTTCGCACGATGGTGATCAATCACGTTCGTGTGACGTCGAAACGTCGCCTGCTCCCTTCCCGAGAGCATCCGGGGGATCGGGCGTGAGATACGTGTCAGGATGCTCATGGCAAGGAGCCATTTTCATGGCCAAGAAGAAGAAGAAGGCTGCCAAGAAGGTCGCCAAGAAGAAGAAGGGCCACGGCTGAGCCTTCCGTGCCGGGAAGCCCTGCGGGGCGGCTTCGGCACGGACGCTCGCGCCACGGGCGCCCGTTCGCGGGAGCCCGTCGGGTCGGTGAAACGACCCATCCCTTCGCTCCGGCCTTCTTCCGTTGAGTGGCTTTCGGGTCGCTCGATGGGATCCGGTCGGGGCGTCCACGATCAGACGAGAAAGGCCGGCCCGGGCCCTTGGGCGCCCGGGCCGGCCTGATTTACTGACTCCACGGCAGCAGAGGCATCCCTGCCCCCTGCAGCCTTGGCGGGCCTCCGCCCGCCGGCCACACCTCCGGGCGGCCGTGCTCGTGCGCGTTTCTGGCGCGCGGCGTTCTTTCAGACGAATCCTTTGCCCTCGCTGGCGAAACGAGGCCAGCATCGAGCGACCGGAGGGCAGGATGCCCGCAGGGAGCGTCCGGCGAGACGGCAGGGGCGACCCCGAGCCTGCGCAGTCAGCGTGGCGCGAGGATACGCTCGGAGCGGCATGTCCGACGCACCGTCACCATCGTCTCCCCCCGGCGGGTTTCTGCTCTGCGCGTGCCAGGGGGGCGCCGAGGCGGCGGTCAAGGCCCGGATGTCCGAGGTGCTGCCGGCCGCCAGGCCGGCCGCCTGGCGGCGCGGGATCGTGAGCTTCAAGTTGCCCCCTGCCGATGCCTTGCCCGCCGCGGTGCCGGCCGACCTGATCGAGCGGCTCGTCTTCGCCCGCACCGCCGTCCATTCGCTGGGTCAGGTGACGGGCTCCGATCCGGCGGCGGTCGCCGCCGCCGCGATCGAGCTTGCCGGCCGCTCGGGCTTCGCGAATGTCCACGTCTGGCCGCGGCAGTTCGAGGCCGGGCCGCGCGGGGCCGAGGCCGTCGCGGCGGCGGCCGAAGCGCGGCGGGTCCTGCTCTTCGCCTGCGGGCTCGCAAGCGACCTCGATCCGGTGGCCTGCTCCGGCGACCGCGTGCTGGATGTGGTGATCGACACGCCAGACCGCTGGTGGGTGGGCTGGCATGGTGCGGCCGCGCCGGCGACCCGCTGGCCGGGCGGCATCTATCCGCCGGCCACCCGGCCGCTGCCCGAAGCGGTGGTTTCCCGGGCCTGGCTCAAGCTCGACGAAGCCATTGCGACTTTCGGCATCGAGTGGGGACCGCGGGCCCGGGTGGTCGAACTCGGCAGTGCGCCCGGCGGCGCCTGCCAGCGGCTCCTGGAGGACGGGCTCGACGTGGTGGGGGTCGATCCGGCGGTCGTCGATCCTTCGGTCGCCGCCCTGCCGCGGTTCACGCAGTGGCGGATGCGGGCCCGCGAGGTGCCGCTCAGGCGGTTCACCGGGGTGGAGTGGCTTCTGGCCGACATGAACATCGACCCCCACAGCACGCTTGCGAGCCTGGGGCGGGTCGCCACCGGCACGGGCGTGAAACTGGCGGGAATCGTGGCCACGCTCAAGATCCCCGACTGGTCGCGGGCGGCGGAACTACCAGCCTGGCTGGCCGCGTTTCGCGGCTGGGGCTTCGAGCCGCGGGCCCGGCAGCTCTCGAGCGGCGGCCGGGAGGTGTGCGTGGTGGCCCGGCCGCTCAGGACTCTCCCCGCCAGACGTCGGCCGGCGGAGTGAGGCTGCCGGAGGCGATCAGCTCCCGGCCTGCGGCGGTGTCGATCACGAGCCGGCCGTCGGCCGCGATGCCCCGGCAGACGCCCTCGATCGCCGTGCCGCCGACATGCACGGTCACCGTTCGCCCGGTCAGGCAGCACAGCGGCCGGTAGCGGACGGCGAGCACGGCCGGGTCGCGGGCGACGTCGGCCAGGAGCGCGAGCAGGCGGGGCACGACCGCCGCGAGCAGTCGCTGCCGCGGGACCGCCCGGCCGATGATGTCCGGCAGGGTCGCGACGCGGGCCGCGATCGCGGCCGGCGCGTCGGCCGCCGAGCCGGTCGTGTTGACCCCGATCCCGAAGATCGCGCGGCCCGCGGCCGCCGTCTCGACCAGGATCCCGGCGAGCTTGCGGCCGGCGACCTCGACGTCGTTGGGCCAGCGGACGACCGTCGCCGCTGACGGTTCGAGCGCCGCGATCGCCTCGGCCACCGCCACGCCGCCGGCCAGCGACCAGGCCGGCGGCGGCAGGGACGCTTGCTCCGAGGCCACGACCAGACTCACGGCCAGGCTCCCGGGTGGCTGCCACCAACGGGCGCCTCGCTGACCACGTCCGGCAAGCTGCCGGTCGGCGACCACCGCATAGGGGAGCCCGGCAGCGGGGTCGGCCGCCACCTCGCGGGCCCGGTCCATGGTCGAGGCCGCCTCGGCGAGCCGCTCGCACCCGGCCAGGAGACCGGGGCCGACGAGGGGGGCCGGGTCGAGCGGGTCGTCGGGCGGCGACGGGGTCGGACGGCGAGCGGGCAAGATGGGAAGTTCTCGGCGGATTCCGGGCAGGGGGCATGGTAGTGCGGGGGGCCCGCCGGCCGCTCGCCCCCCCCTGCGGCCTTGCCTCGCCGCTTCGCCGCGCGGTACTTCCTGCCGGCTCCGGAGACGTGTTTCGGGGCGATCGTGCCGCGGGGCGGCCACGGTCGGGCTTCCTTCCGCCGGCGGGCCGACTTTGGCCTCCCGGCCGCGCGTGCGCGGCATGGCCTCATTCATCAGGATCCTCGCCGCGTCGATCGCGTGCATCGCCTGGTCGGCGTTCGCGCAGGCCCAGACCGCGTCGCTGCCCCCGCCGGCCGCCTCGTCGCTCGACCGGCTAGCGCAGGCGCCTTCGCTGGCGCAGGCGCCTTCGCTGGCGCAGGCGCCTTCGCTGGCGCAGGCGCCTTCGCTGGCGCAGGCGCCTTCGCTAGCGCCGCCGCCGCCGACCTGGGATCCCTACGCGCCGCAGGCCCAGTTCGCGCCGCAGACGGCCCCCGGCACCTCCACCTGGGCGCCCTCGGCGATCAGCGGTCAGCCCGGCTATCCCGGCTACTCCCCGGCCACGCCCTCGCTCGTGCCCCCCGGCACGCAGCCCCCGCCGGGCACGCTCACCCCCGCCGGCTACCCGGCCCCGAGCAGCACCTTCCAGCAGAACATGCAGCAGACCTACGCCCAGACGATGCACGTCTTCCAGGGCGTGCGGGGCAGCTGGGCCTACCTGCTCGGCGACGGCCAGGGGACGAATGTCGGCGTCAACGAACTCGACACGACGGCCACCTTCGCGCTGCCGTTCTTCTACAACTCGCCGGTCAACGTGAACCGGGCCCCCCTGCTGATCACGCCCGGCTTCGGCCTCCAGCTCTGGGACGGACCGCAGACCTCGCGGACGCTCCTGGCCGACCTGCCCCCCAACACCTACGACGTGTTTCTCGACACGGCCTGGAACCCGAAGTTCACTCCCGTGCTCGGGGCCGAGCTCGGGATTCGTGTCGGGATCTACACCAACTGGGACGTGCTCGTCTGGGAGAGCTGGCGCATCATGGGCCGCGCGATCGGCACGCTCCAGATGACGCCCACGATGCAGGGCAAGGTGGGCATCATCTACCTCGATCGCAATCAGGTGAAGCTCCTGCCGGCCGTGGGCATGACCTGGACCCCCGACGCCGACAGCCGCTACGACATCTTCTTCCCCGCTCCCCGGGCCGCGAAGCGGTTCGGGGCGACGGCCCGCCACAACTGGTGGGGCTACGTCTCGGGCGAGTACGGCGGCGGCGCCTGGACGTTTCGCCGCAGCACCTCGAACTACAACATGATCACCGGCTTCGACTACAACGACATCCGCATCGCCCTGGGGACGGAGTGGGTGCCGAAGTCACCGATGGGTTTCGCCGGCAACTTTGAGGTGGGCTACGTCTTCTACCGGCAGCTCTTCTACGTGGAGGGTCCGCCGCAGATCCAGGACCTGCCCGACACGATCATGTTCCGGCTGGGCTTGGCGTATTGACTTCAGAGTTGCAGGGGCAGCCCTGCCCCCTGCAGCCCTGCCGGGCCTCCGCCCGGCGGCCGCACCTCCGGGCGGCCGTGCTCGGGCGCCCGATGCGAAGTGGTGACCTCCGATGCGCGGATTTCGGTCGAGCCGGACGACGATCACCCGCGGCGCGTGGGCAGAGGCGGCCCTGACCTTCCGGTTGACGTGGCTGCCGGTGCTCGTGGCGGCGATGGCACACGGCATCGCGATGCGGGCCGACGAGGCGGTCGTGCGGCTGCCGCCGGTGGAGGCATCGGTCTTCGAGCGGATCCGCCTGGCGGCGCTCGGCGACCCGCAGGATCTCACGGAGCCCTTGCTGCCCGACGACGTGGCGCCGCCGGGGCAGCCCCGGCAGGAGTTTGAGCCCCCCGCCGGCCGCAAGCTGCCGCCCGGGGCCAAACCCGGAGCGCTTCAGCAGGCGATCTCCACGGTCACCGAGCTGCCCAGGCTGGGCGACAATGGCCTCGGCCTGACCACGCTCGACACGAGCTTCACGCTCGGCCTGCCCGCCCCCACGGTCAACTCGCCCTTGCTCGTCACGCCCGGCTTCGGCACCACTTTCGTGGACGAGGCTCCCGGGCCGATGGACCCGGGCCTCCCCGCGCAGCTTTACGACGCCTGGATCCAGGCCCGCTGGCTCACCAAGGTCGGCGAGCGGTGCGGCATCGATCTGGCCGTCGCGCCGGGCTGGTACAGCGACTTCGTCAACGACACATCCGAGGCCTTTCGGATCACCGGCCACGGCTTCGGCGCCTGGGAGGCCGGCGAAAACCTCCGGGTCGTGGCGGGCGTGATCTACCTCGACCGCCGCGACGTCAATCTGCTGCCGGCCGGCGGCCTGCTCTGGACGCCCTCCGACGACCAGCGGCACGAACTCCTCTTCCCCCGCCCCCGGCTCGCCTGGCGAGTGGCCGAGAGCGAGCGGGCGGCCCAGTGGGTGTATCTGGCCGGCGAGTTCGGCGGCAACCAGTGGGCCGTGCGGCGGGACAGCGGCGCCGACGACGTGGTCGTCTACCACGACTACCGGCTGCTCGTCGGCTGGGAGCGGCGGCCGGCCGATCTGGGCGCGAGTTGGCGGCTCGAGACCGGCTGGGTGACCGGCCGGCTCGTGGAGTACTACCTCACCGATACTGCCGATTACCATCCGGCCGACACGTTTCTCGTGCGCTGGGGGCTGTGGTATTGAGTTCACGCGGCGGCCGCTGTCCTTTGCCCGGGCGTGCGGCGATACTGGGAATGCCGTCGTCGGCCCCACGCCTCCGGGAGAACACCCGATGCTCGCCCCCATGTCCGGCGATTTCGCCAGTCGCCTCGCCGAGTCGGCCCGGTTCCACGACTACCGCTACGCCTCCAACCCGCTCGCCGACGGCACGCTGCCGCCGATCCCGGGCGTGCGGTTTCCCGCCACGCTCCACGAGCAGGGGCCGACGCGGACGATCCCGCTCGACGCGAGCGACCGGCTCCTGTGCCCGGGTCCGGCCACGACGCCGGGCTTGTGTGCGAACTTCGTCCATGTCCGGCCCGGTGAGTGTCACTTCACCGACGCCAACGCCACGAGCCAGCTGTTCTTCGTGATGCGGGGCGAGGGCACCACGAGGCTCGCGGACGAGGAGGAGTTCGCCTGGCAGGCCGGCGATCTCTTTACCCTGCCGGCCCACAGCCGGGCCCTGCACGCAGCCACGACCGACGCGGCCCTCTATTGGGTGCACGACGAGCCGCTGCTTCGCTACCTCGGCGTCGAGGCGACGACAGGGCAGTTTCCCGCCACGCTCTACCGCCGCGACGAGATCAAGACCGCGCTCGACGCCGTGATCGCCGACCCCTCGAGCGCCACGGCCAACCGGCTCTCGGTGCTCCTGGGCAACCGGGCGTTGCCCCAGACGATGACGATCACGCACGTGGTGTGGGCGATGTTCGGGATCCTGCCGGTGGCCGCCGTGCAGGCACCCCACCGCCACCAGTCGGTGGCGGTCGACCTCGTCGTCGCCGCCCGGCCCGGCTGCTACACGCTGGTCGGCAGCCGGCTCGACGATCAGGGCCGGATCGCCGACGGCGAACGCTTCGAGTGGGAGCCCCACGCCGTATTCGTGACGTCCCCCGGCCTCTGGCACTCGCACCACAACGAGTCGGGCCATCCTGCCCACATCCTCCCGATCCAGGATGCGGGCCTGCACACCTTCCTGCGGACCCTCGACATCCGCTTTTCGCGGACCCGGGCCGGCGGTGGCGCCGAAGTCGTCGCGAGCGGCTCGTAGCCGCGGCCGGCGAGAGTGTCCGGCGGCCCGACGGATAAGGCCAGCCCGGTCGCTGGCAGCCGCCGACTTGGAACTCCTCGCTCAGCCCGTGTGCTGCCGCCGGAACGCGGCCGGTGCGATGCCGAACACCCGCTTGAAGGCCCGGGAGAACTGATACGGGTCGGCGAAGCCCAGGCGGCGGGCCGCGTCGGCGACACGCGCCCCATCGTGGGCCAGCCATTCGGCGGCCAGGCTCATCCGGCAGCGCACGAGGAACTGATACGGGCTCGACTCGCCGAAGCGGCCAAACAGCCGGCAGGCGTAGGCCGGCGTGATCCCAAATTCGCTGCAGGCCGCCTCGATCGAGCCCCATTCCGTGGCCCGCGCGGCGAGCAGCCCGCGCAATGCAGCGAACGTGGCCGCCGCCCGCGGGTCGGGCTTCTCCGCCGGCAGCCGGCGCTCGCGGATCTTCGTCAGGAGCACGCCGAGCAACTGCCCGCAGAGCGGCCCGCTGTAGGCCGACTGGGCCTGTCCGCAGCGCAGGAGCAGGTCGAAGATCTCGGCCACCTCGTCGGGATGGCTGACCCGCTGCAGTTGGCCCGGGGCGAGCCCGGCAGCCCGCATGCGGGCTACCGCCTGGCGGCCCACGAAGTCGACATAGTGCTTTCTGAGCGTGCTGCGCGGGTCGGTTTCGATCGTGTGCGGGACCCCCGGACCGTAGGCAAAGAGCATCCCCGCGGCGAGAGGCAGGCCGGCGTCTCCGCCGGCGCGGGCGGCTCCCAGCCAGACGCGGCCCCTGCCGGAAGCCACGAACTCGACGCAGCAATACGGGAAATCATCCCGGGCCACACGGTAATCGGGCCGCACACGCTCGAAGCCGCCGCAGGCCACGGCCAGCGGTTCGCGGCCGTCGGGCTTGAGATCGATGAAATACCGCCGCGCGACGACCACCTGCCGCGAGACGAAGCCGGGCAGCGGCCGCCGGACGCGGCGCGGAGAGACGTCGGTGTTTCTCATTACAGGTCAAGAATAGCCATCAGGCGGTCAAGAATCAGCATTCCCATGGCCACCCGGGCAGCTAGGCTCTGCCGGAAGCCGTCGTCGCGAGCGGCGGCTCGGCCCTCCGGTAGGAACGCTCTCATGCTCCCGCTTCCACGGCTCTCTTTCGGTGTCGGCGACCGGTTCGCCCACGAGGCCGAGGCCCAACTCGCCGCCTTCGAGATGCTCGAGGCCCGCGGGGTGGTCGTGGCGCCCGTCTGGAACAAGTCGAACCGGGAGCATTCCTTGATCGGCAGCCGGCCTGCGAGCGTGCGGGCCGCCGCCGCCGCCGCCGTGGCGGCCCGGGGCTGGGCCCATCCCTGGTTCGTCGACGCCGACCACATCCGGCTCGACACCGTCGAGCCGTTCTTGGAATGCAGCGACTTCTTCACGATCGACGTCGCCGACAGCATCGGCCAGCCGGCCGATGGGGCCGAGGTGCGGGCCTTCGTGGCTCGACACCCGGAGCTCGGCCGGCCGCTCTCGATCCCCGGCATCCCGGAGCCGCTGCGGCTGACCGAGGCGGTGCTGGCGGCTGAAGCCGGCACGTACCTGCGGGCCTGTCGCGAGGCGGGAAATATCTGGCGCCGGATCCGCGCGGCTCGAGGCGACGATGTCATCATCGAGGTCAGCATGGACGAGACCGACGCCCCGCAGACACCGCCGCAGTTGCTTGTGATTCTCGCCCTGCTGAGCGACGAGGGCGTGCCGCTCCAGACCATCGCCCCGAAGTTCACCGGCCGGTTCAACAAGGGCGTCGACTATGTCGGCGACCTCGGCCGCTTCGGCCGGGAGTTTGTCGCCGATGTGGCGGTCTGCCGATTCGCCGCTTCTACGTACGAGCTGCCGGAGTCGCTGAAGCTCTCCGTCCACTCCGGCAGCGACAAGTTTTCGCTCTATCCCGTGATCCGTCGGTCGCTGGCCGCCACCGGGGCCGGCGTGCATCTGAAGACGGCCGGCACGACCTGGCTCGAGGAGTTGATCGGGCTGGCCGAGGCGGGTGGCGATGGCCTCGAACTGGCCCGCGAGATCTATGCCTGTGCCCGGGAGCACCGGACCGAGCTGTGCCAGCCCTACGCTGCGGTGATCGACGTCGATCCGACGGCGTTGCCGACGCCGGCTGAAGTGGCCGGCTGGAGCGGCCCGCAGTTCGCCGCCGCGATCCGCCACGTGCCGGGCAACCCCCGGTTCAACCCGAGCCTGAGGCAGTTGCTGCACGTCTCTTTTAAAGTGGCTGCGAAGCAGGCGTCGCGATACACCGACCTCCTCGCCGCGCACCGCGAGATCGTGGGCCGCCAGGTGACGACGAACCTCTACGAGCGGCACCTGGTCCCGCTGTTTCTCGGGGGCGAGGCATGACGGAGGTGCCAGGTCCGCTGCGGTCAGCCGTCACCATCTGCCTCGTGCCGGAGGCCCGCCGCGGACCATTCGTGTTTCACGACGGCCTGGCTGCCGGCTGCGCGGCGGCGGCGGCCCAGGGCTTCGATGCGGTCGAGATTTTTCCGGCTGACGCCGGCCCCTTCCCTGGCGGCGACCTCCGCGGGATCCTGGCCCGCGAAGGTCTGGCGCTGGCGGCCGTGGGCACCGGGGCCGGCTGGCTGCGGCACCGGCTGCATCTCTGTCACGCCGACGCCGAGGTCCGCCGGCGGGCCCGCGGGTTCATCGCCGGCGTCGTGGACGTGGCGGCCGACCTGGGGGCGCCGGCGATCGTCGGCTCGATGCAGGGGTCGGCCGAGGGCGCGGTGACCCGCGAAGCCGCGCTCGACCACCTCACCGCCGCGCTGGCCGAGTTGGGCGAGCACGCTGCCCGCCGTGGCCAGCCGCTGCTCTACGAGCCCCTCAATCGCTACGAGTCCAATCTCTTCAACCGGCAGGCCGAGGCCGCGGCGTTCCTGGATGCCCGCGGGCTCTCCCAGGTGCAGCTCTTGGCCGACCTCTTTCACATGAACATCGAGGAGGCCGATCCGGCCGCGGCGCTCGTGGACGTCGGCGGCCGCCTCGGGCACGTCCACTGGGCCGACTCCAACCGGCGGGCGATGGGCCTCGGTCACACCGACGCCGGAGCGATCGCCGCCGCCCTGCGGCAGATCGGCTACGCGGGCTTCGTCTCGGCCGAGATACTTCCGCTCCCTTCCCCGGAAGCCGCCTGCACCGCGACCCTGGCGAGCCTCCGCGGCTGTGGGCTGGCACGACCCTGATCCTTATTCTCAGCGAGGATGCCCATGCTCGAGACCAAGCTCCTTCATCCCGCGATCCTGCGGGTACTCGCCGAAAGCGGCCACCACTCGACGGTGCTGATCGCCGACGGCAACTACCCGGCCGCCACCAAACGGGGGCCGCGGGCGGAACTGGTCTCGCTCCAGCTGGTGCCCGGGGTGCCGACCGTGGCCCAGGTGCTCGAGGCGATCCTCGCCACGGTGCGGGTCGACCAGATCCGCACCATGGGCGTGGATCGATCCGACGCCTACGCCGCGGCCACGCCGGGCGATCCGCCGGTCTGGGGCGACTATCGCCGCATCCTCCGCGCCGCCGGCTCGCCCTGCGAGCTGGAGCCCATCGTGAAGTGGGATTTCTATGCGGCCGTGGCCTCCGGCGACCATGTGCTCACGATCCAGACCGCCGACACCCAGCCCTGGGCCAATCTCCTGCTCTCGCTCGGCTGCCGCACCTTCTGACCGCCCGGAGGCTTTTCTGTCATGCAGACCAGACCCCTCGGATCGACCGGTCTCCACGTGCCGATCCTGGCCTTCGGTGCCTCGTCGCTGGGGCAGGAGTTTCGCCGGATCACGCTCGACGAAGCGCTGGCGAGCGTTCGGGCCGCGCTCGCCGGCGGGCTGCGGCTGATCGACACCAGCCCCTTCTACGGCCGCGGTATGAGCGAGGTGCTGTTGGGCCTCGCCCTCCGGGACGTGCCCCGGAGCGACTATCTCCTGTGCACGAAGCTCGGCCGCTACGACCTGGGCCACTTCGACTTCTCGGCCCGCCGCGTGCGCGAGAGCGTCGACGTCTCGCTTCACCGGCTGGGCACCGACCACCTCGACATCGTGCTCTGTCACGACGTCGAGTTCGTGCCGCTGGAGCAGATCGTGGCCGAGACGCTGCCGGCGCTGGCGGAGGTGCGGCGGCAGGGCAAGGCCCGGTGCATCGGCTTCAGCGGCTACCCGCAGAAGATCTTCCGCATCCTCTGTGAGCAGGTCGAGGTGGACTGCGTGCTCAACTACAACCAATACACCCTCCAGAACACCCGCTTCGCCGACGAGACGATTCCCTGGCTGAAGGCCCGGGGAATCGGCGTGATGAACGCCGGGCCGTTCAGCGCCCGCCTGCTGACCGACGCGCCGCTGCCGGCCTGGCTCAAGGAGCCGGAGCCGGTCAAGGCGGCGGCCCACCGGGCGGCCGCACTCTGCCGCCAGCGCGGCTCGTCGCTTGCCAAGCTCGCGCTGCAGTTCTCCATCGCCAATCCCGACATCGCCACGACCGTGGCCGGCAGCGCCAATCCGGCCAACATCCGCGCCTGGGCCGCCTGGGCCTTCGAGCCGATCGACGAGGAACTGCTCCGGGACGTGCAGGCGATCTTCGCGCCGGTCCGCAACATCGGCCACGTCGAGGGCCTGCCCCACAACAACTGATGCCAGAACAACCGATGCCTCCCGCACGGCCTCCCATGACCCGGATCGACGCCCATCAGCACTTTTGGAACTACTCGGCCGCCGAGTATCCCTGGATCGGTCCGGGGATGGAGCGGCTCGCGGCCGATCACCTGCCGGCCGACCTCGAGGCGGAGGCTCGGCCCGAGGGCGTCTCCGGGAGCATCGCCGTGCAGGCCCGGCAGTCGCTCGCGGAGAGCCGCTGGCTGCTCGCGCTCGCCGAGCAAAACCCCTTCATCCGCGGCGTGGTCGGCTGGGTCGATCTCCGCTCGCCCACGGCGGCCGAAGATCTCGCCCCGCTGGCCCGGCACCCGCGGTTCGTGGGCGTGCGGCATGTGGTGCAGGACGAGCCCGATCGGCGGTTTCTGCTGGGCGAGACGTTCGTGCGCGGGCTCCGCGCACTGCGGCCGTTCGGGCTCATTTACGACCTGCTCCTCTACCCGCCGCAGCTGGCGGCGGCCGTGGAGCTGGCCGCGCTCCTGCCGGAGCAGCCGTTCGTGCTCGACCACTTGGCGAAACCGAAGGTCCGCTCCTGGCGGACGGCGGCCGACCTGGCCGACTGGCGGCGCGAGATCGAGTCGCTCGCCCGCCACGGCAACGTCTGCTGCAAGCTCTCGGGGCTCGTCACCGAGGCCGACTGGAGCGGCTGGCGGCGGGAGGATTTCCGGCCGTATCTCGACATCGTCTTGAACGCGTTCGGTCCGCGGCGGCTGATGTTCGGCAGCGACTGGCCCGTCTGCCGGCTGGCGGCCGGCTACGCCGACGCGGTCGGGATCGTGGCGGATCTGGTGGCCCCGCTGGCGGCCGCGGAACAGGCCGCGATCTGGGGAACCACGGCCACGGGGTTTTACGGGCTGGCGAGCGAGGATACCTGAGATGCGGGCGTTGCAACTCGTCGAGCCGAAGCACTGGCGGATGATCGACGTGCCGGAGCCGGGCGAACCCGGTCCGGGCGAGGCGGTGGTCCGCGTCCGCGCGGTCGGCATCTGCGGCACCGACTACGGCGGCTACCTGGGCACGATGCCCTTCTTCAGTTACCCGCGGATCCCAGGGCACGAACTGGGCGTCGAAGTGCTGGCGGTGGGGCCCGACGTGGGGCATGTGCGGCCCGGCGACCGCTGCTGCGTGGAGCCCTACATCAACTGCCAGCGGTGTCACGCCTGCCGGCTGGGCCGGACCAACTGCTGCGAGCACCACCAGACGCTGGGAGTGCACTGCGACGGCGGCCTGCGGCCGCTGTTCACGGTGCCGGCGCGGAAGCTCCATCCCTCGCCGCGACTGGCCCATGAGCAGAACGCGCTGGTTGAGACGCTCGCGATCGGCTGCCATGCGGTGGATCGCGGCGGCGCCACAGCCGCGGAAACGGTGCTCGTGATCGGGGCCGGCCCGATCGGGCTCTCGGCCGTCGAGTTTGCGAGGCTCTCCGGTGCTCGCCCGATCGTGGCCGACACGGTCGCCCAGCGGCTGGAGTTCGTCCGCGATCGGATTGGGGTGGCGGACACGCTCCTCGTGGGCGGCGGGGAGGCCGACCTCGCCGCCGTGGCCGAACGCACGGATGGGCGGATGTGCGACCTGGTGATCGACGCCACCGGAAGCGCCGCAAGCATGGGCCGGGCCCTGGAGTTCTGCAGCTTCGCGGGCCGGCTGGTCTACGTCGGCATCACGCAGCGGGAACTCTCGTTTCCCCATGCGCCGGTGATGCACCGCCGTGAGCTGACGCTCCTGGCCAGCCGCAACGCGCTGTCACGAGACTTCGCCCGGATCATCTCGCTGATCGAGGAAGGCCGAATCGACACCCGGCCTTGGATCACCCGCCAGCTTGAGTTTATCGAGGTGCCGGCGGCCTTTCCCAGCCTGCTCGACCCGGTCGGCGGCACGCTCAAGGCGGTCGTCGCCGTGCCCGACGCATGACCACGGCGGCCAGCCGATCAGCCACCGGCGGGCTGTTTGCGGAACTTTGATGGCTCGCGTCCGGCAGAGTTCCGAGAGTGTCCGGCGGCCCGCGACCCGCCACAACGGCTGCCGGAAGCCGGGCGAACCGGCTTTGCCCTTGCCCGCCCGGGGGCCCGGCCGCGAGGGTTCCCCCGTGCCGGGAGGGCCGCGGGCAGCGGGCAGCGCTTCGAGCGTCGCCGCGGCCCGCCAGCCTTCAGGGTGCCTCGAGTTCGGAAGACGAGTTGCTGTCGGCTCTCGCGCGTGGCGCGGAGTCCGGAAGCGCAGCGTAGGCCGGAAGCGGACGCGGTGAGTGCGTCCGTGAGTGACCGCCTTTCTTTCGCTGCGCACCGCAGGCATGCCGGGGCGTTCCCCGCGCACGGAGGCCGTTCGTGCCCCCGCCTGCGGAGACCCACCGATGCGTTTTTCCACCCTGCGGCCCCCGGCCGCGATCTCGATTGGATCCTACTCGAAGTCGCTGGCCGCCGCCGTGGCCGCGGCCGCCTGCGCGGCGGGCTGTCTGGCGCTGCCGGGCTGCTTGGCCTCGCCGGCCCAGGGGGCGATCATCGTCGAGGCCGCGGGCACCTCGGCCGCCGGCAACCCCGTGGCCTTCCGGGCCACGCTCGCGATCGCGGGCGACGAGCTCTCGATCGACCTCGAGAACGTCTCGCCGGTCGTCACCCGCGAGCCGGCCGACGTGCTCTCGAGTTTCTATTTCGATGTCGTGCGGGGCGGATCGCGGCCGCCGCTTGCCTATGCCTCGGCCGCCGGGCAGGTGGTCGAGGTGCGAAGCCGAGCCCCGGATCTGCCCGTGCTCTACACGCCGCCCGTCAAGGCCGGCGGCAAGGGGACGGTCGTGAGCGGTCTCGGGCTGTCCGACCTCGCGGCCACGAAGCGGGGCGACTTCACCTGGCAGTTTCGCCAGCTCGATCCGACGTACGACCCGCTGGCCGGCTTCGGGCTGGGGACGGTCGGCAACTCGGATCTCTCCCCTTCTGACTTCGATCCCCGGATCGTGGACCAGAACGACTTCGCGATCATTCGCGGCGACGATCTCGAGCCGAAGGGGAATCTTCCCGGCCGCCTGCTGGTGCAGGAGCGGGCCCGGTTCATGTTCTCTGGCGCGAAAGGCTGGAGCGAATCCGACATCACCCCGCGGTTCACCTTCGGGCTCGGCACCACCCCTGACAGCACGATCGTGGTGGTCGGCGAGCCGGTTTCCGGGGCGGCGGCCGGGCTCGTGGCCCCAGGCCTGGCCGGCTGGCTGGCAGCCCGCCGTCGCCGTCAGGCCGCCCGGCGGATCGCGGCGGCCGGCGCCGCCGCTTCCTCCCGCTCCGGCAGGCTCGCCTGCAGGCCGATCAGCCGCGACACGAACACCGCCATGTAAAACTGCCCGAACACCGCCTCGAGCCACACCAACCACCGGGCCGTGGCCGAGGCGGGCACGATGTCGCCGTAGCCGACGGTGGTGAGCGTCACGAACGAGTAGTAGGTGAACACGCCGGCGGCGGCGAGCGGGTCGGCGCCGGCATCGACGTGGTAGCGGCCGAAGTCGATCACGAATGAGCCCGGGGCGAGCCGCTCGAGCAGCGTGTAGACGTTGGCCCAGCACATCCCGA
The DNA here is from genome assembly GCA_044355515.1 of Pirellulales bacterium. Taxonomy (GTDB): domain Bacteria; phylum Planctomycetota; class Planctomycetia; order Pirellulales; family UBA1268; genus QWPN01. Next base: position 15,983 of record JBIKXY010000041.1, read on the forward strand.
AGAGCACGAACACGCACAGCGCCCCGCAGATCATGTCGAACACGATCTGCTTGGCCGCCAGCACGTCCACCAGGATCAGGGTGCCGACCGTCATGATCGGCACGATGAAGGTCACCGCCCGGGCCGCCGGCCAGAGCCAGGAGTGCTCAGCGGGCAGGGCCCCGGCCGTGAACGCGGCCGTGAGCGTGAGCACGCCGGGGATCACCAGCGGCAGGCCGAAGAGCAGCATTCGCCGCCCCCCGAGCGCCGCGGCCGCCCCCAAAAACACGAGCTGCTCGGCCACCATCGCCACCAGCTCCGCCCGCGGATGCCCCTCGGTGACCACCGAAAGCAGCGGCATGAGCAGGAGATGGACCAACAGGATCGCGTAGCGGCCGAAATGCGGCCGGCGGACGAACCGGGCCAGCTCGCGGATGGGATTGATCTGGGAAAGCATGGGCCGGACGGTAGCGACGGCCGGCCGGGGCGGGGGAGGGCAGTTGGCCGCGGATTTTCAGGCCGGATGCCCCCGGAAACCGTGAACTATGCTTCCCTGGACGGTGCCGCCGCCGCCCGTGACGGGGCGTTCTGAGCCCCGCTTTCACCGTTCCCTTTCCCAGTTCCCCAAACCTCCTGCCAGAGCCTCGCCCATGCCGCCCATGTTCATGAGCCGCCCTGTCCTGACTCTCCTGGCCATCTGTTTGTCGTTCGGCCCGGTCCGAGCCGATGAGCCCACCGCCGCCAAGGAGGCCGACAAGGCCTCGGCGGCCAGGCAGCCGGTGGCGACCCTGCCCGATGCGAGCAAGCCGCCGGTGGTGACCGAGCATGCGATCACGATCGGCGGCCGGGAGCTCGCCTACAAGGCCGAGGC
>JBIKXY010000195.1:0-5486 GCA_044355515.1 Pirellulales bacterium
CGTTCCAGGTGGTGGCAGTGTCTGACGCCTCGGCCGAGCGGCGGGCTGCCACGGCCTGGGGCGTGCTCTACGAACTCGACCCCGGCAGCCCCAAGCTGCACGAGCGGCTCCGCCGGATGCCCGTCCGCGGCTTGCCGGCGGTGTCGTTGCCCGCTCTCGCGCTGCCGACCATGCCGCTGCCGAGCCTGTCGCGGCCGCGGGTGCCCCTTCCGCGGCTGCCCGAGGTGCCCGCGTTCCCGGAGGTCTCCCTGCCCAACGTCGCGGCAATGGTTCCGCGACTGAGCGGACTGCTGGCAACGGGCCACTCCGTCGTCGTGCCTCACCCGCTCGGGCCGATGCTCCGCTTGCCGGCGGCCTCCGGCCCCGGCACGCCCTCCTGGGAGGGCATCGTGGTGGCCGGTGCCCTGCCGGGAAGGCCGCACATCGTCGAGATCGAGCACCCCCTCGGGCAGCGGGCAACCGTCGCCGCCGCCGTGCTCGAGCCCGACGCCGCCACGACCGCGGTCGAGTTGAGATCTGCCGGCGGCTTCGAGATCAGGCCGGCCGCCGACGGGTCCGCGAACCAACTGGGCACCCACCGGTTCGTGTTCTGGCCGACCACCCGCAACCCCGTGGTCGTGATCGCCAACCCTTCCCGAGATGCCGCGGCACTCGTGGGCCGGGTGCGGATCCTCGCCGGGCCAGACCGGCTGCCGGAACCGGCCCGCCCGGCGGCCCCTCCGGTGGCTGCGGCGACCCGCGGCCGCGCGACCTTCGCGGTCTTCGACGCTCCCGATCTGCACCGCATGCACGGCGGCCCCGGGCGGATCGCCGCGACCGGGGGCCGGCCGATCGTCGACTGGACCACGCACCTGGCCGGCATCCGCCACTCCGCCGACGCCCTGGTGGCCGGCGGCCTCGCCGGGGGCGTGATCACCGTCTACGCCGACGGCGCCGCCGCCTGGCCATCGCGATCCACTCGGCAGTCCGCCCGCTGGGATCCGGCCGCGACCGGCGAGGCCGGCCTCGATCCCTGTCCCAAGGACCTCCTGGCCGCGATGGCCAGGGTCTACGGTCGCGAGGGCCTGGCGATCGTGCCGGCGTTCCGCTTCAACGCCGCCATCCCCGCGCTGGAGGAGGCGCTCGCGGGCGATGCCCCGGCAGGGATCGCCTGCGTGGGCGGTGACGGCCGCCCGCGCCGGCTGCCCGGCGGCATGCACTACAACATCCTCGACCCGCGGGTGCAGGAGGCCGTGGAGCAGGTCGTGGTCGAGGCGGGCGAGCGGCTGGCCGGCGCTGACGCAGTCGCCGGCCTGGCGCTGCTCCTGCCCGACGACGGCTGGCTGCATCTGCCGGGCGTGGCCTGGGGCCTCGACGATGCGACCTTCGCCCGCTTTCTGGCAGCGGTCGGCGGGGCCCAGACGACCGCCGGTCCGGAGCGATTCGGCGAGCGGGCCCGGCTGGTCGCCGGCCCGCTGCGTGACGAGTGGCTCGCCTGGCGGTCGGGCGTGGTGGTGGACTTCTACCGCCGGCTCACGGCCCGGGTGGCGACGATCGACGCCCGCTGGCCCGTGTATGTCGTGCCCACCACGCTCTTGTCCGGTGACCTCGCCTCGCGGTTTCGCCCCGGCCTCGACGAGCCGACCCAGCCTCCTGACCTGTTTCGCGAGCACGGGCTCGTCGCCGGCTGGCCAGCTGGCCCGGAGGACGAGCCGGCGGCGGGCCAGCTCGTGTTCATGGCTCCCTTCGTGCATGCCGCGGAAGCGAGCCTGCGGAATCGGTCCACGCTGGCCGAAGCCAATCGGTCGCTGGCGACCGCCTCCGTTGCAGGTCGCCGCGGGGTGGTGCTCGTCAGCAAGCCCGTGTCGGTCGACCTCTCCGGCATCACGCCCCACGGGCCGTTCGGCACGGCGACTCCCCCCGGTGCCCGGGGATTCACGCTCGTGCCGAGCGAGACCGCGGGCGACGCCGGCCTGGCCGAAGCGATCGCGGCCGTCGATGCCGAGGTGGTGTTCGACATGCGGGCTTCGGTCACGCTGCCGGCAGCAGTGCCGCCCGTCCGGCGAAGCTACGAGTCGTTGCCGGCCATCGGCATGCGGCAGGCCGGCGGGGCGGCAGCCCCGCTGGTGGCCCGCGCGGCCGCCTCCGGCGGCGTGACCAGGGTGGCCGTCATCAATGCCGGCCCCGCCCGAGTCAACGCCGTGCTCGGCCTCGGCGGCCCCGTCTCGGCGGCGATCGACGCGGTCGATGGGGCGGCCCTGCCGCTGGCCGCCGGCCCGACCGTGACCGTGCCGCTGCCCGCCTGGGGCATGCGGTCGCTCGTCCTCGACGGCGGCGTCGCCATCGACACGGTGGCCGCCGCTTACGACGAGCCGGTGCGGGCGGACGTGGCCGGGCGGATCGAGCGGCTTCGCCAGCGGCTGGCGGTCCTGGAGACGCCGGCGGCGCTCGACGTGCTCGACAATCCGGGCTTCGAACTCGGGCTCGGCGAGCCCGCCGCGCCGGACGGCCCGGCGGCGGTCACCGGCTGGGAACTCGTCGAGCCACGTCGCGGGGCATTGGATCTGGTCGCCGGCCTGCCCCCGCGGGCCGACACCCCGCCGGCGAAGGTCGGCCGCGGGCTCGCCTTCTCCTCCCGGCACGGCCTCTCGACGCTCCGCAGCAATCCGTTCCCGCCCCCGGCGGCCGGACGGATCAGCGTGGCAGCCTGGCTGCGAATCGAGCCGGGCGATCCGCAGCCGCCCCTGCGGATGGCGGTCGAGGGGATCGAGGGGAGCCGCGAGTATTACCGGTTCGCTGCGGTCGGCGGGCTTGCCGGCGGCCGGCCGCTGGCCGCGGAGTGGTCGCTGTTCGTGCTCCAGATCGACGACCTCCCGGCCGCCGAGATCGATTCCTTGCGGGTACGGTTCGATCTGCTCGGTCCCGGCGGCGTGCAGATCGACGACGTCCAGGTCTTCGATCTGGCATTCGATGCCCCCCAGCGGGGTCGGCTCGCCCAGCAGATCGCCGGCCTCAGCCACCGCTTCAACCGGGGCGACGTCGGCGCGGCCCTGGCGGGCCTCGAAGGCCACTGGCCGATCTTTCTCGAGACCTTCGTCAGCGATGCGGCCGTGGCGGCAGCGCTGCCGCAGCCGCCAGCCCCGGCCGACCCCGCCCCTCCGGCCGCGCCGCGCCAGGGCATGACCGACCGGCTTCGCAGTTGGTGGCAGTAGCCGTTGACCGTTTGAAATCGCGGCCGGTACAGTTCCGGCGGTCGCGACCTCATCTCCTGCCGCCTGCCTGGAGCCCCATGCCTTCCCGCCCCGCTTCCGCCCGCCCCGCCCCCCGTCCTTCCCTCGACAGCCTCGTTCGCATCGGTGAGACCCACGTGGGCAACGGCGTCTTCGCCCGCAGGCGGCTCAAGGCCGAGATCGTGCTCGGAGAAATCCTCGGGGAGCACCTCGCCGATCACCCCGAAGATTCGAGCTACGTCATGGAACTGCCCAGCTGTAAGCTCCTCGAGCCGGCCCCCCCGCTGCGCTTCCTCAACCACAGTTGCGACCCGAACTGCGAGATCTTCTACTGGGAGGCCGATGAGGGCGAGGTTCAGGAAGATCGCTTGTGGCTGCAGACGATTCGTTCGATCGAGCCGGGAGAGGAACTCCTGATCGACTACGCCTGGCCCGCCGACGCGGCGATTCCCTGCCGGTGCGGAGCGGACAACTGCCGCGGCTGGATCTGCGATCCGGCGGAACTCCACCTGGTCGAGGGCCGGGGCGGGGATTCGAAGCAGCCGTGACCGGTCCCGCCTGGCCCTGGCGACGACTTGCCTGGGCCCTGGTGGCCACGCTCACCGTCGTGGCGGGCTATGGAATCTCGTGGCTGCGGATCGACGACGACCTGCGGAGCCTGATCCGCGGCGGCGACGGCGACTTCGCCGTGATCGACGAGGTGGCGGCCGTGTTCGGCCCCCCCGACCGAGACTGCATCCTGCGGGTCACGGCCCCTGGGGGCGACATCTTCGCGGCGGGCGCCCTCGAGCCGCTCCAGGCGCTGGTCGATCGCCTGGCCACGGTCCCGGGTGTCGAGCGGGTGCGGTCAATCTTCGACGTCCGCCGCCAGGGGGCGGCCGGCGCGGTGCTGCCGGTGATCCCGCGGACCGCCGAGCCGCTCGGCGCCGACCGCCGGGCCGAGGTCCGGACCCGGGCCCTGGAGCATCCGCTCCTGGCAGGCCAGCTGCTCTCCGGCGACGGCGCGTCGTCGCTGGTGCTCGTCCGACTCGCGCCGGGGTACGACGCGGGAGTGAAGCTCGGCCCCACGGTGGCGGCGGTCGAGGCGGCGGTCGAGGCCGGCGGTTCGCCGCAAGCCGACGCCGGCCCGGCGTTGGCCGTCGAACTGACCGGCATTCCCGCCCTGCGGCAGCAGGCGACCCAGGCGCTGCGTCGCGACATGATCGTGTTCAACTCGCTCGGCCTCTCGCTGGCTGTGATCCTCTCGGCCAGCGTGGCCCGGAGCCTGCGGAGCACGGTCGTGGCCTGCCTGCCCCCGTTCGTGGGCGCGGTCTGGGCGTTGGGGGTGCTGGGGCTGTGCGGCGCGCCGGTCAACATCCTCACGAGCGTGGTGCCGTCGCTGGCGCTCGTGGTGGGCACCTGCGACTCGATCCACTTCATCGAGGACATGCGACGGAGCGCCCGCCGGGGGCTTGATCCGCTGGCCGCCTCGGCCGGCGCCGTCCGCCGGATCGGCACCGCCTGCGGCCTGACGAGCATCGTCACGGCGATCGGCTTCGCCTCGCTGGCCGTGGCCCGGATCGACGTGGTGCGGACCTTCGGGATCGCCGCGGCCGTCGGGGCGTTGGCGAGCTTCGCCGCCGTCACGCTGCTGACGCCGCTGCTGGCGAGCCTCCCGTTCCTGGCGGGCGGCCGGCTGGGGCGGTCCTCGCGGCGGGCGGGGCGGCTGGCGGGCCTGCTGGCCGGCTTTTCCATCCGCCACGCCCGGCCGCTGGCCGTGGCGGCTTGCCTGGCCACGCTCGCGCTCACGCTCCTCGGTGCGGGGCTCGAGGCCGACAACCGGATGGCCGACTCGCTGCCCCGCGCCGCGCCGGCATCCCGCGCCCTGGCGAGCGTCGACGGCCAGTTCGGCGGCGTGATGGGCATCGACGCGGTCGTCCGCTGGCCGGCGGAAATCGACTGGCGTTCGGAAGAACTCGTCGCGGCGCTGGCCGATGTCTCGGCCGCGCTCACCGCCGCGGCGCCGGTCTCGAAGCCGGTCTCGCTGGCCAGCGTGACGGCCGACCTGCCCGCCCGGGCCCGCCACCGGCTCCCGGCCGAGCCGTTTCGCGACCTGGTCTCGCCCGCCGACGGAATGGCGATCGTGCGGGCCCGGGTCTCCGACCTCGGCTCCCGCCGGCTCGAAGGGATCTATGACCGGATCGACACCGACTTTGCCGCGCTCGAAGCGGCCCGGCCCGGCTGGCGGTTCGACCTGACGGGCATGTCGGTCGTCTCGGCCCGCAACATCCGCCAGCT
>JBIKXY010000196.1:0-5472 GCA_044355515.1 Pirellulales bacterium
CCAGCGAGCCCTTCGGCAGGCCCAGGAACTCGAGCCGCTCGAACCAGCCGGGGATCTCGCCGGCCAGCTTGCCGACGCGAGTGCCCCGCAGGTCGAGGTGCCGCAGGTTCGCGAGCCCCTTGAGCTGGAGCAGCCCCTCGTCGGTGAGCATGCCGCCGGCGAGGTCGAGCGTGGCCAGATCCTTGAGCGAATCGGCCCGGAAGCCGAGCAGGATGCAGAACACGTCGTCGGCCCGCTCGTTCGGCAGGCGGACGGCCACGAGCTTGTCGGCCACGTGACCGAAGTCGTCGCCGAACGACTTCCGCAGCCAGTCGGTTTCCTCCATCTCGACGCTGCCGCCGCGGTCGATCGTCTCGGTGACCACCTCCTGCTGTTGGGAGTAGGCGTCGATCTTCGAGGCCAGCCACTCGAGCTTGTTGGCCTTGAACTTCACAAACTCGTTGGCCTCCTCGAAGGCCAGCTGCACCCGCACGAACTCTTCCTGGCTCCCCCCCCGGTCGGGGTGGGCCTCGCGGGCCCGCACGAGATAGGCCTGCTTGACGTCCTCGAGCGTGACTGGCGGCACGAGGCCGAGCACGACGAGGCATTCGGGCCGCTGGAGAGCAGGCTGGGAAGAAGGGGCGGGCTGGGTCATGGGCAGAACGTCGGGAAATGTGGTTCGGACAGGCAAGCAGCCTAGCAGGTCGATCACCGGCCGCGAGGAGGCGCGCCCGAGCGACTGGCCTTGCCAGGGGCGGCAGGATTCCCTATCTCCCCGGCACAAGGAGGGCCTCCATGGACAATCCGACCGGCGGGCGGCAGGGATACTTTCGGGAGTTTGTGGCGGCGACGCTCGTCGTCGCCTTCGCGCTGGTGTGGCGGACCTGGAGCGGTGGCTCGGCCGCCGACGCCACGCCCCCCGAGCCGGTCCCGTCGGCGACGACACCGGCCGCCCCCAAGCCGCTGGCCCTGGTCAACGGCGCGGAGATCACGGCCGACCAGCTGGCGGCCGAGTGCCTGGCCCGCCACGGGGCGACCGTACTCGAGACGCTGGTCAACCGGACCCTGATCGAGCAGGCCTGCCGCAAGGCGGGCGTCACCGTCACCGCCGCCGACGTCACGGCCGAGATCGAGGCCTTGGCCCAGCGGTTCAGCGTGCCCACCGACAAGTGGCTGGAACTGATCGAGAAGGAGCGGGGCATCAAGCCGCAGCAATACGCCGACGACATCGTCTGGCCGATGCTCGCCCTGCGAATCCTGGCCCGCGACGCGGGCGAGCCGACCGCGGAGGAGCTCCGCACGGCCTACGAGACCCGCTTCGGACCGGCGATCAAGGCCCGAATCATCGCCAGCCGCACCCGCGACGAGGCGGAGACGCTGCGGGCCAAGGCGGTCGCCGCCCCTGACGAGTTCGGAGCCCTGGCCCGGCAGCATTCCGTCGACGTGGGCAGCGCCAGCGCCAACGGCTGGGTGCAGCCGATCCGGCTGCATTCCGGCGACCCGGTCTTCGACCGGGCCGCATTCGCCCTCGAGCCGGGAAAGATCTCGCCGGTCGTGCAGGTGGCCGACCAGTTCATCGTGATCAAGTGCGAGGGTCGCCTGCCCGCGGCGGAGGTCACGCTCGCCGACGCCACGCCCGGCCTGGCCGCCGAGCTCCGGGAGCGGAAGAGCCGTCAGGCCTCGACCGAGGTCTTTCGCCAGATTCAGGATGCCAGCCGGATCGACAACGTGCTCAACGACCCGGCCCGGTCGCAGGCCACCCCGGGCGTGGCGGCCCTGGTCAACGGCGAGCCGATCGCGATCGAGAAGGTGCGCGGCATAGCCCTGGAACGGCACGGCCAGGAGGTGCTCGAGATCCTGATCACCCGCACGCTGATCGGCCAGGCCCTGGCCCGCGAGCGGCAGGCCGTCGTGCAGGCCGACCTCGACGCCGAGGTGGCCCGGGCCGCCGCCTCGATGGGCTTCAAGCGGCCAGACGGGTCGCCCGACGTCGAGGCCTGGCTGGAGCGGGTCACCCGCGAGGAGAAGATCCCGCTGCGGCACTACATGGAAGACGTGGTCTGGCCGAGCGTGGCCCTCAAGAAGCTCGTCGGCGGGGTGCCGGTGCTCAAGGAGGATCTCGACAAGGCCTTCGCGGCGACTTTCGGCCCGCGGGCCAAGTGCCGGATCATCGTGCTCGACAACCAGCGGCGGGCCCAGGAGGTCTGGCAGCTGGCCCGCAAGAATCCCACCGCCGAGGCGATCGGGGCCCTGGCCGAGACCTACTCCGTCGATCCCACCACCCGCGCCCTGCGGGGGGAGGTGCCGCCGATCCAGCGGTTCGGCGGCCAGCCCACGCTCGAGCGGGAGGTGTTCGCGCTCGCCCCGGGCGAGCTCTCCGGCGTGGTCCAGATCGCCGACCGCTTCATGGTGATCTTCTGCGAGGGCTTCACGGAGCCGGCCCAGGTCTCCTTCGACGAGGTCCGCGACGAACTCTACGACGACATCTTCGAGAAGAAGCAGCGGATCGAGATGGCCCGCCACTTCTCCCACCTCCGGGAGTCGGCCGCGATCGACAACTTCCTGGCCGGCACGAGCCAGACCCCGGCCATGGCCGGCCGGAGCACCGACCCCAAGGCCACCACGCTCTCGAAGGTCGGCCCGGACGACCTCGCCCAGCCCCGGGCCGGCAGCCGCCGGGCCTCGGGCGTCGTGCCCGCCGCCCACGCACAGTAGGCCGCGAGAAACAGGTTCCTGACACCTTTTTCTTGCGCCTCCATCATCTCGCGATCACACGGGCGACGTCTGCCGGAAGCTTCGCCCCGAGGGCCGGATGGGCCTCCACGAGCCGGGCGATGTCGGCGAGATCTTTGATCGATTCGCTCGGCCGCCGTTCAGGGGTGCGCCAGACCTTGATCTTCCCGGCGAGCGTGTCATCGAGTGCAGCCACGCGGAGCAGCATGCCGTGGATGTCGGCGGCCAGCGACCGGGCCGGAAAGTCGCGATAGAAATCCTCGGTGCTGAGCTGCAGACTCACCTGCGAGCGGCCGCGGAAGTTGACCGATCAGGCGTGCAGCTCCATGCCGACCGTCAGGCGAGGATGGCGTCGATCGGCGCGCCGTGGTCGATCGCCAGCCGCTTGCGGCCGGGGATCTCCAGCCTCCGTGAGTCGAGGCCGAGCAGTTTCAGGATCGTGGCGTGGATGTCGGTGACGTAGTGCCGGTTCTCGACCGCGTGAAACCCGAGCTCGTCGGTCGCGCCGTGGACCGTGCCCCCCTTGATGCCGCCGCCGGCCATCCAGACGGAGAACGCGAAGGGGTGATGGTCGCGGCCATCGGCCCCCTGCGAGCCGGGCGTCCGGCCGAACTCCGTCGCGAAGACCACGATCGTCTCGTCGAGCAGGCCGCGGCGGTCGAGATCCTCGAGCAGCCCGCCGATCGGCTGATCAACGGCGAGTGAGAGCTTCTCGTGGTTGGCCTTGAGGCCGCTGTGGGCATCCCAGGCGCCGGCCCCGCCGCCGCCATGCTGGATCTGGATGAACCGCACGCCCCGCTCCACCAGCCGCCGCGCCGCGAGCAGCGTGCCGGCGAATTCCCGGCAGTGCGGCAGGTCGAGCCCATAGAGCTTCTTGGTCTCCTCCGTCTCGGTTGAGAAGTCCATCACCTCCGGCACGCTCTGTTGCATCCGGAAGGCGAGCTCGTAGGAGGCGATCCGCGCCGCCGTCGCCGGGTCGTCAGGGTATTCGACGCCCGTCAGGCCGTTGAGCCGCTCGACGAGGTCGAACCCGATCTCCTGGGCCTCGCGGGAGAGGGGCCGCTCGGGCCGGCCGAAGGCGAGCGGGTCGGCCGGATCGATGCGGAGCGGCACGGCGTCGTGGGCCGGCCCCAGGTAATGGCCGTCCTTCTTGTTCCAGTATTCGCGGGTGCCGATCGAGATGAACTGCGGCAGGTTGTCGTTGAGCGACCCGAGGCCGTAGTGCACCCAGCCGCCGAGCGTGGGCTGCACCGGGTCGAGCATGTGGCGGCCGGTGTGAAACTGCGCCTGGGCGCCGTGGTTGGAGTCGGTCGTCCACATCGACCGCACCACGGCGATCTTGTCGATGTTCCGGGCCGTGCGGGGAAACCAGTCGCTCACCTCGATCCCGCTCTGGCCGTGCTTCCGGAAGCCTGTCTGGAGGGGAAAGAGGATGTTTCGCTGCAGGCCGTTGGCATCGGGCACGGGCGCCCGCTCGAGGGCGAGCTTGGCGGGGTTCTGCACGTCGGCATAAGGCGTCTCGGCGATCGACTTGCCGGCGTACTTCGTAATCTCGGGCTTCGGGTCGAAGCTCTCCATGTGGCTCACGCCGCCGTTCATGAACAGCCAGATCACGCTCTTGGCCTTCGGCGGGAAGTGCGGCCGGCCGTCGGGCGGCGTCCAGATGGCCTCGCTCGCCAGGCCGTCGCGGCGGAGCATCGCGCCGAGCGCGAGGCCCGTGAACCCGAGCCCCAGATCGGCGAAGAACCTGCGCCGGGGATTGATCCGGCAGCCGCAGGCGGGTGGTGTGCGCATGGCGGGCCTCATCGCAGCGTGACGAAATCGTTGTGGTTGAAGAGGGCCCAGACCATGCGGATCCGCGCGGGATCGACCCCCGTGGCGGGTTCGCCGAGCGCCCGCCACTTCGCAAGAGACTCCAGGCAGGCGGTCCGCTCGGCCGGCGTCGCGGGGCGGTGGAGCAGCAGCGCGAATGCACGGTCGAGAAAATCCTCGTCGTCTCGGGGACCGGCGCCGGCCGACGCGAGCCGCTCGGCGATCGTCGCGGCGGCGTCGTGGACGACCGCGGCATTGGAAAGCGCCAGGGCCTGCTGCGGCACGATGCTCTGGTCGCGCTGGTAGCACTCCGCCACGCCGGCGTCGTCGAACATGGCGAGGAAGGCATTGCGGCTGTCTTCGGCGTGCCAGAAGTAGAGGCTCCTCCGCCGGGACTGCGGCTGTTGGTCGGCAGGCACGGGCGGCCCGCCCATCGTGGCGTCGAGCGTGCCGGCGAGCGAGAGGATCGCGTCGCGAACGACCTGGGCCTCGAGCCGGATCGGCTCCCGTCGCCAGAGGAGCCGGTTGTCGGGATCGGCCGCGCGGGCGGCCGCGGCCCCGGCCGTCGAGGAACCCATCCGGTACGCAGCCGACGTGACGATCACGCGGTGGATGTGCTTCATGCTCCAGCCGTGCTCGACGAGTTCGCTGGCCAGCCAGTCGAGCAGCTGGGGATGCGCCGGCGCGTTGCCCTTGCGGCCGAACTCGAAGACGGTGGTCACGAGCGGCTTGCCGAGATGCCGCATCCAGATGTGGTTGACGGCCACGCGGGCCGCAAGGGGGTTTTGCGGATCGACGATCCATTCGGCGAGCGCCCGCCGGCGGCCCGTGCTCGTGGACGGGAAGGCGACGGCCGGGTCGTCCTTGGTCGAGTCCTTGAACCGCGTCGGCGTCCAGGCCGCACCGACGAGCGGCGTGAACGTCGCATTCGGCTCGGCCGCCGCCTTC
>JBIKXY010000197.1:0-5453 GCA_044355515.1 Pirellulales bacterium
ATCTGGTTGATCGCCCGGGGGAAGAGCATGAGCGCCGCGAGCAGGAGCAGGCCGTGCACCACCGCCGCCCGCTTGGTGCGGGCGCCGGCGTCGATGTTCACGCTCGACCGCACGATCTCGCAGGTGATCGGCAGCCCGCCCAACAGCCCCGCCACGCAGTTGCCGAGCCCCTGGGCCACGAGCTCGCGGTTGGCGGGCGTGGTGCGGCGGCGGGTGTCGAGCCGATCGACGGCCTCGGTGGTGAGCAGGGCCTGGAGCGAGGCCACCAGCGCGATCGTGAGGGCCGCCCAGGAGACGGCCGGGTTGCCGATCTGGGCGAAGTCGGGCGTGTGGAGGAAGCCGAGCACGCCGCCGATCGTCTCGGCCACGGGCAGCTGGACACGGTGCGAGGCCTCGATCATCCAGGGCTTGCCGAGCGGGGCGAAGCCCGCCACGGAGGCGATCCCGAAGGCCACCACGGCCAGCGGGGCGGGGATGCCGCTGGCACGGGTCACGCTCCAGCGGTTCCAGATCCAGATCAGGGCCAAGGACGAGAGGCCGATCACCAACGCGCCGGGATGGAGGTCACCGACGATCTCGAGGAGTTCCGAAAACGTGTTCTCGCGATCCGGCTGGAAGAACGACATCTCCCCCTCGTAGTCGGTGTCGCGGCCCACGAGGTGGGGGATCTGCTTGAGGATCAGGATCACGCCGATCGCGGAAAGCAGGCCGCGGACCACGCTCGTCGGCACGAACGACTTGATGAAGCCCCCCTGGGCGAGGCCGAGGGCGATCTGAATCAGTCCGGCGAGCACCACGGCCAACAGCAGTGCTTCGAACGAGCCGAGCGTGGCGATCTGGGAGGCCACCACAGCCACGAGCCCGGCGGCCGGGCCGGAGACCATCACCTGCGCCCCGCTCAGCCAGCCCACGACCACGCCCGCCACGATCCCGGCGATCACGCCGGAAATGGCGGAGGCCCCCGAGGCCAGCGCGATCCCCAGGCAAAGCGGCAGGGCCACGAGAAACGTGACCAGCCCGGCCATCACGTCGGCCGCCAGGTGCTTCGGGTCGAAGGGGGAGTGGCTGACGAGATCGTGATTGAGTTCGGTGCGGTCCATGTGGGCGGGTGTGCTCGCGGGGATCGATCCAGGGCGGGCGAGCCACGGGCGGCCCTGCGGGTCAAGGAAAGAGAGGCTACCAGCCTCAGGCCCGCCACGCCACGGCCGCGAGCTTGTCCCACGCGGTCCAGAGACCGATCACGACAAACCCGGCCGCCGAGATCCACACGAGCATGTCCCAAGCCCGGGCGGGCGCGAGCCGCGGATCGCTCTCCCGGTACCGAAACCAGACAACCGCCACGGCGAGCGCCGCCAGCATGATCGCCTGGGCCACGCCGCTGGCGAGCACCATCGCCACCGGCTCGCCGATCGCTACGGCCAGGCCCGTGGCCACGAGCACCCATGCTGCCGAGATCAGGCGCGTGAAGCCGGCCCGGTCGGCGGCGGCGGGCGAGCCCGGCGGGCCGCCGACGGGCCCGAGCCCCTGCATCGCCAGGCCGTCGGCCACCATCCGGGCGTTGCCGGCCGCGGCCACGAACAGCGTGGAATAGAGCACGGCGAAGGCGCCCCAGAGAAACACATCCTGCGCCCAGACCCCGAAGACCGGGGCATACATCGCGCCCAGCGACCGCACCATCTCGCCGCCGGCGGGCACGATCCCCAGCCGGCCGAGCGTGGCGGCGCCGAGCAGGTAGAAGGCGACCGTCACGGTCGTGTAGACCGCCATCGAGCCCCAGGCGTCGAGCTGCATGACCTTGAGCCAGCCGCGAGCCCGCTCGGCCCAGGCCGGTGAGTCGTCCCGCGGGCCCACCGCCCGGCCGTAGCCCTTCTCCAGGCACCAGTAGGGGTAGATCATCAGTTCGCTCGCGCCCACCCCGATGATCCCGAAGGCGGCCAGGCCCACGCCGAGCGGCGAGCGGTCGCCCGCGGCGGGGGGAATCGAGGGCACGATCCCCCGGGCAAGTTCCGCGCCGCTGATGGCCCAGGCGGGGTTTCGCTGCAGGAGCGCGAGGGCGGCGAGGGTCACGAGCGTGAAGCCGGCCACGAGCACGAGCGACACCCGCTCGATGAGCCGGTAACGGCCCACGAGCAGGAGCCCGGCCGTGACGAGGCCGACCACCACGGCCCAGAGCGTGGTGTCGAGGGGAGGCGTGAGTCCGGCAGCGGCCTGTTCGGCCACGGCCACGCGGGCGTGGGACCGCGTCTCAGCCGCCGCATCGCCCTGGCGGCGGACCGCAGCCAGTTCGACCCGGGCGGCGGCGAGTTCGTCGTGGGCGTGGGTCCACGCGCGGCCGGCCTGCGACACGGGCACGGCCGCGGCGAGCGACTGGGCCACGCCGGCCACGATGCCTCCCTGCTGGAGCAGGATCAGCGCGGTCATCGCGGCCCACCCCCACCAGATCCAGTTGCGACCAGCGACCCGCGGCCCGGGCACGCTGTCGAAGGCGGCCAGGGGCGTGCGGCCCCAGGCGAGGGTGGTGCGGCCGATCTCGATCTGGGCGGCCACCTTGATGCCGCAGCCGACGAGGATCAACCAGAGCAGCGTGAACCCGGCGGTGGCCCCCACGGAAGTCGTGGCGATCAGCTCGCCAGAGCCGACAATCGAACTGGCGAGGATGATCCCCGGGCCGAGGTGGGCGAGCGTGGCCCCGAGCGACCGCGGCGGATCGGCGATGCCGGCATCGTGCATCATGGCGCGGTGAGCCTAGCACACCCCACGCCGTCGAATCCCTCGGTCGTTACAGGCAGCTGCTGCCAACGGGCTCAGGTGGCCTGGAGAGCCTCGACGGCGTTGATATCAATCAGCGCGCAGTACACGGAGCGGTCTTGCTCGGGATAGCCCACGATGACCTTCGTTTTCATCACGATCGCGCACTCCGGGTGACGCACCTCATGCACCTCGCCGTTCGACATCCGGATCGCGAACGGCTCGAAGGGTTCGCGGCGGAGAAACTCGCGGATCGCATCGGCATTCATCTGGGAGCCTCCTCGGGCTGGTGCACACCCGTGCATCATAGCGGCCGCGAGAGCGCGATGCAACCGGCCCCAGAAGGCCGCTCACGCGCCCCACACGCTGAGCCTGACAATCTCGTTGCCTAACGACGCGGACAGGCTTCCACCCCCCGTCGGTGCTACGCTGCTCTGCTGTTTCGGTGGTTCCGCCGCCAGGGCCCCCAGGAGCGTCTCGGTCGTTCGAGTCGCCCGGCCCTCGGGTGTTCGCGATCGCTGTTTCGTCATGTGCGGCATCTGCGGCGTGATCGGACTGCCGGCCGAGCAAGGCCAAGCGGCGGCAGTGCGGATGGCGCGGGCGATGGTGCACCGTGGGCCCGACGACGAGGGCTTCGACACGCGGCCGCTCACGGCTGATCCCGCGGGCCCGGCGGCGGCGTTCGGGTTTCGGCGACTCGCGATCCTCGACCTTTCGCCGGCCGGCCATCAGCCGATGGTCAATCCGGCAACTGGTGACATGATCGTCTTCAACGGGGAGATTTATAACTTCCGGGAAGTGCGCGCCCGGCTCCAGCTGAAAGGGCACGTGTTCCGCTCCACCGGTGACACGGAGGTCTTGCTTCACGCACTGAGCGAGTGGGGCGAGGCCGCCCTCGACGAGCTCGACGGCATGTTCGGGCTCGCCTTTTATCAGGCCGCCAGCCGCCGCGTCCTCTTGGCCCGAGGGCCGCTCGGCATCAAGCCGCTCTATGTCGCGCGGACTCGCGAAGCGGTGGTGTTTGCCAGCGAAGTCCGGGCCGTGCTCGCCTCGGGCCTCGTGCCGACCGAGCTCGATCCGGCCGGGATCGCCACGTTCTTCGCCTACGGGGCGCCCCAGGATCCGCTCACCGTGCATCGCTTCATCCGCTCGCTGCCGGCAGGATCGTACGAGTGGATCGGGCTCGATCAACTGCGGCGCGGGCCCTCCATGGGCCGCCGTTACTGGCGGTTTCCGGCGATCGATCCGGCCGCCCCTGGCGGCCCGGCGGCCATCGCGACCACGCGCGACTTGCTCGCCGAATCGGTGCGGCTGCAGTGCGTGGCCGACGTGCCCGTGGGGGTGTTTCTCTCGGCGGGCATCGACAGCGCCACGCTCGCGGCCCTGGCCCAGCCCCAGCACGGCGCCGTGCACACTTTCAGCGTCGGCTTCAACGCCCCGGGGGCTGCCGACGAGACGGTGCTGGCCGCGGAGACGGCTGCGATGCTCGGCACCCGCCACTTTCGCACCATCATTGACGACGACTGGGCCGCTGGCCTGTTCACGGCCTGGCTCAAGAGTGGCGACCGGCCCAGCATCGATGGCCTGAACACCTTCATCGTGAGCGGAGCCGCCAAGGATCGCGGGATCACGGTCGCGCTCTCGGGGCTCGGGGCCGACGAGCTGTTCGGCGGCTACTCGATCTTCCAGCGGGCCAGAACGTTGAAGAAGCTGCTGGGGCCGCTGGCATGGTTGCCAGCCGGGTTACGAAGGGCCGCCGCACGCGTCGCTTTTGCCCGCCTGCCGACGCTCAAGCGAGACAAGGCCGTAGAGATGGTGGTCCGGGGCGATTCACCTGCCAAGCTCGCCGTATTTGCCCGGCGGCTCTTTCTCGATCAGGGGCTCGAGCGGCTCGGCCTGGATGCCGCTCAGATCGGCCTGACTGACGACTTCCTGCCCCCTGGGGCATGCGATGCATTTGAATCCGTGGGAGATCCGTTCCACGACGTCAGCCAGATGGAGATATCGCTTTACATGGGCAACACGCTGTTGCGGGATTCCGACGTCAACTCGATGGCGCATTCACTGGAGCTGCGGGTGCCGTTTCTCGGGCGAAGGCTCATCAACTACGTGTGCAGCCTGCCGGGCTCGGTGCGGTCACCGCCCAAGGCGCAGCCGAAACACCTCCTGCGTGAGTCGATGCGAACCCGGCTGCCGGAGGAGGTGTTCCGGCGGCCGAAGACGGGCTTCACGTTGCCACTGGACACATGGATGCAAGGCAGCCTGCGCATCCAGTGCGAAGCAGCGGTCGAGACGCTCGCCGCGTGCCCGCTCTTCGACACGGCGGAGGTTGGCCGGCTCTGGGCCGAGCTTCGTGATCCGCGGATCGACGATCATTGGTCACGGCGGCTCGCGCTCGTGGTGCTCGGCAGCTATTTGCAGTCGCTGCCCACGAGCGTGCCCCCATAGAACCCCGGTTCGATGCGGGCGGCCCAGGCGGCCCTCTGCCCGCGGGTGCAGCCAGGTCGTCTGCACATGCCGCCGGTCAGCCGCCGCCGTGGATGGTCTCGATCCAGTCGGCGAAGGCGGCGTAGGTCTTCTCGCGGTCGAGTTCCCGCTCGGCCAGGCGGCGGGCGGCCTGCCGCATCGAGAAGAGCCGCTTGCGGTCCGCCGCCAGGCCGGCGATGGCATCAGCGAGCGAGGCCGCGTCGCCGGCCGCATAGCCC
>JBIKXY010000198.1:0-5449 GCA_044355515.1 Pirellulales bacterium
CGCCGGCCACGCTGCTCGCGCCGCCGAGCGTGAGCGCGCCGGCGCCGGCCTTCGTGAACGTCCGGCCCGCGGTGCCGGAGAGTCCGCCCGAGAACGTGACCGCCGTGGCGTTCGTGAGCGTCGTGTTGTCGGAGAGACTCACCGGGCTCGCGTTGCTGAACGTGAGCACGCCGGTGTTGCTGGCGCCCAGCGTGACCGAGCCGCCGATCGTAAGCGGGTTGGCGAGCGTCCGGGCCGTCGAACTATCCGAGCGGAGCGATGCGTCGGCGAGCGTGACGGTGCCGGTGCCGAGCGCCGTATTGCTGCCGACCTGGACGGCGCCCGCGCTGATCGTAGCGCCGCCGGAATAGGAGCCCGCCCCGGTGAGCACGACCGTGCCGGCGCCCGTCTTCGTCAGCGCTGCCGCACCGCCGCCGAGAGTGGCGTTCACGGTGATCGTGCCCGAAGCATTGCTGAACGAGTAGCCGCCCGTCGCGTTGAGCGTGCCGGCCGTGACATTGGCTGCCGCCGTCGCGGAGAAGGCACTGATCGTCTCGGTGAAGCCACCGAGATCAAATGTGCCGCTGGAGATCGTGACGTTGCCCGAGTCGGAGAGCCGATTGTTCGCTCCAAGCTCCAGCACGCCTCCCGCGATCACCGTGCCGCCGGTGTAGGAGTTGTTGCCGCTGAGCACGAGCGTGCCGTTTCCCGCCTTGGTGAGCGAGCGGGTGTTGCCGCCGTCGCCGATGGCGCCAGACATCGACACATACGTGGCATTCGTGATCTGGGTGTCGCCCGTGAGCGTGGCGGCGCCGGTGAGGTTCAACGCCCCGGAGTTCGCCGCATCGCCGAGCGTGAACGATCCCGAGAGCGACAGCGCGTTGGCGAGCGTCCGTGAGGCCGTGCTGTTGGCCATCAGCGTTGTCGTGTTGCCGATCGTGGCCGTGCCGGTGCCGAGGGCGGCGTTATTGCCGACACGGAGCGAGCCTGCCGAGAGATTGACGCCCCCGGTGAACGTGTTGGCGGCGGAGAGCACGAGCGGCCCGGTGCCGGTCTTCGTGATGCCCCCGGCTCCGCTGATCACGCCGGAGAGCGTGAGGGCGGCCGACGTGGCGGCATTGTTGATCGTGAGCGGGTCGGCGAGCACGACGTTGGCCGCGATCAGGTTGGCCGCGCTGGTCGTCGTCTGCGAGAGCGTGGCCCCGCCGCTGGCGACGTCGAACGTGAGCGTTCCGGCGAGCGTGGAACTGCCGGACGAGTAGCTGCCGGCATTGATCGTGTACGACGACGCTCCCAAGGCCGTCGGGTCCCCGATCGTGAGGCTGCCGAGCACGACGGCCCCGTCGAGCGTGATCGTCTGCGGGGCCGTGATGTCGGCGATGATGCTCGCCGAGGAGCCCTCGGCGCTCGGCACGCCGCTGTTCCAGTTGCCGGGGTTCTGCCAGCCAGCGGAGGCAGAAGACGTATTCGTCCAAGTCGATGAGGTTTGGGCCTGGGCGGTAATCGGAGAGATTGCCGCGGCCAGCATGCCGGCGACCGCGACGGTGAGAACAGGCCGCAGAAGGGAGTTCAGGATGGCAGCGCGAAGGGCGACGATCATGGGGTTCTTCCAAGCAGCAGCGGGGAGATTCATGTGGACCAGGCGGGGGAGATATGTGGGGCGGGCGGGAGAGTCACCAAGGCAATCTCACGGTCAGCCCGGCTGGCATCGGCACGCGGCGGCCGGGAGCAGATCACGCGCCCGGAACACCCGCCCGGATCACGCGGCCAGAGCACCAGCCCTAGGCACGCGACGGCCAAGGCCGCCAAACACTGACACGCAAGAAATCAAGCGTTCGCCGGCAGGAGTTTGCGTTCGCAAATCTCTCGGGCTCATCGCGAGGCGGTGACAGTCAGGAGCGGTTCCAGCGGGAGGGAGTGGGGAGAACCGGGGGCGGGTCCGCAGCATAGCGGGCTGCTTCCGAAGGGTCAAGCAAGCGGCCGATGCTGCCCCCAGGAAGGGATAGTCCGGTCAATGGCTTTTCCGCAAGCACGTCCGCGGCCATTGCCGGCTGATGAGCGGCTCATGAGCCGCGTGCTCCCGTTTCCCGGACCCCAAGACCGGTCCCCGGAACGCCTGTGCCCTCCCGCTGCCGTGGCAGCTTGCTGACGGTAGCGCAGAGTCTCACCCAGTCCGGCCGCGTCGCGGCTCGTTGAGGCCTGGGATCTGGCG
This sequence comes from Pirellulales bacterium, assembly GCA_044355515.1. Classification (GTDB taxonomy): domain Bacteria; phylum Planctomycetota; class Planctomycetia; order Pirellulales; family UBA1268; genus QWPN01. The sequence continues at coordinate 2,192 of JBIKXY010000198.1, forward strand.
TGCGGCAGGGGTCGGAGGCTGTGGATGTGATTCGCGGGCAGCTCGTCGGACGACGCTTGAAAGACGTCGCGGTCGTCATGGTGCTGCACGAGCTCGCCCCAGGCGACCCGGGAGGTGTCGTGCGAGCGGGGCTTCTCACGAGGTTCGCAACAGCCTTCCGCGGCGTGCTAGAACGCATCCTGGCTAACTGTAGCGATGCTTTGGCAAACCAGACGGGGTAGGCGACGGGGGTCGGCGAACGCTCGAGGAGCCTATGGCCGCTTCGGCCATCAGCGACAATCCGCAGGACCGCGAAGCGGCGACTTTTGCCGCCCCCGAGCCGGCGATACACGTAAGTCGAACCCGCTCTAGCCGACCGCATGCCCACCGGTCGCGGTATCGCGCCGAAATAGCCAATGTTCCCGATGTCCAGCGCTGTGACGGCCCGCCTGAGCGTGTGATTCGGGGCAAAGACGCCGTGGTAGCGGTGCCGGTGCTTCCGCGGCAGCGGCACGAGATCCGCGGGCCGGTCGAGGAACTCAAACGGCGACAGCTCGACGACGCCGTTGGCCTCCGGACACTCGCATCCACCGAAAACCCGCTGTGCTCCCAGGCGAGCATGTCGGCGGCGGCAGCGGCGTCGAGCAGGCGGCGGAGCCTGAACCACCGGATCACGCGGCGTCGCACCCGCTCGGTGACCGTGGCCAGGTCGGTCTGGGCCATGTGGCGACCGTTGCAGGACGGACACACGCCCCGTCCCTTGCACGAAAACGCCACGACAAACCCCGTGCCGCAGCCCGTGCAGACCACGCGGGCGAAGCCGAAGCAGAGGATGCCGCACTCGGGATAGTCGCGGAGCTCCTCCTCGACAGAGCCCGGCACGGGCCGCTCGGCGCCTTCCCGCCAAGCGAGCCAGCTCTCAAAGTTCTCGGGTTGCATCGACCGGGCTATCCTTTGGGGTCGGGCCATCCTTCCTTCCGGGTTGCTCGCCCATACCCACGACGATGCTCGCATCATGCTGAAAGCCTACGCCGATCACTGGGGTCTTGTCACCGGGGCCTCCTCGGGCATCGGAGCCGAGTTTGCCCGGCAGTTGGCCGCCCGGGGAATGCATTGCGTGCTGGTGGCCCGACGTGAAGATCGCCTGCGGGAGCTGGCGCAGGAACTCGAGGCGGCCCACGGCACCCGCTGCGAGATCGTTCCAGCCGACCTGTCACAACCCCGTGCGGGTCGGGAGCTGCTTGCCGAGGTGTCACGTCGTGGCATCGAAGTGGAACTGCTGGTCAACAACGCGGGGTTCGGGATGGTTTCGTCCCTGGATGAGACCGACGTCGGTCGGGCCCTGGAGTTGATTCAGGTCAATGTCACGGGCCTGACCGAGCTGACGCTTCTGGTTGCGAAGGAGATGGCGCACCGCGGGCACGGTGGAATCATCAACATCGGATCGGTCGTGTCGTTCCAGCCCGTGAGCTATATGGGGGTCTACGCGGCGAGCAAGGCGTATGTGCTGCATTTCAGCGAGGCGCTGTGGGCGGAGCTTCAGGCCCAGGGCGTCACGGTGACGACCCTCTGCCCGGGAACCACGCGGACCGAGTTCTTCGACCACTCCGGAGTTCCCGGCTGGGCAGAGCGAAACCGCGGCCAGGACGTGGCAAGGGTGGTCCGCACCGGACTGAAGGCGTTCGATTCCGGACGCCACTATGTGGTCTCGGGCTGGACCAACTACCTCGTGTCGCTCGCCGTGCGCTTGGCTACGCGGGCCACGGTGGTCAAAGCGAGCATGTCGATCTTCCGCCCCCGGCGCACGTGACGGGATCCGTCAGGCCAGGGCCGCAGGCTTCAGCCGCAGCAGCACGGGCCGCGAGGTGCGGAGCGTCACCTGCGGCGTGGGCGTCACCGGCTCCGGTCCGGCGAGCCGCACGCGAAACCGCGCGAGCAGGGTGCCCACGATGATCTGCGACTCGATCATCGCGAAGCTCGCCCCCAGGCAGATCCGCGGTCCGGCGCCGAAGGGCAGGTAGGCAAACTTGTTCTTCTGCTCCTCCCGGCCGGGCTCGAACCGCTCCGGCCGAAACACCTCGGGGTCGCTCCACAGCTGCGGCAGCCGATGGATCGCATAGGGCACGAAGATCACGAGGTCACCGGGGCCCACGCGAGTGTCGCCGAGACCGTCGGGACCGAGGGCCCGCCGGTCGAACATCCAGACGGGAGGATAGAGCCGGAGCGTCTCCTGGATCACGGCCTTGAGCCGCGGCAGGTTCGCCACGTCGTCCACCGTCGGCGGCCGGCCCCCGGTCGCCGCGACGAGTTCGGCCCTGAGCCGCTCCTGCTCGTCGGGATGGCGATCGAGCAGCACCCACAGCCACGACAGCGCGTTGGCCGTCGTCTCGTGCCCCGCGATCAGCATGGTCATGACCTCGTCGCGAAGCTGGGCGTCGTTCATTGACTCGCCGGTCTCTTCGTCTCGGGCCATCATCAGGATCGTGAGCAGGTCGGGGCGGGCCTGGCCGCCGGCACCGCCCTCGGCCAGCCGCCACCGCTTCGTGGCGATCAATCGCTCGACGACACGGTCGAGCGCGGCGAGCGCCGGCCGCAGCCGCCGATTGTTCACCGTGGGGAGCCACAGGGGCGGCCGCACCGGTGACGCCACCCGCGACGCCAGGCAGGAGAGAATCGTGGGGAAGACCCGGTTGATCTCGGCGGCATCGTCACCGAGGTCATCGCCGAACAGCGTCTCGGCCACCGCCCGGAGCGTCACTCGCATCATGTCGGTGCAGGCGTCGACGGTCGTACCCGCCCGCGCGGCCTGTTCCCACTCGTCCGCGGTCTCAGCCGCCATCCTCGTGAGGATCGGACCGAATCGCTTCACGCTCTCACCGTGGAAGGCGGGCTGGGCGATTCGCCGCTGCCGCTTCCAGAACGCCCCCGCGCTCGTGAGCAGACCGTTGCCGAGCACGACCCGCACGGCGTCGAAGGCGGGTGTGACCTTGTCGTAGTTGGCGGCGTTGTCGAGGAGCACGTGCCGGACGAGGGCGGGATCGGAGACGAGGTGAGCCCGCTTGAAGCCGATCCTGAGGGGCACGACGCCAGCCTGCCGCGATCGGCGGCAGAATTCGCCGAGCGCGTCGTTGGCCAGTGCCTCGAGATCGCCACCGAGGAGTCTGAGGAGCATCGCCTTCACCTGCCAGGTCGGCGTCTTCCTAACGCCCGTCGCCATCGCCCGCAAGAGGCGAAGGCTGGACTCCGCCCGGCCCGCGCTTGCCGAAGAGCTGGCGATCA
>JBIKXY010000199.1:0-5392 GCA_044355515.1 Pirellulales bacterium
TCCGCAAGCACACCGTGCATCTGGAAAAGAAGAAGTAGGCACCTGTCTTGCGGGCGGTGCGGTGGCAGGCATCGTCCTCTTGCTTGCACCAGGGGCCGCTGACTGACGGCGATCCCCGGGCTGCGGGCAGCCTTCAGCCTGCGAGTTCAAGTGCTTCTGCGACCGCCGCTTGGTCGTGCTGGTCGACTGCCACGATCCGGTCCGCCTGAGCGGCGAGGAACCGCGGCGGCGGCAGGCCGCGAGGCACGAGTAGCAGCCGGCACTCCGCCGGCCGTGTGAAGCCAACCCGCGTCGGGGACACGATCACCTCGACCTCGCAAGGGCCGCCCGGGGCCGCCCGCTGGGCGGCTGCGAGGTGGTGGGCGACGCAGCGGCCGAGTTCCGTGGCCCCGATGTCGGCGGCCAGTGCCCAGACCACATCGTGGCGGTCGCGCCGCTCGAGGCCGGCGCGGCAGACCGTGAGCCGACCGCGACGCTCGAAGTAGGCGACGTTGGCACCGTCTCGCCAGCGGGGCGTGGCGGTGGGGTCGGTCGGATGCCAAACGTGCAGCGAACTGGTCAGGTCGAGCACCGATTCCAGCCGCAGTCCGGCGGCCCGGAGTCGGAGCCCGAGGTCGTCGTCTTCCTGTCCCCAGCCGACGAACCGCTCGTCGAAGCCGTTCACCCGTTCAAAGTCGGCTCGCCAGAGGCCAAAGTCGCCCCCGGTGAGCCGGGGCTTGGTGGGATGCCGGAGGAGGTTGTGCCAACGGGCCCGGCGATGCCGGCGGGCCAAGCCCCGGGCCTCGGCCGCTGGCACGAGGTCCGCGAGGTTCATGAGCGCGAGGTTTTCTGGCACGAGCAGCCGACTCGTCTCCTCGGGCAGGCGGGCGCAATGCCCAAGGAGGGCGAGCCCAGGCCGGCGGCGGGCGCGGTGGGCCGCCAGGTGGCCACGGGGCAGGATGCAGTCGCCGTCGAGAAACAGCAGGTAGTCGCCCCGGGCCAGCCGGGCGGCGTTGTTGCGGACCCGGGCCAGGCGGAAGCCCTCGTGCGGCTGCGTCGTGAGCCGCACCGGAATGTCCACCGTGGCCGCGAACCACTCGACGACTTCGGCAGTGGAGTCGCCCGAGCCATCGTCGGCGACCACCACCTCGTAGTCGCGGGGCACGCCCCGCTGCATCGCGATCGACTCGAGCACGAGCGCCAGGTGCCGAGGCCGGCGGAAGGTCGTGACCAGGATCGACGTGTCGGGCCGGGCGGGCGCGGGCTCGGCAAGGCTCATGGCGGTGCTCCCGCGGCGGCCCGGGCGAGCGCTGCCTCGAGCGGCCCGGGATCGCCCAGCGGCTCGATCGCCACCTCGAGCGCCACCAGCGGCACCCCGCCGACCGCTTCCCGGCGGATCTTCACCAGGTCTTTGAGCGTGGTGATGATCCGCTCGGCGGCCAGGCCCGCGGCCCAGCGGCCGACCGCGTCGCAGTCGCTCGCCGTGTAGGCATGGTGGTCGGCAAAGCTGCGGAAGCCGGCGACCTCGAGGTCGCATGAGGCCAGCGTGGTGCGGAAGGCCTCGGGGTTGCCGATCCCGCAGAACGCGGCCACGCGGCCGCCCTGGATCGCGGCCAGCGGTTCGACGCTCCCTTGCCATGACCGCAGGGCCACGGGCCGGTGTTCCGTCTCGAGCCAGAGCGGCAGCCGGCCCCCGCGGGCCCGCGTGACGGCGGCGCGGATCTCGGCCCGGCGGTCGGCCGCCACGCTCGTGGCCCGCGTCAGCACGGCCGCGTCGGCGCGGGCCAGGCCCGCCACGGATTCCCGCAGCAGGCCGCGGGGGAAGATGTGGCCGCAGCCGAAGGGGTCGCTCGCGTCGATCGCCACCAGGTCGAGGTCGCGCCGGAGGCGACGGTGCTGAAACCCGTCGTCAAGCACGGCCACCCGGGCCCCGCGGCCGGCCGCGGCGTTGACGCCGCGCACCCGGTCGCGGTCGGCCAGATGGGGCACGCCCGGCAGCAGGATTCCCAGTTCGGCGGCCTCGTCGCTCGGCTCGCCGGGCCGGGCGGCGTAGCCGCGGCTGACCACGACCGGTTGCCTTCCGGCGGCTGCCAGCTGCCGGGCCACCCAAGCCACGAGCGGCGTCTTGCCCGTGCCGCCGAGCGTCAGGTTGCCGATGGAGATCACGGGGATCGAGGCCGCGTGCCGCCGGAGCAGGCCCCGATCGTAGAGCGTGTTGCGAAGGACCGTGGCCAGGCCGTACGGGGCGGCCAGCATGGACAGGGCAGCCCGCAGGGCGGCGGGGCCGGGGCCGGTGGTCGTGCCGTTCACCAGCCGCCTGAAGGTCTCCGCATCGGGCAGGATCGACATGGACGAGCACGTTCCCAACGCGGCGGCGACGCGACCGGCGTCGCTCGCACCTTAGGCCGCGTTTCGCCGGGGCGTCAACGGTGCGGGCTACCGGGTTCTCGGCCGCTATACTGGCAGGGCGACGGAATCGAGCAGCGAGCGGTCGAATTCTGACCCGTCGCGGTGATCGCGGGCCCTGGCCCGGGGCGAGTCGCGACTGTCGCCGGGAGTCCCGTTGAGGAGTCAGGCCATGGCGAGCGCGTCTGATCAGACCGGTGATCCGCTCGCCGTCCGGCCGTGGGGCCGCGAGGCGACCGAGGGCTCGAAGTCGGAGCAATATCTCGCCCATCGGTTCGCCGCGGCGATCTCGGATCTGCAAGGGATGGCGGTGGCGACGTTTCTGCTGGCCGTCTCGGTGGGGGCCGTAGGCTGGCTGCTGACGGGCGTCCTGATCGAGCATTGGCTCGTGCCCGGCGGGTTGCCGTCCTGGACCCGCTGGGCCTGGCTGGCCGCCGGCGTAACGGCGGTGGCGGTGGCGGCGGTGCGGTGGATCCTGCCGCTGATGCGCTATCGCGTGAACCTCGTCTACGCGGCCCGTGCCATCGAGCGGGATCATCCCGAGCTCCACAACGACCTCGTCAACGCCGTGCTGGTCAAGGAGCGGTCCGAGGAGTCGGCCGAGGCGATCGTGAAGTCGCTCCGGCGCCGGGCCGCCCGCCGGCTGTCGGGCGTTGCCGACGGGGGCGTGGTGGACCGCACGCCCGCGATTCGCCTGGCGTGGGCGCTTGCGGCGCTCGTGGGCCTGGCCTGTCTCTACCAACTCTTCGCCCCCAAGAGCCTCGTGGTGTCGGCGGCTCGGCTGCTTGCCCCGTGGAGCGGATTTGCCGCGCCCGCGCGGGTGCGCATCGCTTCGCCGCAGCTCGCCTGGCGGGTGCCGGGGGAGGATCCTGCGGCCGCCGCGGCCCCGGGCCGCCGCCTCGATGTCATCGGCGGTGTGGTGGAACTCGATCGCGGCCGGCAGCTCGTGGTGGCGGCTGACGTGGCCGGGCTCGCGGCGGGCGAGCGGGCCGAACTGCTGGTGAGGCCGCTCCACGAGGACGGTGCTCGGGATCCGGCGGCGGCGTCGTGGACGATGCCGCTCGGGGCCACCGCTGCGGGGCTGCGGACGGTCGTCGTGCCCGCCGAGGATCGCGGGCTCGATCAGGCCGTGGAACTCGTGATCGCCGCGGGCGATGCCCGCAGCGAGCGAATTCGCGTGCTGCTGAACGACATGCCGTCGCTGATCGTCCGGGAGGTCCGGTACGACTACCCGAGCTACACCGGTCGCGAAGCCGAGACGCTGCCCTGGCAGGGCGACATCCAGGGCGTGGAAGGCACGCGGGTCACGATCACGGCGGAATCCAATCGGCTGCTCGAGACGGCGGCCTTCGATCTGGGCTGCGACGGTCGGCGGGATCTGCCGCTCGTGGTCGCGCGGCCGGAGCGAACCCGGGCCGAGGGCTCCTTCACCCTCAAGCGAAAAACCGATCGCAGCGGTCCGGAGTTCACCTCCTACCGCTTCGTGTATCGGCCGTTCATCGAGGGGGGCGGCCGTGCGGAAGAAGACGTGATCGGGGCCATCGAGCATCGCATCGACGTGCTCCCCGATCTGGCGCCCGAGGTGGAGATCGAGGTGCCCGAGCAGAAGGTGCTGAAGGTGCCACCGGGGGCGCCGGTCACCGTCCGCGTGCGGGCCGCGGATCCCGACTTCGGGCTGGCGAGCGTGCGGCTGGAGACGCGGCTGGCCGGCGGCGGCATCAACCGCGGCGAGGAACTGCTCGTGGGCGGGCCGCGAAAGTTGGTGCGGGTGGCGGGCACGCTCGTGCCGGAGGCGCTCGGGGCCAAGCCGGGCGGCACGCTCGAGTATCGCGCCGTCGCGATCGATACCCGGCCGGAGGAGCCGAACGAGGTGGCCACCGACTGGCAGTCGCTCCAGATCGACGCCTCGGCGCCGCCGCAAGAACCGCCGCCGGCGCAAGCTCCGGAGCAGGGCGAGCAAGAGCCGCCGAACGAGGGTCAGAGCGGCGGGGGTGGCCAGGAAAACGCCGGGGACAAGCCGACGCAGGACGGCAAGGATCCCAAACAGGGTGACGACGCCGGCCAGCAGGGCGACGAGCAGAAGCAGGGTGAGCAGAAGTCTGGTGAGCAGAAGTCTGGTGAGCAGAAGTCTGGTGAGCAGAAGTCTGGTGAGCAGAAGTCTGGTGAGCAGAAGTCTGGTGAGCAGAAGTCTGGTGAGCAGAAGTCTGGTGAGCAGAAGCAGCCGCAGGAGGGGAATACTCCCGGCGATCAGAAGGGCAACAACAAGAGCGAGCAGGGCAAGCAGGCCGACGGCTCACCCGGGCAGCAGCAGGGCCAACAGGGAAAGGCTGGCGACCAGCAGTCTGGTCAGCCGAGCGAATCGAATGGCCAGCAGTCGGGCAACGGCACGGGCCAGCAGGGGAATGACCGCCAGGGTGAACGCGAGGGGCAGCAGGGGGGCGGCGGGCAAGGGCAGCGAGAGGGAGAGCGGCAGGAGGGCCAAGGCCAGGCGGCCCAGCGGCAGGGCGGTGGGCAAGGGCAGCAGGGCGGGCAGAGCCAAACAGGTGAGGCCGCCGGCGGCCAGCAGGCCCAGCGGCAGCCCAGCCCGGCGGTAGCCTCCGACGGCACGAACGACGGCGAGGCCATGGAGCGGATCCTCGAGAATCGGCGGCGGACCGACGAGGGCGGTCAGCAGGGCGACACCGGGGGCCAGCCCAAGGGCGATGCTTCCGAGCCGTCGGAGCAGCAAGGTGGAGAGCAGCAGGGTCAAGAGGGGCAGGAGGGCCAAGCTCAGCAGGGTGAAAGCGAAGGCCGTGAAGGTCAGGGTCAACAGGGTCAGGGTCAACAGGGTCAGGGTCAACAGGGTCAGGGTCAACAGGGTCAGGGTCAACAGGGTCAAGGCGAAGGCCGCGAGGGTGAAGGTCAGCAGGGTGAAGGTCAGCAGGGTGAAGGTCAGCAGGGTGAAGGTCAGCAGGGTGAAGGTCAGCAGGGTGAAGGTCAGCAGGGTGAAGGCGAGCAGGGTGAAGGT
>JBIKXY010000042.1:0-16334 GCA_044355515.1 Pirellulales bacterium
CTCGAACGACCGCTCCGCCGGTACCACCAGCCGCGTCTGGCTGCGAAACACCGACGTCTCCAGCGGGCCGAAACGGCCGGCCACGGCGGCGATCACGTCGTCGACGGAGGGGGGCGTGAAGGGCATCGGGCGGGGGGCGGGTCTCGGTGGCGTGGCGGGGGGCTTCAGGAGCGGCTGGCGAGCGACCCGGCCTGGGCGGCGAGCTCCCGCTGGAGCACGGGATTGCGGGCGGCGTCGACCGTGAGCGGGGAGGTGATCTCGACGAGCGCCCGCTTGCGGGCCTGGCGGCCGGCGGTGTCGAACTCGCGGCCGGTGATCGTGCCCTCCCGCTGGATCTTGTCCTGAAGGTCGATGATCGCCTGGATCAGCTGTTCGGGCCGCGGCGGGCAGCCGGGCACGTACATGTCGACGGGGATGAAGCGGTCGATGCCCTGGACGACGGCGTAGGTGTCGAACACGCCGCCGGTGCTGGCGCAGGCGCCCATCGAGATGCACCACTTGGGCTCATGCATCTGAAGCCAGATCCGCTGGAGCACCGGCAGCATCTTCATCACGACGCGGCCGGCCACGATCATCAGGTCGCACTGCCGCGGGCTGAACCGAAACACCTCCGCCCCGAACCGGGCCAGATCGTGCTTGCTCGCACCGGTGGCCATCAGCTCGATGCCGCAGCAGGCCGTGGCGAAGGGCATCGGCCAGAGGCTGTTCTTGCGGCACCAGTTGGCCAGGGCGTCGAGCCGGCTGACCACCACGTTCTCGGGCAACTGCAGGTCGCTTACCGCCATCGGAAAACCCCCTTGCGCCAGTCGTAGGCGAAGCCCACGATTACCAGCGCCGTGAAGAGCATGGCCCCGGCGAACACCAGGCCCCGGGACGAGACCAGGCCGTCGGCCACGGCGGCATCGACGCCGGCCGGCGAGCGGCTGGCCACGGCCCACGGATAGAGGAACAGCAGCTCGACGTCGAATACGAGAAACGTGATCGCCACCAGATGGAACCGCACGTCGAACCGCCGCCGCGTGTCATGGATCGGATCCATGCCGCTCTCGTAGGGCATCTCCTTGACCGCCCCACTGCGCCGCGGGCCGATCAACTCGGCGAACACGACCAGGCCCACCGAGACGGCCGCCGCGATCGCGACGAACAGGAGGACCGGGAGGATCGCGTCCATGGGGCGGCTGGCAGGGTGAAGGGCGTCGGAATCTACTCTTTTCGGCCGCGGAAACCGACTTCGTGAAATTCGTCACGAAGTCCGGCCCCAAAAAAGCCGGGGACGCCCAGGGGCGTCTCCGGACGGAGGGCGGCTCGTCCCCGGAGTTATACCGCCCGGGACGGCCCGCGACGAGTCGGGCCGTTTTCCCGGACGGACCCCCTCTGCCGGCCGGCTGTGTCGGCCTGGCCGAGTCAGCCGCAGCGGGCCAGATGACCCCGGGCCAGGGTCGGGTCGTAGTCGGCGACCTGTCGCAGTTCTGCCAGGACGCGGCCGAGGTCGAGGCCGTAGTGGTTCACCCGCAGGAGGCTCACCTTCAGGTAGGGGACGCCCGCCTCCCACAGCCGCCACCAGACGAGCTCGCTTGGGTTGTGGGGCAGGCGGCGGCTCTTTCGCAACAGCCGCCAGCTGCGCCGCGGGTGCCTCGGGGAGAGGTGGGGCCAGACCTCGGCGAGCGCGACGGGCGGGGCCGTCGTGGCGTCGTACAGCCCGGCCAGCCGGAAGCCCGCGGCCGCCATCCGGGCGGAGAATCCGATCTCGTTCCGCTCGATGACTTCCCGCTTCGTCGGCAACGTCTCGAGCCCGTGCCAGAACCCGGCCCAGGCGTCCGACTCGAGCAGCCGCCGGCGCATCCCCAGAAACCAGGACTGCACGTGCGGCACCCGCGGACCCGAGCGGCTGGTGTTCTGATCGGAGAGCACCATCCCCCAGAGGTCGGCCGCCGCCACTCGGGTGTCGGCGAGCGCGGGCCCCAGGTCGAAGAGCGGGCCGTACACGCTGTCGTTGACGCAGATCACCTCGTCGTGGTCGGCGGGCCGGAAGCTGGCCAGGCCGTCACGCCAGGCGGCGAAGTCGTAGCCCACGTTGGCCCGTGGCAGGAAGGCATCGACGATCAGCGAGAGCGCGGGCGGCAGCCGGCGGGCCGAGTTGGAGACCACGACCAGCCGCTCGGCGTGGCGGCGATAGGCCGCCAGGGCATGGTGGACGTGCGGATCGAACAGGCCGTCGGGATCGAAATGCGCCACCACGATCGCCCGGCTCGGGCGCCGGAAGAGGGGGCTGGTCGGTTCCCGCGACAGCGGCTTCATGCCTGTGCTGGCCCGGTGGTTCAGGCAACGTCCCGCCGCTGCTCGCGGCCGAGCTGCGCTTTGACCGCGAGGAGCCGGCGGGCGAGCCCGAGGCTGCGGGGCTGGTCATCGAGCAGGGCGAGGATCGTCGGCACGTGGCCGAGCGTCACCGAGGCGCGGGCAAACTGGCCGTGGCGGATCTGCCGTTCGGCCGTGCGCATCGCCGACGCGACATACCAGCGGACGCTGGCCGAGAGGGTCGGGCCCCGGATCTCCTCCGGGAGCGATGCGGCGTTGATCTGGATCGCCCGCGCGAGATCGGGCCAGGCGGCCCCCGAGGCGTGCAGCCGCGCGGTCTCGTTCTCGGCATGCCGGCGGTAGGCGGCCAGCGGCCGCGGGTCGTACCAGACCGGGAACCGGGCGGCGATCCGGACCCACATCTCCCAGTCGAGCGCCAGTTGGAGGTCGGTGCGGAAGCCGCCCACGGCCTCGTAGGTGCGGCGATGAACGACCACCGACGGCGTCTGCACTCGTTGCCGCTCGGCGATTCGCGGCAGCCAGTGGGCGAGCACGCCGCTGGTCCACTGCTGCCGCGACGTGGTCCGGATGGGTCGATCGGCGGCATCGACGAGCCGCGTGCGGCAGAAAGCCATGCCGAGGTCGGGCCGCTTCCGGAAGGCCGAATCCATCCGGTCGTAGAACCCGGGCAGCACGTAGTCGTCTTGGTGGAGCAGGTGGACGAGCTCGCCGCGGGCCAGTTCGACCGCGCGATTCCAGTTGCCCCCCAGCCCGAGCCGGCCGGGCTGTTCGTGGATCTCCACGCGGCCGGCGGGGTCGGCCTGCGCGACGATCTCCCGCACCAGCCCCGCCCGCGAGCCGTCGTCGACGACCGCGATCTGCATCATGTCGGCCGGCGGCGCTTGGCCGAGGACCGACTCGAGCGCGCGGGCCAGTTTGGCATCGGGCTCGTAGGTGGGCAGCATCACCGAGAACCGCGGCCCAGTCGGGTCGTGGTGCGGCGAAATCGCTGGTGGGGCGGCTGGCATGGGGAAGCCGACGGGATGCTTGCTGGGGGAGGATTACCAAAACCTCACCCGCCGGCGACAGGCCGATCCCGACGTCGCTCGTTGCCCAAATTTCGCACTCTCTCAGCCGCCCCGGGGTCATGGATTCGTCTGCGAGGTCGTCGCGCGCCAAGCCCGCGTACGAACACGGCCGCCCGGAGGTGCGGCCGGCGGCCGCAGGGCCGCCCAGCCCGCCGGGGCCAGGGATGGCCCGGCGGGCGTACATATTCAGAACGCGCCCGTGCTGAAACTCACGTACGCGCCCCACGGGCCGACGCCGACGTTCATGCCCGAGCCTTTGACATCCGAGAACGGCGGTTTGCCGCCCCCGCCGCCACCGCCACCACTGCGGTATGGCGAGAACGAAGCGCTGCTGCGGGCCTGGGCCAGCGCCGCGGCGGCCGCCGCGGCGGTCTGCTGCCGGTTGTCGGCGGCCCGCTGCACGAGCACGTCGCGGCCTTGGTCGAAGGCCTGCTGCCGCTGTTGGAGCGACATCCGCTTCTGCTCGATCCGGTTGATCTCCTGCTGCAGCTGAGACGAGTTCATGGTGACCACGTCGGGCACGTCCCGCAGGGCCTCGGCCCGACGCTGGTCGCTCATCGCGGAGAGATACTGCCCCAACCAGGCCTTGGCGTCGCGGGCCTCGGGCGTCTCGAGCACCTTGAACTTCGCGTCGAGGTCGTCGAGCAGGTACTCGAGCTCGTACGACGACATCCCCGCGACGCGACGGTTGAAGTCGGCCTTGATCCGGTTCACCTCCTGGGGCGAATAAATCTGCTGGGAGGAGAGCCATTCGCCGAGTTCGAAGATCGCCCGCCGCCACCGCGGCCCGCTCATGATCTCGACCTTGCGGGCCGCGTCTTCGGGGGTCGCCTGCGAGGGCATCGTCCGCTCGGCCCCGCCGGCCTGCGGCCCCGGCGCCGGGGGATCGGCCGCCACGACGGCTGCCGCGATCGCGGCCGCCAGGATCGTCAGGCAGGCCGCCTGGCGGCGGGCTGCGAGGATGGTCGCGAGGGTGGTCATGGGGTTGCCCGGGGCTGATCGCCTCCGGCCTGCGGCTTGCGAATCATGGACAGGGTGACGGGGGGCACGTGCTCGCTGCCGATATGGGTGGGCAGCGACTTCCAGGCACAGCGGTCCTTGCCGTCATAGGTGTAGATGTTGAGCGACGTCGTCTGTGAGCCATCGGCCGCGACCGCTCGCGACTTGGCCACCCAGGAGCGGCCATCGCGGGTCCAGTCGGCTTCACCGTGGCTCCCGTCCGAGCCGAAGGCCCAGGAGTGGATCGACTTGGTGAGCGGGTCCCAGCCGACCCGTTGGGTGATCGTCAGCGGCGCCGCGCCCTCGACCGGGATCCGCAGCTCGCGGATCAGATAGGTCCGGGATTCATTCCACCTGGTGGACACCTCGATCGCGGGCTGGTCGGCGGCCGCAGGGTGGTCGTCGACCACCACCCAGTCACCCACCATCCAGTCGAGTTCGGAGAGCACCGCGGCGGCCGTCGGCTCCTCGCCACGCGCCTCCCGCAGGGCGCCGAGTTTCCAGGCGCCCTCGTGCCGCACCCAGGTCGCCGAGAACCGGCCGCTGAGGGGCCGGCCTGCCGGCGGCACGACCTCGACCGTGCCGTCCTCGACGGCGACGTCGGGGGTGAGAAACCGCAGCGTCGTCTCGCGGATGCGAAACTCGGGCCGGGCGGCAGGTTCGGGCGGGGTCGCGGGCTGGTCGAGCGTGACGGCCTCGCGGCCCGGGAACTTTTGTCCGGAGGCGTCGATGATGTCGCCGTCGGGTGTCCAGAGCGCGGCCAACCTGGCGGCGTCACCCTTGTCGAGCGCCTCGACATAGGCCTTGGCGGCGGTGCGAATCGCCGCTTCGTCATCGGCCTGCGATGCCAGGGCGGCTCGACTGGACGTCGCGGCGAAGACGGCCGCCGTGAAAGCGATCCCCCGGCCGATGGACGCGGCGGTTGGCAGGGCGGGGCGGACGGCTCGGGTCATGGGTCGCTCCTGACGGGCGGATGACTGACGGAACAAGCCAAGTTTAACCTCCGCCCAGTCGGCCGGAAAGAAAACCGGCTGTCTGGTAGGGTGGCTGGGATGCGACTTTCCGCCCCCGTTTCCCTGTTGGCAGACCTCGTGCGGCGGCCGAGCGTCAATCCAATGGGCCGCGAAGTGTCGGGCCCGCAGTATCTCGAAGGCCGCGTGAGCGAGTACCTCGTGCAGCGGTTCGCCGCCGCCGGCATCCCCTGGGTTCGCCAGTCCGTCTCGCCGGGCCGTGACAACGTGATCGCCCGGCTCGAGGCCACCGTGGCCGACGCGCCGGCCATCCTCTGGGATGCCCACCAGGACACGGTGCCTGCCGAGGGCATGACGATCGAGCCATTCACGCCGCTGGTGCGCGACGAGCGGATGTATGGCCGCGGCACGTGCGATGTGAAGGGGGGGCTGGCGGCGATGGTCGCGGCGCTCGAGCGACTGGCAACGACGGACGTCCGCCGGGCGACGGTGGTGCTCGCGGCCACCGTCAACGAGGAGTTTGGCTTTTCAGGCGCGCGGGCGCTGGCCGGCCTGTGGGCGGGCAGGTCGGCTGCTCCCGCCGATGCGGCTGTGCCGGCGGAGGTGGCGGCACGGGCTCTCGTCGGCGGCCGCCCGGCCCTGGCCATCGTGGCGGAGCCGACCGGGCTCGATCTGGTGGTCGCCCACAAAGGCTCACTCAAGTGGCGGATCCGGGTGCATGGCCGGGCCTGTCACGGCGCCTTTCCCGAGCAGGGAGCCAACGCGCTCTACGCGGCGGCCCGAGCGGCCCTGGCGCTCGAAGGCCTCGCCGCCGACCTGCTCGCCCGCCATCCCGACCATCCGTGCGGTCCCCCGACGCTCAGCCTCGGCACGCTCCATGGCGGGACGGGCGTGAACCTCGTGCCCGATCTCGCGGTGCTCGAACTGGAGCGGCGGCTCCTGCCCGAGGAGTCGGCAGACGTGGCCCGCCGGGAGGTGATCGAGCGGGTGGCGGCGGCCTGCCCGGGCGTGAGGATCGAGCACGAGCCGCCGTTCAACGACGCCTTCGGGCTGGCCGATGGCACGGCCGAGCCCGGGGCGGCACCCTGGGTCGAGGCCCTGGTCCGCGGGGCGACCGCCAGCGGCGCCGGCCGCCGGGTGGCCGCCCGCTACGGCACCAACGCCGGCGTGTACTCGGTGGCGGGCGTGCCGAGCCTGGTCTTCGGCCCCGGCTCGATCGCCCAGGCCCACACGGCCGACGAGTGGATCGATCTCGGCCAACTCGCCGCCGCCGTGGAGGTGCTCGTGGCGCTCGTCTCGCCCGTGTGAACGCGGCCGCGAGGCTGGTACAACATCGCTGCGGCGAGGCGGCCGCGATCAGCAGCGGCGTTGATTCCCCAGGACAGGAGCGAGCAGACACCATGGCAGGCAGGATCGCGGTCAAGGGCCCCGTCGTCGAGCTCGACGGCGACGAGATGACGCGGATCATCTGGCAGTTCATCAAGGACCGGCTGATCCGGCCCTACCTCGAGGTCGATCTCCGCTACTACGACCTTTCGATCCAGAACCGCGACGCCACCGGCGACCAGGTGACCGTGGACGCGGCCGAGGCGATCAAGGCCTGCGGCGTGGGGGTGAAGTGCGCCACGATCACCCCGGACGAGGCCCGGATGCAGGAGTTCGGCCTCAAGAGCATGTGGAAGAGCCCCAACGGCACGATCCGCAACATCCTGGGCGGCGTGATCTTCCGCGAGCCGATCATCATCTCCAACATCCCGCGGCTCGTGCCCGGCTGGACCAAGCCGATCGTGGTGGGCCGCCATGCCTTCGGCGACCAGTATCGCGCCACCGACACCCGGATCCCGGGCAAGGGCACGCTCACGCTCAGCTTCACGCCCGCCGACGGCTCCAAGCCGATGGAGTTCAAGGTCTACGACTTCCCCGGCCCGGGCGTGGCCCTGGCGATGTACAACCTCGACGACTCGATCCGCGACTTCGCCCGGGCGAGCTTCCGCTACGGCCTGGCCCGCAACTACCCCGTCTACCTCTCGACGAAGAACACGATCCTCAAGGCCTACGATGGCCGGTTCAAGGACCTCTTCCAGGAGGTCTTCGACGCCGAGTTCAAGGCCGAGTTCGCGGCCCGGGGGATCACCTACGAGCACCGCCTGATCGACGACATGGTGGCCTCGGCGCTCAAGTGGGACGGCGGCTACGTCTGGGCCTGCAAGAACTACGACGGCGACGTGCAGAGCGACATCGTGGCCCAGGGCTTCGGCTCGCTGGGGCTGATGACCAGCGTCCTGATGACGCCCGACGGCCAGACGGTGGAGGCCGAGGCGGCCCACGGCACGGTCACCCGCCACTACCGTCAGCACCAGCAGGGCAAGGCCACCTCCACCAACCCGATCGCCTCGATCTTCGCCTGGACCCGCGGTCTGGCCCACCGGGGCAAGCTCGACGGCACGCCCGACGTGACCCGGTTTGCGGAGACGCTCGAGCGGGTCTGCATCGAGACGGTGGAGGCGGGCAAGATGACGAAGGACCTCGCGATCCTGATCGGCCCGGAGCAGGGCTGGCTGACGACCGAGGACTTCCTGGCCGCCATCGATGCAGGCCTCGCGCGCGCGATGTGACCGCCGGGACAGCGCGTCGGGAGCGCCAACTGGTGACGCGGCTCGGGGTGGCCCATGCCATCTCGCCGGACGCTCCCTTCAGGCATCCTGCCTTCCGGTCGCTCTGTGCTAGCTCGCTTCGGCATCCTGCCTGCGCTCGCTAGCAAGGCCGGCTCGATTGGCATGGGCCACCCCGAGCAGTCCAACGTGTGCAGGGAGCTCGTTCCCGAAGCGAACTGTCCCCCTTCCGGCCTCCGATTCGTCTAAACGAACATCGCGCGCCACACCCGCGCACGAGCACGGCCGCCCGGAGGCCCGGCAAGGCGGCAGGGGGCATGGATGCCCCTGCCGCCGTGAAACTAGAACACGTCGAGGTTGAAGTGATGGCCCTGGTGGTAGCGGCGATCCTTCGGGTAGTAGTTTTGCCAGGCGCGGTTGTAGACCGGCACCCGCATCTCCTGCGGATAGCGGTAGTAGAGGTCGTTGGCCGACTGCATGTAGCCGTCGGCGTAGAAGTTGTGGCCGTACCACACGTAGGGATAGTGGTAGAG
Source organism: Pirellulales bacterium (assembly GCA_044355515.1). Classification (GTDB taxonomy): domain Bacteria; phylum Planctomycetota; class Planctomycetia; order Pirellulales; family UBA1268; genus QWPN01. Next base: position 8,499 of record JBIKXY010000042.1, read on the forward strand.
CCGGTTCCAGTCGTGGGTGTTGTAGGAGTAGCCCCACTGGTAGCCATAGGCCTGCTGGCCCGGCCCCGGCGGCTGGGCGGCGGCCTCGCGAGACAACGCGACCAAGGCCAGGGCCAGCGCGGCCCCGGCGGCGAACAGGTGCCGAGTCATGACAATCCCCCCCGGGAAAAACCGATCCCGGGAGAATATCGGCCGGCCGCACGACCGTGCTTGACGGAAAAACCGGCACTGCCGGCAGGGTCGGCTCACCGCTCGGCGGGCAGGCGGCCCTCGGCCAGTTCGCGATCCCACTCCTCGATCAGGGGCCAGTGGTGGGCGCAGGTGCCGAAGTCGGCCAGCGTCAGGTAGCCCTTGAGCCGGTCGATCGTGCTCTCCAGGAGCCGGTCGTCCTTGGCGAAGATCGGGCCATGGCTCGGCAGCAGCCAGGCCACGTCGCTGGCGGCGATCCGCTCCAGCGAGCGGATGAAGGCGGGGATGTCGCTGCCGTGGTGGGCGTCGATCGCCCCGACGGAGCCGTCGCGGTAGATGTTGTCGCCGGAGAACAAGAGGTCGCCCATCCGGAAGGCGAGCTGGCTGTCGGTGTGGCCGGGGGTATGCCAGACCTCGAGCCGCCGCGAGCCGATCTCCACCACGTCGCCATCCTCGATCGTGCGGTCCACCGTGACCGGCGGCATCGGCATGTGGACGTTTTGGGCGGCGATCTCCGCGAAGGTCTTGATCCGGTCGCCCTTCTGGAGCGGCTCCACGGCCAGCGGGTGCGAGAGCACCGGCGCCTTGAGGATCGCCTTGGCCTTGGCCAGCCCCTGGATGTGGTCCACGTCGGCGTGGGTCGCGATCAGGGCCCGGCACTGGGAGAAGGGGAAGTCGAGCTGGCGGATCAGCTCCACGATCTCGTCGACGTTCTCCTCGAACCCGATGTCGATGACCGCCCAGTCCCGCTCGTCATAGACCAGATAGACATTGCAGCCGATCCGCCACCCGGCCTGGTGGTTCATTTCGATCACGCCGGGGAAGAGCGGCCGCCGTTCGAGCATCGGAAGGAAAGGTCCTGGGCGGATTTGCGGGAAGAACCGGGGGCAATCAGACTACCGCCGTGGCGGCCGCACTGACTGCTGACCGCCCGCGGCCCAAGGGATGCAGTGTAGGGCGGTGGCGAGCGGACGGCAATTGGCGGGCCGCTCTGGGCCACCGCCGGTGGAGGAGCAAGCGGCGTGCAGCCAGCGACCGACGAGACACCGCCGGAGACGTCGTTCGCCGCCTGGGCCGGCCGGATCGCCGAGGCCTGCGAGCTCGTGGCCATGCTCGAGCCGCTGGCCGCCGAACTCGGGCTCCCCGACGCCGCCGGCAGCGACTGGCACGGCGCCCTGCTCGGCAAGCTCAGGCCCCAGGTCTCCCGCGAGCCGGTGCTGGTGGCGGCCGTGTGCGGGGGCACGAACACGGGAAAAAGCCTGATCACCAACTCACTGGTCGGTGAAAAGCTCAGCCGCTCGCTGCCCGAGGCCGCCCGCACGCTCCATCCGGTGGCGAGCCTGCCCCGCGGGCTCGCATCGCGGATCGACCTGGCCGCGGTGTTTCCGGGCTTCGAACCGGTCGCCTGGCAAAGCGAAGCCGACGCGCTCGACGCCTCCCGGGGCGACGTGCTCGTGTGGCGGGAGGACGAGTCGGGCCGGCAGCCCCAGCGGCTCATCCTGCTCGACACGCCCGACATCGACGGCACGCTGCGCGAGAACTGGCACCGCGCCGAGCTCGTCCGCAACGCCGCCGACGTGCTGATCGCCGTGCTCACCCAGCAGAAATACAACGACGCGGCTGTGCGCGAGTTTTTCTCGGCCGCGGCCGCCGCCGGCAAGACGGTGATCGTGGTCTTCAACATGGTCACCTGGCCGGGCCAGCGGGAGCGGCTGGCCGGCTGGCTCGACACGTTTTCCACCGAGACGGGGATCGCGCCGGCGGCGGTCTATGCGGCGCCGCACGAACCGGTCGCGGCCGAGGAGGGGCGGATCACGTTTCACGCGCTCACCGAGCTCACGCCCGACGGCCGCGACCTGCCTCCCGCCGAGCGGCTCGCCAAAGGCGACTTCGACGCGCTCAAGCGGCGGGCGATGCAGGGCGCGCTCGCGGTGGTCCTCGATCCGCGGCACGGCCTCGGGCCCTGGCTCGACGCCTTCGGCGCCCGGGCGGCCGAGTGGCGGGACTCGCTCTCGCTTTTGGAGCGCGAGGGAAAGGTGCGGGTGGAACTGCCGCCGGCGCCCCGCGACCTCGTCTGGCAGGAGATCTGGAACTGGCTCGAGCCGCGGCGGTCGAAGCTCGATCTGGTCGTGAGCCGCGGCTACCGGGCGATCGGCGGCGGGCTCGCCTGGGCGGGCCGCCGGGTGGGCCTCGTCCGCACGCCCGAGGAAGAGCGGGAGGATTTTCAGGGCGTGGAGCTCGCGGCGCTCAAGGCTGCGCTCGGCGACTTCGTGCAGCGGCTCGAGGATGCCTGCCGCCGCGACCCGCGACTGGCGGCCGTGCTCGGCAGCCGGCTGACCTTGGCCGACCGCACTGCCTGGTATGCCGACCTCGAGCGGCGGCACGCGGCGCTGCCGCTGGTCTCGGACGGCTACCGGGCCTTCGTCAGGAACGAGCTCGACCGGTTCGCCGCCGCCAACCCCGCGCTCGTGAAGTTCATCGTCGGCGGGCTCAACGTGGGCGCCGTGGCCAGGCCGGTGGTGACGCTCGCCCTGCTCGGGGCGGGCGCCGCGGCCGTGCCGGCGGCGGCCGGGGCGGCCGGGGGGCTGTCGGTGCTCGTGCACCAGGTGGGCGACTACGCCGTCTGGGCTGCGGCGCCGCTGGTGGGCGAAGGGGCGCTCGGCCTGGCGGTGGCGGGGGTGCGGCCTTTGATCGAGCGGTTGTTCGCCGGCTGGTCGGCCGAGCGGGGCGAGATCCTCGTCGCCACGCTGCACGACGTGGTGCTCGGCGACGGCGTCGAGGAGGTGGGCCGGCTGGCGGCGGCGGCCACGCGGCCGGAGATCGCCCGGCTGCGGCAGTTGCTCGTGGACCTCGGCCGGGAGACTCGCGCGTGACCGATCAGCAGCCGACCCTTGCTCCGGCGACCGAACCGTCCGCGCCGGGCACCGACTTCGCCGCCTTCGACCTGCTCGTGGATGGCCTCGGCCGCTGGGCGGGCTCGCTCCCGGAGTGGCCGCCGGCCCGGCGGGTGGCCGCGGAGTGGGAGGCGGTGGCGCCGCGGCTCGACCGGACGCGGCGGGAGCTCTCGCGGGTGCTCGTGGTGGGCGTGGTCGGAGGCACCGGCACCGGCAAGAGCACGCTCGTCAATGCGCTCGCCCGAGGCGAAGTCACCGCGGCGGGCGACGTGGTTCGCCCCACCACGATCCAGCCCGTGGTGGTCACCGCGCCCGACGTGGACATCTCCTGGCTGCCGCTGGCGGAGATGGCCGCGCGGGTGAGCCGCAGCGAGTCGCCGGCGGTGGCCAACATCGTACTCGTGGACTGCCCCGATCCCGACACGCAGTCGGAGGGGCCCGGGCCGAAGGCGGGCGACCAGCGGCCGAGCGCCGCCAACCGCAATCGGGATCTCTTGGCCAAGATCCTGCCCGCCTGCGACGTGCTCCTGCTCGTGGCGACGGTGCAGAAATATCGCTCCTGGATCGTGGCCCGCGAGCTGGCGGCGTTCGCGCCGGGCCGGCCGCTGTTGTTCGTCCAGACCCATGCCTCCCGCGATCCCGACATCCGGGCCGACTGGCGGCGGGAGCTCGAGCGGCAGGGCTTCGTGGTGCCCCGGATCTTCCGCGTGGACGGCGTCGATGCCGCGGCCCGCGCGGCGGCGGGGCTCGAGCCCGAGCCGGGCTTCGCCGAACTCCTGGCGGCGATCGACGCCGAGCTCGTGGGCCGGGCTGCGCGGCGGGTGCGGCGGACCGGCGCGGTCGAGCTGGCCGACTGGTTCATGCGGCAGGCCGGCGGCCAGCTCGATCTCGTTCGCGAGGCCGCGGGTCAGTTGTCCGAGGGGGTGGCCCGGGAGCGCGGCCGGCTCGAGGCCCTGCTCGCCACGGGGGTGGCCGAGCGGCTGCGGGCGGGACGGTCGGCCTGGCAGCGGCTGGTGGCCGACGAGGTGGTGGAGCGGTGGCAGGGGGGGCCGTTCGCGACCTTCCTGCACGTCACGGCGGCGGTCGGATCGTTGTGGCGGCGGCTGCGGCCGAGCGGCGGCTTCGTGGGGCGGCTTCTGGCCGGCGAGCCGGCCGACGTCGCGGCCGGCCGGGGGGGCTGGCGCACGGTCGAAGAGCTCGGGCTCGTGGCCGGCGAAGTGGAGCAGTCGCGGAGCGTGCTCTCCGGGCTGGCCGCGCGGGCGGCGGTGGTGGAGCCGATGGTGGGCCGGGCCCGGCTCGACGCGGCGAGCCTGCCGGTGGCGGCGGGCACGGTCGTGGATCGGGCCGGCGGCTGGCTGGCCGCCGGCATCGAGCGGCTGGTAGCCGAGCGGCGGGGGCGGATCGGCGGCCGCTTCGCCCACACGATCTTCGAGGTGCTGTTTTCGTCGCTCCTCGTGTTCGTGCTCGTCCGCGCGGGCTGGAGCTTCTTTCACGGCACGCTCTGGGAAGGGCGGCCGGTGTCGGGCCTCGGATTTCTCCAGGAGTCGCTCGTGTGGGTGATCCTCTGGGGACTCTTGTTGCGCTGGCTGCTCATGTGGCTCGTGCGGGCCGGCCTCGACCGCGACATCACGGCGCTTGTCCGCAGCCTGCCGGAAGCGGAGCTCGTCGATCCGCTCCTGGCCGATTTCGCGGCCGCGGCCGAGCGGGTGCAGGGCTACCTCGCCACGGGCGAGCGGCTGGCGGGCGAGGCCAAGACCCTGGCCGCCGCCTTGGCCGAGCCCACGGGTCTCGGCCGGATGACCGACCCACAGGGCACCTTTTTCTCTTCTCCAGGAGCACCATGAAACCCTCCCTCACAGTTCTCACCGTGTTGTTGCTCGCGACGCTGGCCGGCGATGCGGCTCGGAGCGCAACGTATCGCGACGATATCAAAGGCGACGGCGTCCATGATGACACGGCAGGCATCCAGTCATTGCTCGACAGCGGGCAAGCGGCCGTATACCTCCCACCGCCTCCGAAGGAATACCTCATCAGCAGGACGCTGCGGATCCGGTCTGGACAGGCCCTGCGGCTGGATCCGTTCACCGTGATCCGGCTCGCGCCGGGCAGCGACACGGTGATGATTACCAATGACGATCACGACGCGGGGAACGAGAATATCGCGATCATCGGTGGCATCTGGGACATGGACAACCGCAGCCAGTCGCCGAATCCGTTCCCCGCGTTGGGCAAGGCAGGGCTGACTACGCCATACGATCCGGCCCGCTTCATCGGCGTGCTGATGCGGTTCAACCGAGTGCGAAACCTGACATTGCAAGGACTGACGTTGCGTGACCCGACCACCTTTGGCGCACAGCTGGGCAACCTCTACCAGTTCACCGTGCGCGACATCACCTTTGACTACCGACACGCGAACCCGGCCGAGATCAACATGGACGGTATTCATATCCACGGCAATAGCCGGTATGGCTCCATCGCCAACCTGAAAGGGATGACCCACGACGATCTCCTGGCATTGAATGCCGACGACGGCTTGGTAGTGGAGATGTCACGCGGGCCAATCGAGGATATTGCCGTTGACGGCTTGTTCGCGGAAGACGGGTGGACTGCCGTCCGCATGCTTTCGGCCGGTTCACCGATTCGCCGGGTGAGCATCCGTAACATCGTCGGAACGTATCGCTATAACGTCATCTCCTTCTCCGACTACGGACTGCATCCCGGCGAACCGAGCCTGTTCGAGGATATCACGCTGCGCGACATCCGCTGTGCCAATTCGCGCCGCGGCCTGGAGGGCAATCCGCCCGCGGGTCCGATCTGGCATGGATGTGCGCCGGTCTATCTGTGGGGGAAGGCCACGGTCCGCAACCTGACGATCGACGGCTATTCGCGGAGTGAAGAACGGCAGGCCTGCGACGACATCCATATCGAGCCGGAGGTCAGCGTGGACGGCTTGACACTGCGGGATTTTCGCGTCGTCAATCGCACCCCCGGTCCCATCGTCCTGCTTCGCAACCGCGGCACGATTCGCAACCTGACGTTGGACGGAATCAGCCAGATCGCCGAAGGCCCGCCGGCTCGCGGCGGCCTGGTCGAAAACTCCGGAGCGATAGACGCAGTCCACAGGTCGAATACCGTCCAACGGAACCTGGCGGGGGAAATCGACGGCATCCCCCCGCCCCCCGGTAAATCCGATTGACGACACGCTGGAAAAAGCGAATCCCGGAACGCCCCCGCCCGCTCCTCGGCCGCGGTGGCTCAGGGCGCCGGCCTGGCCGCCGGCTCGAGCCGCAGGGAGCCGGCCGCGCGGACCACTCCCAGCTTCGCGTCGACCGCGGCGGCGACCGGATCGGGGCCGGTTCGGCCGAGGCGGCGGCGGATCTCCTGGCGCAGCCACCAGTAGCCGGAGTTCCATGAATAGAGGATGTTGCCGTGCGGCCGGCCGTCGACGGTGCTGAGCGACTCGTTGAACGCCGGCACGTGGGCGATCTCCCGCCCGATCCGCTCGGCGAGCAGACCTTCGATCGTGGCGGGATCGGCCCCGTGCACCTCCGCGAGCAGGTAGTTGGCCGCGTCGTTGAGAAACCAGGAACCGCCCCAGCAGTAGACGCCGCTGTGGCCGGGCAAAAGCGAGCCGTCGGCCGCCGAGATCACCCGCAGGCCGTAGGGCGACTTGACCTTTTCGCTCGTCCGGAAATGGGCGAGCACCTGATCGTCGGTGAGCAGTTTCCTGCCGAACACGGCGAAGGTGAGCGTGGCACCGTAGAGCGTGTCCTGCCCGAGTGTGTCGCGTTGCTTGCGGCTGGTGGGCATGAAGCCCCGCTCGGTGTTGAAGAGCGAGCGGTAGGCGGCGATCGCCCGCTCGATCTCTTGGTCGGTGACGCCGAGCCCCAGTTCCTGCGCGGCAAGCAACGCCCCGCAGTGGAAGCCCTGGTTGCTCGCCGGCGAATCGTCGTCGTCGTAGGGGAGGACGTCGTGATAGGTCTTCCAGCCTTTGGGATTCGGTGCCCCCGGCAGTGGCGGCGGCACGTAGAGGCCGTCCTGCTCGTGGGTGCGGATGAAGTCGTAGGCCCGCTTCACGAGGTCGTCGTTGACGGTGCCCCCCGCCCGCTTCATGAGCACGGCCCAGATCAGGTAATACTGGGCGTTGTCCTCGTAATCCATCCGCGTCCAGAAGACGGCCCGGTTGGATTCGATGGTCTTCTCGGGATCGTCGAGGCCCAGCGCCGTGTAGAAGCCGTCGGTCACCCACTGCTTCCAGCCGTAGGAGAGGCCGGAGATGAAGATGTAGCGGCCGTCCCGCGGCCGGTCGTCGGCGTCGCGGGCGAGGTTGCGCCGCAGAAGATAGAGCGACGTGTTGCGGAGGATCGCCTCCACGGCCGACTGGTTCCAGCCCTTCGCGTTGGCGACCGCGAGGTGGGCGGCGAGTTGGGCGTCGTAGTGGGTGCGGGCCGGGCTGGCGAACACCCAGGTCGTGAACCGCAGCGTCTGGCCCGCGGCGATCGACTGCCAGCCGTCCATCCGATACTGGTAGGTGTCGCGGGAGTCTTCCGGTGGCGCGAGCATCATCGTGTAGGGCTCGCAGCCGTCGCCGGTCATGATTTCCAGGCGGCGTGCCGCCGGATCAAACGCCACCTGGCAGCGGTTTTCCCAGAGGCCGGGAGAGTCGGGCGCGAGGCCGAAGACGCGGTCGGCCGTTCGCAGCATCGCCACCGGAAAGGTCTGGTGCTTTTTCTTGCGGTCGCCCGCGTCGTAG
>JBIKXY010000043.1:0-16313 GCA_044355515.1 Pirellulales bacterium
GGGCGTCGCCGCCGGTCAGATCGTAGGTGGTGACCCGGTTGCTCAACATGTCGTAGTAGCCGACGACTCGGCCGGCGGCGGCGCCCAGGGTGGCTGCCGCGTGGGCCTCATACCCCCGGCGATCGGCGAAAATCACGACGACCAACGGTCGCGGCGGAGCATGCACCTCGAGGCCAGCCCGCTGCCAGTAGGTGCCGAAGGCGTCGTGCAGCCGTTCAAACAGCGCGGCACACCACTTTGCATAGTCGCGCGAGGTATCGAAGCAGATGACGTAGTGCTTCGTGACGAGCAGGTCGAAGCCGGGGGGCAGTTCAGCCAGCATCCGCCGACCAACGGCCTGCGGTGTGTCGGGCTCCGCGGCCGGCGTCGGTGTCGGCGGGTGGCCGGCGAGCCGGTCGGGCTGGATGATTTCGTACCGGCCGTCGTCATGCTCGACGAGGATGCCGCCATCCAGAGCCTCGACCACGATCCGTCCGATCACACTCGCCCCGTCGTGCAGCCCGATGGCGACTCGCACCGCGGATTCGTCGCCGCGGCCAGCCCGATCCGAGCCGCTGTCGTCGGCTCCGGCGACACGCCAGTTGGCCAGGGAGGCGACCAACAGCAGCACCAGTGCTCGGTGGCCGACGGAGGGCATGGCGGTTACGGTCCCGGCTTTTCGAAGGAGCCGCGGCAGGCCGGGCAGACTGGGAAGAGAAGTGGAGCCAGGCTATGTCCGACTGGCATCGCCACGCCTCCATCGGCCGGCTATCGTCTGCACCGGTCGGCCTCGGGCAGATGCCTGATCGCGGACCAGTCTCGTTCTCGGAGCATCGTCCCGGATGAATCCGTCCGTCGCAATCCGAATCTGTGCCCTGCTCGTCCTGGCCGCGACCAGCGTCGGTTGCGCCGGCTGGCGAAACCGGCTCGAACCCGAGAAGGTGGCCGCCGAACGAGCGAAGTATGGAGCCACGGCCGACCAACGGATCAGCGACCTGGAGGCTGAAGCCGCCCGGGCCAAACAGGGAGCGGGTTCCGAGCAGATCGCGTTCACCGAGGCGCTCGTCGCCAAGCTGCTGGCGGAGCACGACCCCCGAGTCCGGGCCGCGATGCAGGGCATCGCGGCCGGATTCGACACCCCGGCGGCGGTCGCAATCTGCCGCGGGGCGCTCGAGGATCCGGAGCCGCGGGTGCGGATGGCCGCCTGCGAGGCTTGGCGAAAGCGGGGCGGCCCCGAGGCCGTCTCACTGCTCGCGGCCAGGGCGGGCGGGGATGCCGAGATCGACGTCCGGCTCAAGGCGCTCCGGGAGCTTGGGGCGCTCGGCGATGCCGCGGCGGTGCCGGCGCTCGCCCGCGCTCTCGAGGATCCCGACCCGGCGGTCCAATACCGGGCCGTGACCGCCCTCAAGGAGGTGAGCGGCCGCGACCTTGGAGACGACGTGAACGCGTGGCGGGCCTGGGCGGCCGATCCCAACGCCAAGGGAAATGAGTGGACGATCGCCGAGGGATTCCGGCAGCTGTTCTAGCTTCACGCCCGGCGGGCCATCCATGGCCCCGGCGGGCTTGCCGGGCCTCCGCCCGGCGGCCGCACCTCCGGGCGGCCGTGCTCGTGCGCGGAGTGGCGCGCGACGTTCTTTCAGACGAATCTCATCTGTTACCGCTTGCCCATGGTCAATCGTTGGGCTGCGAGGGGTCGCCCGTGCCCCGGAGCCGGCCTTGCTGGCGAGCGCAGGCAGGATGCCGAAGCGGATGCGGGATAATAGCCGAAGCCAGCATGGAGCGGCCGGAGGGCAGGATGCCCGCAGGGAGCGTCCGGCACCGGGGCACGGGCGACCCCGAGCCCACACCAGAAGACGTCCGGCACCGGGGCATGGGCGACCCTGAGCCCACGCAGGAGTTCGCCTCGTGCGCTGGCGGCTACGCCGTCGTGCGGGCGAGTTCCACGAGCGACCGCACCATGAAGCCTGTGCCGCCGCCGTCGGTCCAGGGGCGGGGCTTCTCCGCGAAGGCCGGGCCGGCGATGTCCACGTGGGTCCAGGGGATGTCGCCCACGAACCGCTCCAGGAACTTGGCGGCCGTGATGGCGCCGCCCCAGCGGCCGTCGCCGACGTTCTTGATGTCGGCCACGTCGCTCTTGATCTGCTCGCCGTAGTCGGGATCCATCGGCAGCTGCCAGACCGGCTCGCCCATGCCGCGGGCCGCCGCGGCCAGGCTGTCGCAGCAGGCCTGGTCGTTGGTGAACAGCCCCGCCACGTCGTGGCCCAGGGCCACCATGCAGGCGCCCGTGAGCGTGGCCAGGTCGATCATCCGCCGGGGGGCGAGCCCGCGGACGACGTCGAGCACATCGGCCAGCACCACCCGGCCTTCGGCGTCGGTGTTGTGGATCTCGATCGTGGTGCCGCTGCGGGCGGTGATCACGTCGCCGAGCTTGTAGGCGGCCGGGCCGGTCATGTTCTCGACGAGACCCACGGCCGCCACCACGTCGAGCTGGAGCTCGAGGGCCGCGATCGTCGCGATCGCGCCAAGCACGCTCGCGGCCCCCGCCATGTCCATCTTCATGCCCATCATCGACTCCGACGGCTTGAGCGACAGGCCGCCCGAGTCGAAGGTCACCCCCTTGCCGACGAGCGCGAGGTCGGGATGGTCGCCACTGCTCCGGGGGCGGCCTCGATACCGCAGCAGCACCAGTCGCGGCGGCCGGGCGCTGCCGCGGGCCACCGCCAGGAGGGCCTCGCACCGCTCGCGGCGGAGCCGGTCCTCGTCCCAGATCTCGATCTCGAGGCCGGTGCGGCCGGCGACCGCGGCGGCTTCCTCGGCGAAACTCTCGGGGTAGATGTGGTCCGGCGACATGTTGACCAGCCGGCGGGCCAGGTTCACGCCGTCGCCGATCGTCACCCCGCGGGCCACGGCGGCGGCGGCGGCCCCGAGCCACTGCGTGAAGCCAAACCGCGTCCGCGTGGGCTCCGCCCGATAGAGATCCTGCCCCACCATGCCGACGACTGCGCCGGCCACCGCCTGCTCGAGCCAGGGGATGGTCCAAGACGGCTCCGGCAGGAAGGCCACGCGGCTGCGGGGTCGGCCGGCCAGCTGGCGGGCGGCGGTGGCGGCGGCCCGATAGACCACTCCCGCATCGACCTCCTCGCGGCGGCCGAGGCCGACCACGAGCACCTGCCCCACTGCCAGCCCGGCCGGGGCCAAGAGGGGCACGCACTGATGACGGCGGCCGGCCAGCTCCCCCGCGGCGGCCAGCCGGGCGAGCAGCCCGCCGGTGGCGGCATCGACCGCAGCGGCCCCCCCGTCGCCCACGCCCCCTTCGGTGAGAAACACGACCAGGGCGTCGGCCGCGAGGGTCGCGAGTGCGGGGGCGGTGGTCGCTTCGATGATGCCGGCGGTGCCGGCGGGCAGAAACTCGCGGGTCATCCAACGAAACTCCTGTGGGTGCGGCGGTGTTGTACACCCCTCGCGTGCGGAGCGGCAATCAGCACCCCTGTCAGCGCACGAATCGGCCGCGAGGAGTCGCCCGTGCCAATCGAGCGGCGTAGGAAACCGAGCGCAGCCAGGATGGCGAAGCAATGCTTTCCTCCGAGCGAGCGAAGGGCAGGCCCAGCACGACGAAGATCGGCAGGCCATTGGGAGCCGGAGGAGCGGCGCGAGTGGATGGAAGAGCGGATGGAAAAGGCCAAGAAAAAATTCCAGGAGATGGAGCGGCGGATCGAGCGGCTGGAGGCCGAGGTCGCGACGCTCAAACGGGAGCGGGAGTGAGCGGAGTCGCGTCACGGCTCTCCGGTCGTCAAACAGTCGCGGCGATCAATGGCGTCAATCACTGGCGGCAGGGGAGTGTCGCGACGGCCTTCCGGCCCAGTTCGGTCACGATCTGGGTGAGATAGTCCCAATACGGCTCTCTGTCGATGGTGTCCCGCACCGTGGCAGCGGGCAGGAAACGACGCATCTCCTTCATGAAGTCTTTCCGCATCTCGGGCTGTGTCCGGAGAGCTGTGAGTCGAGTCTCGAGCATGGTGACAAAACTTGCCTCCTCCCGCTTGTGATCGTGGATTTTCAAGGGAATGAGGTCTGCCGGAAGTTCGATCCCCTGTTGGCTGAGCCAGGCGACATCCCACAGGTCCCGGTTCTTGATGCGGTTCTCCCGGAAGGCGAGCGCGACGATTTTGTCAGCCAGGATTTCATCCCGGCTCTGTGCCTGAAGGATCAAACCGGATGTGCCGAGATCGATTCCATACAGATTGCGCAGCATCATGGGCCGCGGATCGTGGCTCGGAATCGCACAGATATCGAGGTGGATGCGTTGCGCAGGCAGGTGTTTCTGCCCGGGGCGGATCTCGACGGCGACCTTCCAGGTAGACACGTTCCGGCCGGTCTTCACGGGTTCGCTCACCCTCACCGGCAGGCCGTAGCGGGTGCGCAGGCGTTCGGTGAGGATCCGTCCGAGATCGGCCAGGTCGCCCCGCTGGAAATCGCTGCCGCCCGTGAAGTCGAGATCTTCACTGAGCCTGGAAGAACCGTAACAGGCGCGGAGGCAGGTTCCGCCGATGAAGGTGAGCCCGACGAGCAATCCCGCTTCGCTCATTTCGCGCAGGATGTCGTGATGCAGCAGTTCCTTTTCCACCACGGGACGCAGTGGGGAGAGATCCGTATGGGAACGCAGCGCCTCGTCCACCACGTGGTCAAACAAGCTCACGCACCACCTCCTCGTCCACAAGTTCCAGGCTGCGCCGCGTGGCCTTCATGTCACGCAGGGCCTGTCGCACGGAAGCCCGCCAGAGCCGGCGGTCCGAGTCGTACGTCAACTCTCGGCTCACATCCTCTGGCCGCTGGGCCGTGTGCACGAACTCGATGTGGCCATAGTCTCCGCAGTCCACCACGTGGCTGCGGCCGGACGTCATGATGCTGATCCAATTCATCGGCACCTGAGAGACGACCCCGGCATCGCTGAGGACGGTCTCCAGGCTGATGTAATTGAACTCACCTGCCCGCAGCCTTGCGGCCGCATGAAAGAGCAGGTGGGCCAGCGGATAGTCAGGCACGGGGTGGAGGTAGATGCCTCGGCAGACCCGTTTCAAGAGTCCGGCGGTGGTGGCCCGTGACAATAGCCCTGCCAGATGCCGGCAATCCGGCACCGCTCCGGCCAGGTCGGAAGCCGCAAACACGCAATGCCCGCGGTCTGCCAACTGGCGGAGGGTGAACGCGAGTCGCGTGAGGGGCCGCATGCCATGACTGTACAAAAGATTGCACAAAATGCAATGTTTTGCATAGTCCAGCCAAAGAATAGTCCGGCCAATGGGGTGTGTTGGCAGCAGCGTTGAAACCGGAGGCCGTGAGCAGCAGCCGCTCGATCTCATCAAGAAAGATCTTCGTCCTCGACATAGCCCGGCACGGGCCGCTCGGCGGCTTCCCGCGCTCGCGTCAGGGCCGGGCAAGCCGCGGGGCGAGCAGCGTCAACAGGACCGGCAGCACCACCAGGTTGCCGGCCAGGCCGCCCAGGAGCGTGAGGCAGGAGAGCCAGCCGAAGGAGACGGTGGGCATGAAGCCGCTGGTGGTGAGCGCCAAGAATCCCGCAGCCAGCGCGAGCGTCGAAAAGATCATCGCCCGGCCGGCGGTGCGATGGGCCGTCTCCAGGGCCGTGGCCGTGGCCCCGGCGGTGAGATGCCGGCGAAATCTGGCGATGTAGTGGATCGAGCTGTCCACCGAGAGGCCGAGCGAGACCGCGGCGATCATCGCCGTGCCCATGTTGATCCGGACGCCGGCCCAGCCGAGCAGGCCCAGCACGACGAAGATCGGCACGCCATTGGGAACCAGCGCCACCGCCCCGAGCAGCGGGCTCCCGAAGGCGAGCGACAACAGCAGGAAGATCCCCGCGGCCGCGATCGCGAAGGTAAGCCACTGGTCGGCGAGCATCCGGTCGACGAGCTGGGCCAGGAGCACGAAGAATCCGGTCACCTCCGCCCCGCCGCCGGCCGGGGCCGTGGGAAACTCCTCGGCGGCGATCCGCCGCACCGCGGCGATCAGGCTGCGTTTGGCCGCGGCCGGCTGCCGCTCGCGGGCCCGGAGCATCACCCGCAGCCAGTCGCTCTCGTCGGCCGGGTCACGGCCGAGGAGGGTGCCGGCAAGCTCGGGCAGCTGCCGCCGCATTGCCGCGATCGCCTGGGCGATGGCCCAGCTGCCGAAGGTCGTTGCCTCCAGCCGCGCGAGCGGCACGGGCGAGACCGCCTGGATCACGTCCGCCACGCTCATCACCTTCGTGAGGGCGGGCCGTGAAACGCCGGTGGCATCGGGCAGCGTCACCTCCGTCCGGATCCGATCCTCGAACCGCCGCAGCCGGCCGAGCATCGCCCCGTCGACGGGGCCTTCCAGCGGCACGAGCACGTCCCACACGCCGGCCCCACCCAGCCGCGACTCCACCATCTCGTACGAGGCCACGGTGGGGCTGTCGGGGCGGAAGTTGCGGGTGAAGTCGGTCTCCACTTCGAGCCGGGCGAGGCCGGCCATCGACACGGCCACGGCGATCGCCACGGCTGCCAGGATCGGACCCGGGTGCCGCACGATCCGCCCCACCAGCCGGTCAAGCGCGGCCTCCAAAGCCGACTCCCCCCAGGCCCGCCGCGGATCGGCGTCGAACCGGCCGGCCAGAGCCAGAAACGGCACCAGCATTGCCACCGCCACCAGCACCAGCCCCGCCCCGATCGAGGTCATCACCCCGAAGTCGTGCACGGGGCCGACCTGGCTGGCGATCAACGAGCCGAAGCCGATCACGTCGGTGGCGATCGCGCCGCAGATCGGCCACCAGAGCAGGGCGAGGGCCTCGCGGAGGGCGGCCGGAGGGGCGAGGCCGAGGTCCCGCTGCCGGCGAAACTCCACGATCACATGGGTCACCGTCGCGATCGCGACCACGGTGATCATGGCCGAGAGCATGGTCGAGACCATCGTCAGCTGCGCGCCCGCGACGGCGAGCACGCCCCGCGTGATCCAGAGCGCGGCGAGCACCACACCCATCGGCACCACCACCCACCGCAGGCTGCGGAAGCAGCCCAGGAGCACGGCCCCCGTGAGCCCCACGCTCGCCCAGGCGAGCACCGTGCCATCCCACTCGAGCAATGCGAAACCGTCGCGGAGCATGGCCGGCTCGCCGGCGACGGTGCCCGCCGGCAACTCGGCCATGATGGTGCGGAGTCGGTCGATCGTCTCGGCCCGCGAGACGGCCTGGGCCCGGGCGGTCACGAGCGTGGCGGGAGGAGGCTCGAGCGTGCAGGCCACGGCGGCCGTGCGGCGGTCGGCCCCGACCACGTATCCCTCCAGGAGCGCGACGATCCGCCGGGCGGCGGGGCTCTCGTCGGTGGCGATGATCCGCCGGCCGAGCGGCGTGCTGGCAAGGCTTGTCGTCGCCTGCACGCCCGGCTCCCCGGCCAGCCGCCTGGTCAGCACCGCCAGCCGGTCGATGCCGGCGGTCGTGAACAGTTCCGGGTCGTCGTACGCGCAGAGCACGACCTCGCCCCCGCCGAAGGTGCGGGTCATCCTGGCGAAGGGCACGAGCGCCGGATCGCTGCGGTCGAACATCGCGTCGATCGACCGGGAAAATTTCAGGTGGCGGGCCCGCTCCACCCCCGCCGCGACCAGTGCGACGGCCAGCAGGAAGAGCGGCCCGCGAAACCGAACCAGCCACCAGGCCACCCGTCCAGCGAGGCTGGCCGGCGGCGGCGGCGGAGTCTGGCTGGCCTCGGGCACGGCGGCAACTCGCTGGAGTGGTGGGGCCGCGGCAGGCTGGGACCTTTGCGCACGGGGCATCGCGAGTCTACCGGGCCTGCCGCGGCCCCGCGCCAGAGCGCCCCAATTCACCGCGAGGGACTTGCCCTGTCACCCCGGCCCGCGCCGTCGGGCCTCGCGCCCAAGCCGCGGCGGCGGTGTTCGAGGCAGGCGGTCATGCGCCGGCCGCGGCCGTCAGCGGCCGGTGATAACCCGCGGCCGCGACACGAGTTGCGGAGCGGTCCAAGCTGCCGCGATGCCTTGACCCTCGTTCTTGAACGCCCCTATAGTCCCGCGCTTTTTGCTTTCTTCCGCCCCCCGACTTCCGCCCCCTGAAAGGTTCCGCGTCTCGCGACGAACCGCGTGCTCAGACTCCGCTCCAACGCCGTGACGCTGCCGGCCCGCGCCCCCTCGGGGGCGCGGTGCGCGGCCGCCTGCCTGCTCGTCGCGGCTGGGGCGGTCGTGGCGGCGGCCGCGCCCCCCGACGACGTTCTGCCGCCGGAGGCGAGCGGCGGCGCGCTGGCGACGCTGCCGGCCCGCGGGCTCGCGGCAGCGATCGCCGAGGCGCGGCGGGTGGAGGTGCCCTCGGTCGAACCCTCGGAGCGGGTCAGCATCGAGGCCACGCAGGCCGCCCGCTGGACCGAGGGCGTGTACGACGTCTGGCACCTGACCGGCGGCGTGCGGATCGTGCAGGGCGCGACCGAGGCCGCGGCCCACGAGGCGGTGGTCTGGATCGAGCAGGCCGCCTTCGACGAGTCGGCCGCGGAGCCGCGAATGCGGAGCATGGTGGTGCGGATGGCCGGAAACGTGCGGGTCACGAACCGCGGCGCCGCGGCGGCCGACGCGGCAGCCAGCGTCCGCGGGCCGCAGTGGACCGGCCGGTTCTGGTATCTCCGCGACCCCGTGCTCGACTTCGCCAGCGTCGTGCCCTCGGCCGGCACGCCCCCGCTCTACGACGCGCCGGCCGGCGGCAGTGTGGCGGTGGCCGCGGCAACTGACGACGATCCTCCGATCCGGCAGACGCAGTTCAGCGAGTTCGGCGTGCCCGCGGCGCCGGCGGTGGCCGCGGCGCCGCCGGGCCGGCGGCTGCGGGCCTTCCCCCGCTCGAGCGTGCCGCTCAACGTGAAGTGGTTCCCCAGCCCCTCGGGCACGGAGTGGATCGCGGTCATCACCTCGGGCGTGAACCTCGTGGTGGACGGGGTCGATCCGGCCGGCCCGCTCGACATCGCCGCCGACCGGGTCGTGATCTGGACCCGGGGCCAGGCCGAGCCCGCCCTCGACGGCTCGGCCGCGCAGGCCGCCGACGTGCCGCTCGAGCTCTACCTCGAGGGCAACGTCGTCTTCCGCCAGGGGCAGCGGGTGGTCGAGGCAGCCAACATGTTCTACGACGTGCCGCGGTCGAGCGGCGTGATCACCGGGGCCACGGTGCTGACGCCGGTGGACAACTACTCCGGTGCCGTGCGGCTGCGGGCCGACGTGCTCCGGCAGGTGGACCGCAGCCGGTTCGTGGCCCAGCAGAGCGGGCTCACCTCCAGCCGCCTGGGCGTGCCGACCTGGGAGTTTCGCTCCCGCCAGCTCGAGTTCACCGACGAGCAGGTGCCGCTGGCCGATGCCTTCGGTCGGCCGCTCCTCCAGCCCACGACCGGCGAGCCGCAGGTCGAGCATCAGCAATACATCACCAGCCGCGGCAACACCGTGAACCTCGGCGGCGTGCCGGTGCTCTGGTGGCCCGTGCTCTCGAGCAACGCCAAGAAGCCGACCTTTTACATCAATGACTTCCAGCTGAAGAACGACCAGATCTTCGGCACGCAGGTGCTCACCGGCTGGGACATGTTCCAGATTCTCGGCTGGCGGCGGCCGCCCGACGGCGTCGACTGGGATCTCGACGTCGACTACCTGAGCCTGCGCGGCCCCGGCGGCGGCACCTCGCTGCTCTACAACCGCCCCTCGTTTCTCGGCCTGCAGACGCCGGCCAGCGGCGACCTCGACGCCTGGTTCATCGGCGACGTGGGCCGCGACAACCTGGGCCTCAACCGCCGCGACTTCATCTACCCAGGGTTTCCCGACCGGACCTTTCGCGGCCGCTCGTTCTGGCGGCACCGCCAGGATCTCGGCGGCACGACCGACAGCTTCTTCGGCGGCTGGCAGCTCCGCGGCACGGCCGGCTGGATCAGCGACCAGAACTTCCTCGAGGAGTATTACGAGGCGGAGTGGGAGGAGGGCTACGAGCAGCGGACCTGGCTCGACCTGCGGCGACCGATCGAGAACCGTCAGCTGCGGCTGTTGACGAGCGTCCGCGTCGATCCCTTCTTCACCCAGACCGAATGGTGGCCCCGACTCGACCACTATTTCTTCGCCCAGCCGCTGCTCTCCGACGCGGTCTCCTGGTACGAGCATTCGGGCGTCTCCTACGCGCGGCAGGCGCTGCCGGCCGAGCCGATCGCCGGCCAGGGCCGCAACATCTGGACGCTCCTGCCCTACGAGAGCAACGTGATCGGCGAGCGGCTGGCCACCCGCCAGGAGCTCGACCTGCCGTTCCAGGCCGGCGCGGTCAAGATCGTGCCCTACGCCCTCGGCGAGCTGGCCCACTGGGGCGAGGATCTCTCCGCCCAGCCGATCGACCGGGCCTACGGGCAGGTGGGCATCCGCTCGAGCCTGCCGATGTGGACGGCCGACAACTCGGTGGAGAGCCAGTTCTGGAACGTCCACGGCCTGGCCCACAAGGTGGTGTTCGAGGCCGAGTTCTCCTACGCCGACGCCACCCAGAGCATCGACCAGTTCCCGCTCTACGATCAGATCGACGACGACGCGATCAACCAGTTTCGCCGCAACATTCCCTACTGGGACTACGGCGCCATTCCCGGCCAGGCCACGCCGCTGGCCGCCCCCTTCATCTTCGGCCCCGACAACAAGTACGACCCGCGGACCTACGCCGTCCGTCGCGGGATGGGGGGCTGGGTGACCGGCCCGACCGAGATCGCCAACGACCTGACCGCCTTCCGCGTGGCCGCCCGGCAGCGGTGGCAGACGAAGCGGGGCCCGGTGGGCAGCCGCCGGATCATCGACTGGATGGTGCTCGACATCGACGGCGAGTTCTTCCCGGTCAGCGACCAGAACTTCGGCCAGGTGCTGGGCCTCTGGCAGTACGACTTCCGCTGGCACGTCGGCGACCGGACCACGGTCTTCTCCACGGCCGACGTCGATTTCTTCGGCGGCGGGCAGCAGCTCTACACTGTGGGCGCGCTTTTGAACCGCACGCCGCGGGGCAGTTTCTACCTCGGCTTCAACCAGTTCGGCGGCCCGATCTCGGCGGCGGTGCTGACCGGCTCCTACACCTACCGGATGAGCCCCAAGTGGGCGAGCTCGTTCGGCTCGGCGATCGACCTCACCGGCCGCAACATCGGCCAGAACTTCCAGCTGGTGCGGATCGGCGAGGCCTTCCTCATGACGTTCGGGTTCAATGTGGACTACAGCCGCAACAACGTGGGCGTGACCTTCAACCTCGAGCCACGGTTCCTGTCGCGGACGCAGTTCGCCAGCCGCCGGGGCATCGACATCCCGGTGGCGGGCGCCTACGGGCTCGAGTGATTTTGGTCGGCCGGCCGCCAGAGCGACCAGGCGGCGAAGATCGCGGCCAGGAGGCCGTATGAGGCGGCGAGCTCCAGCGGCCCGCGGCCGGTGGCCTCCGCCGGCAGGCCGGCCAGCTGCCAAGGAAGAAACAGTCGGCCGTCGGCGAAGGGGGAGTGGATCACGCCCACGAGCGTGAAGGCCGCGGCCGCGAGGCACCAGCCGGCGGCGGCGGCGAGCTTGCGATCGACGAGCGCCGCGACGAGCCCGGCCCAGACGAGGCTCGTGACGATGAAGCCCGCCGCCAGGATCCGGACCGCGAACAGGTCGATGGCCAGCGGCCCCGCGGGCTTGGCACCTGCCGCCAGGAGCCCGTCGGTCTGGATCTTGGAGAGCGCCGCGAGCGCGGGGATGCAGGCCGCCGCGACGGCCGGATAGTGCCGCTCGGGCGTGGCGTGGAAGCTCTGGGCCGTGATCTCGATCCCGATGAACACGAGCACGGGTAGGATCGCCGGCTCGGGGATCGCCTGGTAGAGCCAGGCGAAGCTGCCGGTGAGGCCGGCCAGGCCGATGAAGACGGCGGTCGCGAGGGTGTAGGCGGCCCGGCCCCCCATCGCCTTGTAGGCGGGGTGGCCGATGTAGGGCGTGGTCTGGATCACGCCGCCACAGGCCCCCGCGATCAGCGTGGCCAGCCCCTCGACGGCGATCACCCGCCCGGTGTGATACTCATCGCCCGCCGCCGCCGCGCTCTCGGTGCAGTCGATGCCCCCCACCACCGTACCCAGGGCGAAGGGAATCGCGATCGGCAGGTAATTGAGCGCGTCGTTCCAGGCGGCCAGCCACTCGAACCGCAGGGCCCGGAGCCACTCCGTCGGCCACATGGCCGCCGCCGGGTCGATCGCGATGTGCGACTCGCCGGCCGGAATCCAGCCGCTGCGGAGGCCGAGATATTGGATCGCCCCGCCGATCACGACCGCCGCCAGAGCCCCGGGGATCCGACCGGGGAAGGGAAGCCGGGCGGTCAGCGTCGCCAGCGTGATTCCCAGGGCCACGAGGCCCGCCAGCGGCGCGGCCATGATCTTGAGCATCGGGAGGAAGGTGATCAGGGCCAGGGCGATCGCCGCCAGGCTGCCGAGCAGGCCGGCCCGGGGCACGATCCGGCGGATCGGCCCGGCCAGGAACGAGCAGGCGAGTTTGAAGAAGCCGCTGGCCACGATCAGGCACATGCCCACGTGCCAGGCGTGGCGGGCCGCCTCCTCCTCGATCAGGCCCCGATCAAGGGCCCCGCGGAAGGCCGGCCCGAGCACGAGAAACACCATCCCGAAGGTGCTCGGCGTGTCGAGGCCCAGCGGCATGGCCGTGATGTCGGTCCGCCCGGTGCGGCCGGCCAGGCGGAAGGCCATCCAGGTGAAGAGCAGGTCGCCCACCACGACTCCGACCGCCGTTCCCGGCACGAGGTGTCCCAGGGCGAAATCGGTCGGATAGCCGAAGACCGTCGCCAGCAGCGAGACCGTCAGGACCAACCCCGCCAAGTTGTCGATCACCAGCCCGAAAAAGGCGTTGACGTCGCCCGGGGCGGCCCAGCGGTAGCGGTGTGAGGGGTGCATGAGGCAGCCGGGAATCTCCGCCCGGCGGCCCGAAATGTCAAATGGGGGGCGGCCCCGGGAGCGGGCCGGCCCCGGGCGGGGGCTATACTCGGCGGCGCAGGGCGGATCCGCGGGGAACCGCCGCCTCGCGAACCATCCGTCCGCCCGCTTCGTACCGTCGATGGATCTGCACGAGTCACGCTCCGGCGGCCATTCCGGCTCTCCCCCGGCGGGGAGCGGTGCGGTCGTCGATCGCGACAGCGACGAGGATCTCCTTCGCCGCTGCCGTTCGGGCCGCGATCCGGCGGCCTTCGAGTCGCTCGTGCGGCGGTACGAGACCGAGTTGTTCAGCTACCTCCGCCGCTATCTCGGCAGTGCCGAGATGGCCGAGGACGTGTTTCAGGCGACGTTCCTCCAGGTGCACCTCAAGCAGGACCAGTTCGACGAAGGCCGCCGGTTCCGCCCATGGCTCTACACGATCGCCACCAATCAGGCCATCGACGCCCAGCGCCGCAACAAGCGGCACCGGATGGTGAGCCTCGACAACCGGGCGGGCGACGACGACGTCGGCACGCTCGTGGAGATGCTCGCCGGCAACGGCCAGACCGCCTCGGAACAACTCCAGGCCGAGGAGGCCCGCGACTGGGTCCGGTCGGCCGTGGAGGAACTGCCCGAGCCGCTCCGGGCCGCGCTCGTGCTCGTCTATCACCAGGGGATGAAGTATCGGGAGGCGGCCGACGTGCTCGGGATCCCGGTGGGCACGGTCAAGAGCCGGCTCCACTCGGCCCTGCTCAAGCTCAACGAATCCTGGCAACGCAGCGGCCGCAGCGCCGCGGGGGCGGATCACGAATGAGAGACCTCGCACCATGAATGTTTCCGGAGCCCGTGCCGCCATGAGAGAGCAACTCGTCGGCTACCTCTTCGACGCCCTCGACGAGGGGGAGTCACGCGAGCTGGAAGCGGCGCTCGCCGATCCCCAGGTGGGGCAGGGTTTGCGGCAGGATCTCGAACTCATGCGGCGGGGGGTGCTGCCGCTGGCCGCCGATCGCCGGCCGCTCGACCCGCCGGCCGGACTGGCCTCCCGGACGCTCGCCTTCGTGGCCGCCCAGTCGCGACCGGCCACCGTGCCGATGCGGCCGCTGACGCCCGCGACCGAGGCCCCGCTGCCGGTCGGGCGGCGAACCGCGCTCGACCGGCTGCTCCTGGCCGCCTCGGCGCTCGCCGCCTGCATTCTCGTGGTGCCACTCGTGGCCGACGCGATCTCCGATTCCCGGGCTCGGCGGGTCGAGCGGCGGCTGCAGGCGCTCTCGGCCTCGATCCACGGCTATGGCGACAGCCACGGCCTGCTGCCCACGCCCCCGGACGGCGGGCCGCTCTCCCGGGCCGGCCTCTACGCCCCCACGCTCGTCTCTGAACACCGGCTGGTGGCCGACGACGGCACGCTGCTCGTGCCCGGCTCGGATCTCGACCGGCGGGGAGGTCATCGGATCCCCACGCTCGAGGAGCTCGAGGCGGCGGTCGGCACGCCCCGGTTCGAGGAGCTCGTGCAGACGATGGGGGGCGATTTCGGCTACACGCTCGGCCACCGCGACGCCGACGGCAGGCTCGCCCCCAATCGCGACCTGCGGCGGTCGCACCATCCCCTCGTGGCCGACGCGCCGGCGAGTTGCTGCGAGAAGAGCGACAACCATCCGGATGGCTTCCACTACATCCTGTTCGAGGACGGGCATTTCCAGCGGCTGCGGGCCGACGGCATCCACCGGGATAGCGACCATCTCTACCGCAATCACAAGGGCGAAGTGGCCGCCGGCGTCGATCCCGACGACGCCGTGATCGGCGGCTCGCACCACCAGCCCTGAGGCTCTACCGCACCTTGTTCAGGTCCCGAGGGCCCGCTTGGCGGCGGCGGCCACCGCGGCGGCGGTGATCCCGAAGTGCTCGTAGAGCTTGCCGGCCGGCGCCGAGGCGCCGAACGAGTTCATCCCCACGAAGATCCCTCGGTCGCCAAGCCACCTTTCCCAGCCGAAGCCGCAGGCGGCCTCGCAGGCCACCCGCGCCGTGACGGCCGCCGGCAGCACGCTCTCGCGGTAGGCGGAATCCTGCTCGGCGAACAGATCCCACGAGGGCAGGCTCACGACCCGGGCCCCGACGCCCTCGGCGGCGAGCGCGGCGGCGGCCTCCAGGCAGAGCGTCAGCTCGCTGCCCGTGCCGATCAGGATGCAGTCAGGCCTGCCACCTTCCGCTTCCCCCTCTGCCGGCTTGAGCACATAGCCGCCGCGGGCCACGCCGGAGGCGGCGCCCAGGCCGGTGCGGTCGAGCGTGGGGACATTTTGCCGCGAGAGCACGATCACAGCCGGCCGCTCGGGGCGGTGCATCACGACCCGGTAGGTCTCGGCGACCTCGTTCGCGTCGGCCGGCCGGAACACCGAGAGGCCGGGCACGGCCCGGGCGCTGGCGAGTTGCTCGATCGGCTGGTGGGTGGGCCCGTCCTCGCCCAGGCCGATCGAGTCGTGGGTGAGCACGTAGATCACGCCGAGGTCCCCGAGCGCCGAGAGCCGCAGGGCCGGCTTCAGGTAGTCGAAGAACACGAAGAAGGTGGCGCAGTAGGGCCGTAGGCCCGTGAGCGCCATCCCGTTGCAGGCGGCGGCCATGCCATGCTCGCGGATCCCGAAGTGGAGGTTGCGGCCGCCGTAGTTGCCGTGGCCGAAGCTGCCGGCATCTTTGACGAGCGTCATCGTCGAGGGGGCCAAGTCGGCGGAGCCCCCGAGGAACCAGGGCACGGCCTTGCTGAGCGCCTCGATCACCTTGCCCGACGAGACCCGGCTGGCGAGCCCCTTGGGGTCGGCGGGGAATGACGGAATGGCCGCGTCGCAGGCGGCCGGCAGCCTGCCGCCGAGAAACTCGCCCAGCTCGGTGGCGGCGGCGGCATCAGCCTTGCGATACGACTCGAGCCCGCCCTCCCAGGCCCGACGGGCCTTCGCTCCGCGGTCGCCCAGCGTGGCGGCGAACCGCTCCGGCACCTCCGGCGGCACCAGGAAGCTCGCGTCGGCCGGCCAGCCGTAGGCCTCCTTGGCCCCCTTGATCTCGTCGGCACCCAAGGGCGCGCCGTGCGAGGCATGGGAGCCGGCCTTGGTGGGCGCCCCGTAGCCGATCACGCTCTTCACGACCACGAGCGTCGGCTTCTTCGTCTCGGCCTTGAAGGCCTCGAGGGCCCGCTCGAGCGCCGCGGTGTCATTGGCGTCGGCGACCTGCACCACGTGCCAGCCGAGTCCCTCGAACCGCCGGCCCACGTCCTCGCTGAAGGCCAGGTCCGTCTCCCCCTCGATCGTGATCGCGTTGTCGTCGTAGATCCAGCAGAGGTTGTCGAGCCCGAGGTGGCCGGCGAGCGAGGCCGCCTCGGCGGCCACGCCCTCCATCAGATCGCCG
>JBIKXY010000200.1:0-5309 GCA_044355515.1 Pirellulales bacterium
TGTCGAGCAGGCCGGAGTTGACCAGCCGCTCGGGCGCCGTGAAGAGCAGCCGCAGCTCCCCGGCCCGGAGCCGGCCGCGGATCGCCGATCGCTCCTCGGCCGAGAGGCCCGAATGGAGGGCGGCAGCGGGGTAACCGAGTGCCTCGAGCGAATCGACCTGATCCTTCATCAGGGCCACCAGCGGCGAGATCACGACGTCGGTCGACTCGCCCACGAGCGGCGGCAGCTGGTAACAGAGGCTCTTGCCCCCGCCCGTCGGCATCACCACCAGCGAATCACGGCCGGCCAGTGCCGTCTGGATCGCCTCGGCCTGCAGCGGGCGGAGCGTCTCGAAACCCCACCACCGTCTGAGCACCTCGACCACCCGCGGCTCGAGCGCCGCGGGGCCATGCCCCGCTGCATCGATCTCCGCCGGCCCTGGCACGCTCCGAGTCTCCGTCGATTCTGGAAGGCGCGACAGGATACCAGAGCCCCGTCCCCGGCGGCGGGATAGACTGCCGCCATGCTTTGGATCGCCTGGAAGATGCTGGTCGGCAACCGGGTCAAATACCTGGGGATCATTTTCGGCGTGGTCTTCGCCGCCGTGCTCATCGCCCAGCAGGCCTCCATCTTCTGCGGGTTGATGTCGCTGACGGTCAGCCAGATCCGCGACGTCGAGGGGGCGGGCATCTGGGTGATGGACAAGCATGTCCAGTTCGTGGACGACATCAAGCCGCTGGCCGACACGGAACTGTTTCGCGTCAAGAGCGTGCCCGGGGTCGAGTGGGCGGTGCGGTTCTACAAGGGGATCGGCCGGGCCCGGCTGGCGGAGGGCACCTACGAGCAGATGATCATCCTCGGGCTCGACGACGCCACGCTCGTGGGGGCGCCCGGGGGCGTGTTCCTGGGCTCGATCGCCGACCTGCGCAAGCCCGACGCCGTGATCATGGACGACGCCGGCTACAAGCGGATCTGGCCCGGCGAGCCCTACAAGCTCGGCCGCAGCTTCGAGATGAACGACCGCCGGGCCGTGCTCGTGGGGCTCACCAAGGCCAGCCGCACCTTCCAGAGCTTCCCGATCGTCTACACCCGCTACAGCCAGGCGGTGCTCTTCGCGCCGCCGGAGCGGAAGGTGCTGTCGTTCGTCCTGGCCGACGCCCAGCCGGGCGTGCCTGAGGAGGAGGTCTGCCGCCGGATCGAGGAGCGGACGGGCCTGCAGGCGCTGACCCGCGAGCAGTTCCTCCGCCAGACGATCGCCTACTATCTGCGGAAGACCGGGATCCCGCTCAACTTCGGGATCACCGTGCTGCTCGGGTTTCTGGTGGGCACCGCGATCGCCGGCCAGACCTTCTATCTGTTCACCGTGGAAAACATCCGCCAATACGGGGCGCTCAAGGCGATGGGCACGAGCAACTGGACGATCCTCGTGATGGTGCTCGCCCAGGGCCTGCAGGTGGGGCTGATCGGCTACGGGCTGGGCGTGGGGCTGGCGGGGCTGTTCGGCTGGTTCGTGAAGGGTGCCTCACGGCTCTCCTTCTTCATGCCCTGGCAGGTGCTCGCGATCACGGCCGGGGCAGTGTTCGTGATCGTGCTCGTCGCCAGCCTGCTCTCGATCCGCAAGGTGCTCGTCGTCGA
The DNA here is from genome assembly GCA_044355515.1 of Pirellulales bacterium. Taxonomy (GTDB): domain Bacteria; phylum Planctomycetota; class Planctomycetia; order Pirellulales; family UBA1268; genus QWPN01. Next base: position 1,615 of record JBIKXY010000200.1, read on the forward strand.
TCCTGCGATCGTGTTCCGAGGCTGAGATCATGGCCACCGCCTCGAGTTTCCAGACGCACGACGACCGGCCGCTCGAGGAAGTGGCCGTGCGGGTCCGGGGCGTGACCAAGGAGTTCGGCAGCGGCGGGGCCGTGACGCGGGCCTTGCGGGGCGTGGACCTCGACATTCCCTACGGCGAGCTCCTGATGCTCGTGGGCCCGAGCGGCTGCGGCAAGACCACGCTCGTCTCCATCGTGGCCGGCACGCTCGAGCCCACGGCCGGCGAGGTGGTGGTGCTCGGCGAGGACCTCGGGCGGATGAGCAACGGGCGGAAGGTGAAGTTTCGCCGCGACCACGTGGGCTTCGTGTTCCAGGCCTTCAATCTGCTGCCCGCGCTGACCGCGGCCGAGAACGCCGCCGTGCCGCTGTTGATCGCGGGCTGGAACCGCCGCCGGGCGGTGGAGGCGGCGGCCGACGTCCTCGACCAGTTGGGGATGGGTGACCGGCTCGCGAACCTGCCGAGCGAGCTCTCCGGCGGCCAGCAGCAGCGGGTGGCGATCGCCCGGGCGCTCGTGCACGAGCCCCGGCTGCTCGTCTGCGACGAGCCGACCAGCGCCCTCGATGCCCAGAACGGCCGGATCACGATGGAGCTGATCCAGAAGATTGCCGTCCAGCCCGACCGGGCCGTGATCGTGGTCACCCACGACTCCCGGGTCTACTCCTTCGCCGACCGGATCGCCTCGATGGAGGACGGCCGGATCGACTCCGTGGCCTCGGGGCCGCACCACGCGGAGCCGACCTGATCCGGCTCGACCGGTTACCATCTCGCCATGGCATCCACTGCCGCCGACTCCTCGTCCGCCGGTCTGCGTCGCCTCGAGCGGCGGGGCACGTTCGCCGACTTCGTCACCCAGCGGGTCCTGCCGCTGGTGGCGCTCGGGCTGTTGGCGTTTGCCGGCTGGTATGTCTGGTCCACCCGGCCCGTCGAGCACAATCCGCCGCCGCCGATCGCGCCGGCCAGGAATCCCTTCGCCGATGCCCTCGCCGCGGCTGGGATCGTCGAGGCCCAGACGGAGAACATCGCGGTCGGCTCGGCCACGCCCGGCGTGGTGGTCGAGGTGCTCGTGAAGGTGGGAGACGAGGTCGCCCCCGGCAACCCCCTCTTCCGCCTCGACGACCGCGAGCTGCGGGGAGAGCTGGAGGTCAAGCAGGCGGCCGTCGCCCAGTCCCGCAGCGAGCTGGTGCGACTCGAGGCCGAGCCTCGCCCGGAGAAGATTCCGGTGCTGGCAGCCACGGTGGACGAGGTCCAAGCGATCGTCGTCCGCGAGACCGACGCCCTCAAGCGGGTCGAGGAGACCTACGCCCGCAAGGTCGCGACGGAGCAGGAGCTGATCGAGCGGCGGGAGTCGCTGGCTGCCGCCAAGGCGGCCCTGGCCCGCTCGCAGGCCGACCTCGACCTGCTGGAGGCCGGCTCCTGGCAATATGACCGCGACGTGGCGAAGGCGGCGCTCTCGCGGGCCGAGGCGGAGGTGGCCAAGATCGAGGTCGAGCTCGATCGGCTGGTGGTGCGGGCTCTGGTGGCCGGGCGGGTGCTGCAGGTGAACGTCCGGCCGGGCGAGTTCGTGGGCACGCCCGCCAATCAGCCGCTGGTGATCCTGGGCAACACCGACAGGCTCCACGTGCGGGTGGACATCGACGAGTACGACATCCCGCGGTTCCACGCGGGTCTGCCCGCGGTGGCCGTGCCGCGGGGCAACCTGCAGGAGAAATACCCGCTCGAGTTCGTGCGGGTGGAGCCGTTCGTGGTGCCGAAGAAGTCGCTCACCGGCGACACCACCGAGCGGGTCGACACCCGCGTGCTGCAGGTGATCTACGAGTTCGACCCGGCCGGCCGGCCGCCGCTGTTCGTGGGGCAGCAGGTCGAGGTGTTCATCGACGCGGCTGAGGCAAACGGGGCGGACTGAAGGCCTTCCCGGCGGCAAATCCGGGTTGCGGCGGGCTGCCGGGGCTGCGAGAGTCCGCGGCCTCTATGCCAGCATGGATCCGCCTTCCTCCCGCGGCCCCGCGGCGGTGCGCTTCAGCGCTCCGCGCGGTGATCGCCTGCGCGACGCTTGCGATCGCCTGCCCGCTCTTGGCGGTCGCCGCGGGCGAGGCCGAGCGGACCGACGAGCCGGCGGCGGCGGACGTGCCTGGCGGGATGTTCCTCCCCTCGCCCGACGGCGCGGCACTCTGGCGGCAGACGCTCGCCACGATCTCGGCCGACTGGCCCGTGGTGCGGGCCGTCGAGCCCGACTTCACGGCGGTTCCACCGCGGGCGGGGTTGATCGAGTCGGCCTGGGTGGAGCCCCCGGGGGCAGCGCAGCTGGCCTGGCCTCCCAAGCGGCAACGGGTGGTCGCGCGGGTGGTGCCGGCCATGGGCGGCGTCTGGGTCGATGCCTCCCTGCAGACCGAGTCGCTGGCGGAGACGGTGGGCGGAGGCGACGCCGTCGAGCCGGCCGGCGACTGGCGGCCTGAGGATCGCCCCGACAGTTTCACCGTCGAACTGGCCGCCCGGCTCGCCCCCACCGCCGACCCGGTCTATTCCCTTCCGCCGCCCGCGCAGCAGGAGATGTTCGCCCCGCGACCCGCGGAACTGCCCTGGTCGCAGAGCCGCTTCCCCCGGCTCTCGCGGGCCGGCCACAAGATCTGGGAAGACTATCGCAACTTCTACGACTGCCAGAGCCTCGTCTGCACCACGGCGGCGTTCGGCGCCGGCGCCCTGATGGCCAACACCGGCTTCGATGACACGATGCAGGCGGCCTGGCTCCGCGGCGTCGAGCCGACCGGGCTCGGCACGTTCTTCACGGGCTGCAAGGACATCGGGGAGGGCCGCTACGCCCTGCCGATCTTCGGGGTGGCGGCGGCCACGGGGCTCGTCTTCGAGGGCAATCCGGTCGGCGACGTGCTGGGCGAGTGGGGCTCGCGGTCGCTGCGGATCTTCGTGGTGGGAGCCCCGCCGCTATACGTGCTCCAGATGGCGACCGGGGCCTCGCGGCCGGCGGAAGACGTGGGCAGCAAGTGGCACTTCTGGAACGACAATAACGGCGTCAGCGGCCATGCCTTCGTGGGCGCGATTCCCTTCCTGGCCGCCGCCGACATGGTGGAGAGCCCGCTGCTCAAGGGCACGCTCTACGTCTGCTCGACCTTCGTCGGCTTCTCCCGGATGACCACCGACTCCCACTACCCGTCGCAGGTGTTCCTGGGCTGGTATCTCGCCTGGGCCAGCGCCCGGGCGGTGAACGCCACCGAGATGCACTTCGCCGGGATGGAGGTGCAGGTCATGCCGGTGCCGATCGGCGACCTCGGCGGACTGGGCGTCACGACCGCCTGGTAGCCCGACGGCGGCCCGCAAGCAGCGACAAGCCGCCGGCCGCCGCGGCGAGGATGATGGTGCCCGGCTCGGGCACGGCCTGCCAGGAGAGCCCATAGGTCTGGGGATTGGCGTTGTCCCCCCAGACCTGACCCGTCGTGTTGTCGAACGTGTTGAAGGGGTACTCGACCCGCAGGCCGTAGAAGCCCGACCGCGGCAGGGCGAAGGAGAGGTGTTCGACGGTGTTGTAAAGGCTCTCGGAGCGGGCGACGAGCGTCGTGAACTGGCTGCTCTGGTCGAGTTCCCAGACCGAGAGGTCGAGATCGGCCTGGGCCACGTCGGAGTATGTCAACTCCTCGAAGTCGAA
>JBIKXY010000201.1:0-5307 GCA_044355515.1 Pirellulales bacterium
GTGCCGGTGGCGACCCTCGTGGCGGGCTGGGAACTCGACCGCGAATGGCGTCTCGACGGCGCGATCCGCTACGCCTACTCCGAGGGTGCCGAGAACTGGTTCAGCCGGTGGAGCCCCTCGCTGGTGCTGCGGGTGCCCGTGACCGAGCGCTGGGAGGTGCACGCCGAGTGGTTCGGCTCCTTCACCCAGGGACTCGTCAATGACACGCAGCGGCCGTTCTTCAGCCCCGGCACGCACGTCAACATCACCCGGAACGTCGAACTCGGTCTGCGCGTGGGTTGGGGGCTGACCGCCGAAGCCGCGCCGTTCTTCTCCGACGCCGGGATCGCGATTCAATACTGACGCGGACGAAGACGCAGCTTCCGGCAGTCAGGCGGCTTCCGGGTCGTCCTGAAGATGCGGCCGACCGCGGTACAGGATGGCGATCGGCACGAAGGCCACCGCCGCGGCGAGCATGCAGCCGGTCCAGAACCAGTAGTAGGCGGCCCCTTCGAGCGTCGTCAGGCCGCCGATCGTGAGCTCGTGGGCCACCGTCGTCTCGGGGGCCTCGCCCCGGGCCGCCTCCACCTCGCGGCGGCCCTTGTCCCCCTCGAGCTCGATCAGCCGCTTCTCCCGCCAGGTGAGCGGCTTGCTTGCCAGCCGGGCCGCCCCGTCGGGATCGGCCCGCACGGCCGTGGCCGTGAGCACGAGGTCGTCGCGGGTGAAGGGCTGGCCGTCGGGGCCGTCGGCGACGAGCCGGTAGCGGTCGCGGGTGATCCGGCGGTAGCGGAGCGGCCGGCCGGCCGAGTCGGCGATGCCGGCCACGAGCGCCGCCCCGGCATCGTCGCCGGGGATCTCCTTGGCGGCGTCGGCCTCCGCCGAGGCGAAGAAGGCGGCATCGACCCGCTGCTTCGCCGCCAGGAGCGGGCCGTCTTCCGCCGTCGTGAGGCCCACGAGGCCTACGAACCGATTGAACGAGAGCACCGCGTCGTCGTCGGTGTCGAACCGGCCGTCGCCGCCGGCCACGCGCAACTCCCGGACCGTGTCGTCATCGGGGAGGCTCCCCCACTCGCCCCGCGGCACAAGGTCGGTCACGCGAACCTGCCAGCCGGCGACGATCTGATCGCCCGCCACCGGCGTCGGGGCCAGATCGGCGGCCCGGGCCACGACCGCCTGGATCCCCGGCACCTGAATCCAGTGGTTCACCACCGCGGTCACGTAGTTGCCCAGCGAGATCGACAGCATCCAGACTGCCATGATCACCGACTTCATCGTCTTGGGCGCCTGCGAATAGGAAAACTCGAGGCCCGTGATCGAGACCATGATCTCGGCCGCGGTCACGATCACATAAGCGACGAACTGCCAGGCCACGCTCGGCCGCGCCCCGCCGTCGATCCAGCCCTGCACGACCGCCGAGAGGCCGAAGCCGGCCGTCATCACGAACAGGCCGATCCCGATCTTCCGCAGCGGCGTGAGCCGGAACAAGCGGCCGATCGCCGGATAGACCAGGAACTGGAACAGCGGGATCATCACCATCACCAGGATCGGGTTGAGCACCTGGATCTGGGAGGGCAGCCAGTCGATGCCCAGCCAGCGGAGGTTCATGTCTTCGGCCTGGAGCACCCAGGCCGAGCTCGTCTGGTCGAAGAGCGCCCAGAACACGGCGATGCAGAGGTAGACGAGCGACAGCCGGAGGATCGTCAGGATCCCGTCCCGGCTGAACACCTCCCGGAGGAAGGCCGTGCCGCCCGGGGGCACGTGGATGTATTGGTTGCGGCCCAGCCAGAACATCAGCGTGGCGATCGCCATCAGCACGCCGGGCACGCCGAAGGCGACGTGCGGCCCGTACCACTCGAGCAGCCAGGGCGTGAGCAGCGTGGAGAGCGTCGAGCCGAAGTTGATCGCGAAGTAGAACCATTGATAGACCTGCTCCATCAGGTGCTGGTTCCGCTTGCCGAACTGGTCGCCCACGTGGGCCGAGACGCAGGGCTTGATGCCGCCCGAGCCCAGGGCGATCAGGAACAGCCCGATCCAGAGCCAGGTTTCGGCGGACAGCCCGCCGCCCCCCATGAACGCCAGCGCCAGGTGGCCCAGGCAATAGAGCACCGACACCGCGATGATGATCCGATACTTGCCGGTGAAGGCGTCGGCGACGATCGCCCCCAGGATCGGAAAGAAATAAACCCACGAGGAGAAGGTGTGATACCGCTCCTGGGCCTCGGCCTTGCTCATGGCCGGGAGGATGGTGTCGGACATCAGATACAGGTAGCGGACCATGAAGATGGTCAGGATCGTCCGCATCCCGTAGTAGCTGAACCGCTCGGCGGCCTCGTTGCCGATGATGTAGGGGATGCCCGGGGGCATGCCCGCGGTGTCGGTGGGAGTGGTCCGGTAGTGGCTCATGGGCGAGTATCGTAACAGGCCTGCTGCGCACGCGGCTCGGGGTGCATCTCGCCGGACGCTCGAAGGTGACGCAGGCTCGGGGCTGCCCATGCCATCTCGCCGGACGCTCCCTGCGGGCATCCTGCCCTCCGGTCGCTCCATGGCAGCTCGCTTCGGCATCCTGCCTGCGCTCGCTGCCAAGGCCGGCTCGCCTGGCATGAGCAGCCCCTCGCAGACCCAACGTGGAAGCGGAGAAAGGATGCCAAACGTCGATGCGCACGAATGGGGTAATCTGATGGTGTGAATGGGCTCCCGCGGGAGCCGGTCAGCCAGGAGCGTCGTGTGAGTCGAGCCGCGGAGTGGGATGCGATCGTGGTCGGGGCCGGGATGGCCGGGCTGTGTGCCGCGCGGGAGCTCGTGGCGGCGGGCCGCTCGGTGGTCGTGCTCGACAAGGGCCGCGGCGCCGGGGGCCGGGTGGCCACGCGGCGGCTCGGCTCGGCGGTCTGTGACCACGGCGCGCAGTTCTTCACCGTGCGGGGTCGGGCCTTCGGCGGGATCGTGGCCGAGGCCCATGCGGCCGGGGCCGTCGCGGAATGGTGCCGCGGCTTCAGGCGGGATGGCTCGCTCGGCGGCGACGGCACCGGCGACGGGCATCCGCGGTGGCGGGGCACGCGGGGCATGACCGATCTCCCCAAGCAGCTCGCGGCCTGGCTCGACGCCGGCGCCGGCGCCGCGGGGGGCCGGTGCGAGATCCAGATGGTGGCGAAGGCCACGGCGGTCGCTGCCGACGACGGAATGGTGCGGGTGCCGCTCGATGACGGCGCGACACTCGTCGGCCGCGGGGCGATCCTCACGCCCCCGGTGCCGCAGTCGCTCGACCTGCTCGCGGCGGGAGGGCTTCACGCGGGCTCTGGGCCGCGTGACGCGGCTGATTGGCAGGCGCTCGGGGCCGTGGCCTACGACCCGTGCTTCGCGGCCATGCTCGTGCTCGACCGGCCGAGCCGCGTGCCGCCGCCGGGCGGGATCCAGTTCGACCCGGCCGGCGGCGGGCCGATCGCCTGGGTGGCCGACAACCAGCAGAAGGGCATCTCGCCGGTGCCGGCCCTCACGATCCACGCCGACGGGGCCTTCAGTCGCCGCCACTTCGACACGCCGCCCGACGAGGTGATGGCGCTGCTCGTCGATCACGCCCGCCCCTGGATCGACGGCGACCCGGCCACGGCCGTGGTCGAGAAATCACTGCACCGCTGGAAGTTCGCCCTGCCCACGACGATCATTTCCGAGCCGCTGGTCGCCGTCTCGCACGCGCCCCCCATCGCCTGCTGCGGTGACGCCTTCGCCGGCCCGCGGGTCGAGGGGGCCGCCTCGAGCGGGCTGGCTGCGGGCCGGTGGCTGGCTCGGATGCTGGCCGAACGGGCTCCGCAATCCTGATGGAACACGCATGACCGACGCCGACTGCATCATCGTGGGGGGCGGGCTGGCCGGGCTTGCCTGTGCCCGGTCGCTCGCGCGGGCCGGCCGAAGCGTGCTCGTGCTCGAGGCAGCCGACCGCGTCGGCGGCCGCGTGGCGACCGACACGGTGGACGGCTTCCGGATCGACCGCGGCTTCCAGGTCTACAACGACGCCTACCCCGAGGGCCGGCGGCAGCTCGACCTCGCGGCCCTGCGGCTGGGCCGGTTTGACGCGGGCGCGGTGATCGCCGAGGGGGGCCGCCTGCGGCGGGTGGCCGATCCCTGGCGGCAGCCGCTCGCCGCCGTCGGCGCGGTGCTCGCCGGCACGATCGGGATCGCCGATGGCCTGCGGACCGCGCGGCTGCGGCACGAGGCGATCACGGCCCTGCGAGCCGGGCGGCTCGACCCCGACGCGGCCGCGGCCCAGGAGGAGCGGACCACCGCCGAGGAGTTGGCTGCTCGCGGCTTTTCACCCGGGTTCGTCCGCCGCTTCTTTGTGCCCTTCTTCGGCGGCGTGTTTCTCGAGCGGCCGCTCGCGACGGCGGCGCCGGTGTTTCTCTTCGACTTCGCGATGTTCGCCCTCGGCCGGGCCTGCCTGCCGGCTGGCGGGATGGCGGCGATTCCCGCCCAGCTCGCCGCGGGCCTGCCGGCGGGCTCTGTGAAGCCGGCGACGGCCGTGCGATCGGTCGGGCCGGGCAGCGTGGAACTCGCCGACGGCAGCCGGCTCTCGGCCCGCGACGTGGTCGTGGCCACCGACCGCGCGACCGCCGCGACGCTCTTGCCGCCGGAGCATCGGGGCGGCTGGACGGGCCGCGGCGACAAATCGACCCGGCTGGTCGCGTTCGCCGCCGACCGTTCGCCGCTCCCGCGGCCCACGCTCGTGGTGAGCGCCGACGACGCCGGACCGATCGACAACCTGACCGTGCCCTCCGACGTGGCCGCGGGCTACGCCCCGCCGGGGGCGGCGCTGGTCACGGTTTCGGTGCGGCAGGGTTTTCAAGTCGCCAGCGAACCGCTGGCCGAGGCCATTCGAGAGCAGGCGGCGGGCTGGTTCGGCCCGGAGGCCCGCCGCTGGCGGCTGCTCGCAGCCGTGTCGGTTCCGCACGCCCTGCCCGACGAGTCGCCCGCCGCCCGCCGGTTGCGGCCTGCTTCCCCGTGGCTGGCCGACGGGCTGTTTCTCTGCGGCGACCATTGCGGCTCGGCCTCGATCAACGGGGCGCTCGCGAGCGGCCGCCGCACCGCCGAGGCGGTGCTCGGACAGAGTTGATCTGCCACGCGAGCATGAGCGTCGCGGCTCTGCTCAACGGGGCAGTTGTCCGATATGCTGCCAAGCGGGCATGAGTGGTCGCGCCCCACGGATGAGACGACGATGAGCGAGCAGATCGGCGTGGTGCTGGTGTTCGCGGGTCTGATCGCGGCCACCGGGGGCCTGTTCTGGTTCCTCGGCCGCGGGCTGGCGGTGCTCTTGGGAAAACGGCAGGCCCGGCAGCTGCT
>JBIKXY010000044.1:0-16187 GCA_044355515.1 Pirellulales bacterium
CCGAGGAGTCTGAGGAGCATCGCCTTCACCTGCCAGGTCGGCGTCTTCCTAACGCCCGTCGCCATCGCCCGCAAGAGGCGAAGGCTGGACTCCGCCCGGCCCGCGCTTGCCGAAGAGCTGGCGATCACCCTACTCTCCACCAGCGCCACTGTCATGGTGGACATCAACTCCCAGCGGATCTCGAAGTCATTTCCACGTCGCCGAACGCACCCGCCGTCGCAACGAGGCGCACCGATCTCGACGCCCTGCGCAGCTTCGCCATGCTGCTCGGCGTCGCCCTGCATGCGGCGCTGAGTTTCGTGCCGTTTGCCTGGCCGGTGCGGGACGTCGAGCGGAGCGACCTGCTCGTCCTCCTGATCGCGGTCGTGCACGGCTTCCGGATGCCGCTCTTCTTCCTGCTGAGCGGCTATTTCACGATGCTCGTCTCTAGCCGTCGCGGGCTCGCGAGCCTGCTCGAGCAGCGGTTCACGCGGATCTTTCTGCCGCTGGTGATCGCCACGTTGACGATCGTGCCGCTCGACCAGGTGATCGAGGCCTATGCCCTGCGAACAAACCGGCCGCAGCCCGCCCTCTCCGACATGCTCTCGGGTGACGAGGCCACGGTGCGCCGCCGGATTGCAACTCCCGGCGCGGCCGAGCGGAAGGACGCCTTCTGGGGCCTCACGCCGCTCGCGTGGGCCACCATGCGGGGCGACCCGGAAATCGTGGCCGCGGTCCTCGACGCCGGCGGCACCCCCGACGAACGCGATCACGGCGGCAACACGCCGCTCCACCATGCTGCGTATTTCGGCCGGGATGCGGCGGCCAGACTCCTGATCGAGCGAGGAGCGAACCCCGCCGCCGTGAACGCGGTCGGCCGGATGCCGGCGGCGATGCTGAGCCTCCCGGCCGAGCTCGTCAGCGAGCTGGCGCCCCTCACCGCCATGAATCCGGTCGCCGTGGACGAGGTTCTCGGCGGCCGCGAGCGGCTGCGACCTCTCCTGCCCACGGGGCCGAATCCCGAGGGCACGCTCGGCGGGCCGCTCGACCGGGCCACGCTCGCCTGGTCCCGGATCCTGTCGGCGGACTGGCTCCGAGTGCACGTCGGTTCATGGTCGTTGCACCTCGTGCAGACGAACGTCTTCCACCACCTCTGGTTCCTGTGGTTCCTCTGCTGGCTGGTCGCCGCCTTCGCGGCGCTCGCCGTGACGGGCCTCCTGCCGAAGGGTCGCGGCCGCTGGTGGCTCGTGGCGGCCTCGTGCGTGCCCCAGCTGGTGATGGGCATGTCGATGACGGCAGGCTACGGCCCCGACACCTCGTTCGGGATCCTGCCGCGGCCGCACCTGCTCGCCTTCTACGCTTGCTTCTTCTTCTTCGGCGTCGCCACCTTCGCCGCGGAGGGCCTCGACACGCGGCTCGGCCGCCACTGGAAACTGCTCCTGCCGGCGGCGATCGTGCTGTTCGGGATCGGCATCGCGATGATGAACGACCGACCGCTCGCCAGCCTGCTGCAACCCGCCTTCGCGTGGACGATGTCGCTGGGGCTGATCGGGCTGTGCTCCCGATTCTGCTCCCGGCCCAGCCCGCTGGTGTCGTGGCTGGCCGACGCGTCCTACTGGATGTATCTCGTGCACGTGCCGCTCGTGATGGTGGCACAGATGGTCGTCCGTTCGTGGACCATGCCGGCGGACCTGAAGTTTCTCGTGGTCATGGCGCTGGTGACGCCAGCGCTGCTCGTGAGCTACCGCTACGGCGTGCGCCACACCGCGATCGGCCGCTTGCTCAACGGCCCGCGGGGCGGCTCGGCCAGCCGCGCGGCGTCACCTTCGTAGCCGCCCGGGTGCCGCTCTCGCGGATTGCACGGCGGGCAAGAGGAGCGCCACGAGGGCAGCGATGATGGCGATCACCACCATGAACTCGACGAGCGTCGTGCCCGAGCGGCCGCAGGAGCATCGTCGTCTTGCCAACTGGTTGAGGCCCGTTGTCACCAGCCGACCTTCCCGGCAAACTTCGTCTCCGGGACGGTCGTGGCCCAGTGCCCGGTCACGTCGGCCACTCCTCCGGGAGCCTACCGCGCTGGAACCTCCGATGACGACCGCTTCCCCCGCCGCAGATCGCCCACCCCGTGGCACGCTGGAGGAATTTTTGTCGGCCGATGACATCGTGCCGCTGCCGGAGATCGGCGACCGGGAATGGGACGCGCTGCGGCGGGTCGCGGGCCGGCGGCTGGCCTGGCGGTTCTGCACGCTGCGAAACCTCGTCGCCTACCGGGGTCGGTTCGCCTTCGACGCCATGGGCTTCGCCTGGGGCGGCATCTACCGGACGCTGCTGGTGAGCTCGATCGTCACCAGCTCGTTCCGCAACGAGGGCCACTTTCGCGCGGGGGAACGAATCGGCGGCACGAGCGACTTCTTCTCCGGGGCGTTCACCTTTCCCAGATCGTCTGCGGAATTTCGTGAGATCGTGGGGATGGTGAACCTCCGGCACCATGTCGCCGGCGTCGTGACGGCGGTCGGCGACGGCGGCGTCCGAGTGGTGCCGGGCTACGAGGCCGACTACGCCTACGTCGCGACGGCGTTCATCGAGTCTATCCGCCGGGGGCTGACGCTCTGCGGGCTCGCCCCCGACAGCCGCGGCGGCCGCGACCTCGCCGCCCTGACCTGCACGATCCTCTACCAGCTGGCGGGCTTCACCGGCCTTACCAGGGTGCCCCGCGACCTCGCGGCCCACGAGCGGTTTCGCGACGCCTATGACTGCCGCCTCCGCGAGCGGCCCCCTTCGGCCCGTGTCCGGCGGATGGCCCAGGAGATCGCCCGGCGGATCGTGCCCTTCACCGCCTTCATGTCGGGCCTGACCGCCCACGAGCACGTTGAGCGGCACATCGATCCCGAGACGCGGGAGTTTCTGTTTCCCGGCGGCGACGTGCCCGCGGAGTTGGAGCGGCGCCGGCAGGAGTGGCAGCACCGGCAGCGGCGGCAGCGCACCCTCGCCGACATCCGGGGCATCTCCCGGGCAAGGCAGTCGCTCGGCCTGCGTCCCGACGTGGCCGCGCTTCACCGGGCTTACCACGAGGCGGCGGTTGTCAACACCGACGACGCCCTCGACGACCGCCTCGTCGGGGCGATCCTGCTCCACGCTCTCGACGCCGACCGCACGGGGGCCGGGCCGCTCGAGCGCCGGTCGATCGACCTCGCTCCCGGCGACGCGCTCATCCGCCAGGGGGAGCGCCTCGGTGAGATGTACGTCGTGCTCTCGGCCACCGCGCCCTTGGTCGTGATGCATGCCCCCGCCCCGGCCGAGCCCCGACAGGTGGCCGTGCTCGCCGCCCCGACCGTGCTCGGCGAGATCGGCATGTGGCGGGGCCAGCCGGCCGTGGCCACCGTGACCACGCGGGTCACCAACCGGCTCGAGTTGCTCGTGATTGATGCGGCCCGCTTCCAATCGCTCAAGGAAGAGCCCGGCTTCCGGGCCGCCACCGCCGCCGAGGTGCGGCGCCGGCTGGCGCTCAACTCGGCGCTGGTCGGCACGCTGCTCGACGACACCGCCGCCCGCACGGGGAGCCCGCTCATGGCCTCGATCGCCCAGCTCTTCCGCCTCTTGACGGGCGACTCGCACGTGACGCTCGACGCCGTCATCGACCTGCCCGTCGATGCGACCCCGGACGAGTGCGTCGAAGCCCTCCGCCGGCAGGTGGACAAGGCGATCCGGGCCGGCGGCCTGCCGCCGGAACTCGAGCGGTATCTGGCCCACGTTGTGGCGACGATCGGTTGAAGGACCATCGGGCCCCTTCGTGAAGGCATGGCGGCCGTTCTTGATGGCCAAGAAGCCGGTGGCGGGGGGCCGGGGCGCGGGCTTCTTCCACAGCACCGGCGGCCGCCGGATCGAAGCCGTAGAGGAGCCCCGACTCGATGCCCGCGGAGTCCTTCGCGAGCGTGTACCCCGTCACGACGCCGGGCAACGCCTCCACGATGAAGCCCGGGTACGGCCCCAGCCGCTCGTCATCCGCCTGGTGAACGATCTCGTGGGTCGTCGTGTCGTAGACGAAGAGCCGACCACGCGGCGGCACGACATCAGGATTGCCGGCGGCGGCGACCGCCTTGGTGGAACAGAGGATGTAGCGGCCCTCCGCGGCCGAGCACATCCAGTAGATGGGGAACATCTCGAACGGATCGTGGATGCCGCCCGCCTCCTTTTCTTTCGGTGTCCCACCGGCCTTGCCGGCCGTCCAGGGCTGGGCTGGGTCGTAGATCCAGACCATCGAACCCGCATACCCGCAGAGACAGAGCTTTTGTTCGAACGGCAGGAGCGAATACACCGACATCGTCTCGCCGAGTGAGGTACGTGTTTCGCTCTTCGGGTCGAAGCTCACCGCGCGGCCATACCCATTGGTGAGCGCGAACAGCGACCCGTCTTCCAAGGCCGCCAAGCGGTTGATCGTGGACGGGTAGAGCGTGACCGGCGGCAGTTCAATAGTGGCCGACGCGGCCGTAGATCCAATCGCCGTCGGTCACGACGCTGCGATACTCCCACTGGGAGTTCGGGTTGGGCGGGCCCACCTCGCCGAGAAACTCCCCGGCGAGCGTCGTCGGGTCGATCGTGAAGAAGCCTATCCACGACCGATCGCGACCGACGGCGAGCGGCCCGAAGCCCGCGATCCCCACCGCGAGCAGCATGGTCGCCCTACGAACGGATTCGAGGATGACTCGCATGGTTTGCGTCGCTTTCGAAAGTGATGGCTAGGAACATCTGCCACACGGAACGCCTCATCGAGACTATGGCAGTCTGCCCCCCCCTGCCTATCTCCGGCAGGTATGAAAAAAACGGAAGACAGCATGCAGGAAATGAAAACCAGCAGCCGATGCACCCTTCCGATTGCGATGGGCGTCTCGGTATGATCCGAAGCAAACGTTCGATCCTCTCGTCATCTGGAGCACCATGCGGATTCTCGTCGTCGACAAGCAGCAGTTCGGCGTGGCGCGGGGGCTCTTCGGCAGCACGCTCGCCGTGATCGGCGTGGGCCAGATCGGCCAAGAGACGATCATCCGGGCCAAGGCTTTGGGCATGAAGATCGTGGCCTGGTCGCGGTCGCTCACGCCGGCGGGCACAGCTGGAACACCGGCGGATCGCCCGCCATCGCAACCTCCTCGACGTCCAGCACGTGGGCCTGACGGGCGACGTTTTTTTTATCTCATGGATCCCGCCGACGACGTTTCGGGCCGGCCTCGGCGCAGCTCTCCCGGCTGGGCACCGTCCGCTACATGCCGCCCGACGGTGGGCCACGGGCGGGAGAGAATGGCGGGGGCTCGAGCGGTTCGCCGAGATGTGTCAGGGGCTGACTTTACGCGAGCGAAGCCATCCTGGCCTTCGCCCGCTTTGCGAACCTCCGGTTCGAGGTGAGCCGGCTCCTGCCGGCCGTCTCCTCAAAGCCGGATGTCGCCGCCGCAGTTCGGGCACGCAAACGGAAACTTCTCCCCGACCCGGGCCATCAGCTTGGCCCACGCGATCCGCGAGGTGTCGCGTGAGCGGGGCTTTTCACGAGGTTCGCAACAGCCTCCGGTGGCGTGCCCGCCGACCGCATGCCCACCGGTCGCGGATCGCGGAGAGCCGCTCGAGTGCAAAGGGCGGGCGGGCGCAGTGCCGCAGCAGGTGTTCCAAGGGCGGATGGTTCGGCCGCATCGAGGATCGCCGCGGAGGTCAAGACCAAGAAGACGAGCAGGGCGGGAAGCTTCATGCGAATGCTGATCAGATGACGTGTGCCATGTGCGTCGGCTGACCCGAGCTCGAACTCATCCTGTTGGACCGGTCGGACTGTTCGCAACTCTCACCCGGGAGAAACGCATCGATGGGTTTCCGGCTGATTTTCGATTACAACGTCATGCATGAACGAAGTCGATCAGCTGCTGGCAGAGCACGCGCCGTGGGCCAGTCGCGATCTCACGTGGCTGCTCACACCGCTCGAGAGTTTCCTCTGGCTCGACGACCGCCCCGAGTTTCCGCTGCTCTTCCGGGTCGACCTGCGGTTTGAGGGAGGGATCGATACGGAGGCGATGCGGGAAGCCTATCGGTTTGCGGTCGGCCGGCACCCGCTGCTGCGGTCGACGATCCGGGTCGACCGAGGAGTTGCCACGTGGCAGGCTGCCGCGACCGGCTGGCAGGAAATGGCGGTGTTGTCAGGAGCATTGAGTGATGAGCCGTGCATGGAGTGGATCGATCTGACGGCGGAGCCCGGTCTGCGGGGCTGGCTGCGGCAGACAGACACCGGCTGGGACGTGCGGCTGCAGTTTCACCATGCCTGCTGCGACGGGCAGGGGGCGCGGATGTTCATCCAGGATCTCGTGATGGCCTATGCCGTCCTGCGGAATTGCTGTGAGCACCCCACGCCATTCCTGCCGCTCGACGTGTCCCACCTCGACCGCCGGGGGCGGTTCACCGGTCCCGGTGCGGTCATCACGCACCTCCGGCGAATGCGAAGCACACTGCGGCTTCTGGTGCCCCAGCCGCGGCCGACGGCCGCGAGCCATGCGGCCGTGGCGTCAGACCGACGTCCTGGCCGAGGTCCGCCCGCCGCCCTCCAGCCCACCGGCCTGTGTAGCCACACCTTCCAACCAGAGGTCGTCTCGCGGCTCCAGGATGCCCAGGCGCTCGACGGAGCAAGCTTCAACGACGTCGCGGTGGCGATCCTCTTCAGGGTGCTCGGTCGTTGGCAGCGGGCCCACGGGATGTCCGTCCGGTCGTGGGTCCGGATCACGGTGCCCGTCGACCTTCGCTCCCGCGAGGACGAACGGTTGCCGGCGTCAAACCGCTATACCTACCTGTTTCTCAACCGCCGGGTGGGAGCCTGTAGCGACTGGTCCGGCTTGCTCGCCGGCGTGCAGGCCGACCTTCAGGCGCAGCGGCAGTCGCGGGAAGGGTTGTGCCTGCTGGCGATGCTGGGGATCGTGACCCGCTGGCCGCGGCTGCTTCACTGGGCCCTGCGGCAGCCATTGTGCTTTGCAACGGCGGTCCTCACCAACCTGAGCGATCCCTCGCGCCGACTCCGTAAACGGCTGCCCGTCGATGCCGATGGGTTCTTTTGGTTGGCCGGTGCCCGTTGCCATGACGTGCGGGTGGTCACGCCGCCACTTCGCCCCAAAACCCACTGGGGTGTGGGGCTGGTCGAATACGCCGGTCGGCTGACGGTGCTCTTGCGATACGACGCCACCACCATCGATGCCCAGACAGCCGAGCGGGTCAAGAACGAGTTTGTGGAGGCCCTGTCTGAATGGCTGATGCGTCATTGAGCCTGTGCCGCTTGCAGCCGGGCCCCTTCGGCGGCAGTCTTTCCCAGTCGCGACGTGAGCGTTGCGACTCGCTCCTTATCGGCCGCTGCCCACCCGTCGACCGCTCGCCGAATCAGTGGTGAGGCTCTTGGCCTTTGGCGAGCCGAAGTTGTGTTCGATCGCGAACTTGGACATCCGCAAAAGGGTGTCACGGTCCAGCCGGGGGCAGGGAATGTCGCCGGCAAGCTGATCGGTATGCCGGCTGTCGAAGATGGGGTCCGTACGGAAATACCGCTGGTAGATATCGAGCTGCACGCGGAGGTGATCGGCGAACCACTGTTCGTCGCAGATGTCGGGAGAGTCCGGTGGAGCAGCCTCGGAGTAGGTCTCGACGGATTCCTGTGTGATGGCGGCCACGAAATCCATGGTCAGCGGTTGGGGATGGGTGAGGTGGAAGGTGCGTCCCCAGGCAGTCGGTGTGTGAATACAGCGGTTGATCACCGCCGAAACCCAATCCACAGGCACGAAGTTTTTGCGGGCGGCCGGGTCGATGTCCAAAAGTGAGAGCAGGGCGGGGCCGCTGGTCGAACCGAGCGGCACCCGGGTCAGCAGGGTGTGGCTGAGTCGCAACCCGGCATAAAAGCCGTGATAGGTGGACGTGTAGCTCGTCACAGAGTCACCGACGATGATCGAGGGGCGGTAGATCGTGACCGTGTCGACGTGGCTGGCGGCCCGGACCAACTTCTCGCCCTCGGCTTTACTCCGTTCGTAGTCGTTGCCGTATTCCTGTCCCATGTCGAGCTCGTGCTCGAACACCGTGGTCGACCGTAGGCCGGCCACGTAGGCGGTGGAAACATGGTGGACATGCCTGATGCCCGTGGCCTCGACGAGACTGAGCACGGCAGCGGTGCCACCCACGTTGGTCTGCCAGGGCTCGAAGGCCTGATCGGCGCCGCGAAAGGTGAGGCTCGCGGCATTGTGGATCACGCAGGTGCAGTGTTCGCGCACCCAGTGGATTTCGGCATCACCCAGCCCGCAACGTGGCTGCCCGAGTTCGCCGACGAGTACCTTGGGCATTGGGAGGCTGACACCGAGCGACTCCTCCCATGCCCGCACGATCGCGGCCACCCGCTTCTGTGCATTCAAGCGGCGTGTGGGGCGGACGATCACTGCCAACGGTACTTTCGCCAGCAGCAGATCCCGCAGGATGTATGAACCGAGGAGCCCCGTGGCTCCGGTCAGCAGAATCGTCGGTGTGGCAGCCAAGGGAAGCCCGCGCGGCGAGAAATGGCGGTGTGCAGAGGATTCAGTCGGTTGGCAGAACGCCCGTGATCAGAGACGCAGGATAGCCCTGCCTCGACGAAAACGGAAGACTCCACCGCGCCTGACGAGGAAAGGCGAACGACAGGCCGGTCAACGGCAGTTCGCGGTGACCTGCCCCCCTTCAACGAGCCCACATGCTGAGCGTGATCCGGACGCTGGCATCGATCGAGAACCCGCTATTTTCCCTGGCGAGCATGTCGGCGGCGGCAGCGGCGTCGAGCAGGCGAGACAGTCTGAACCACCGGATCACGCGGCGGCGCACCCGCTCAGTGACCGTGGCCAGATGGACTTGAGTGATCGGTCGGGCCGGCAGGAACGCCGGCGGGGCGTCACGCCCTGCCCCGTCGGCAGCCGGCATGAAGACGCCGTCGGTCACGCACGCGTCGATGTGCACATGGTGGTTGAGCGCCGAGCCGAAGCGGTGCAGGAAGGAGATGACGCCGAGTCGTGGGCGGGAAGCACTCGGCGTGTCGGCAGCAGGGGTGACACCCGAGGCCGTGAGCACGGACCGCTCGATCTCGTCAAGGAAGATCTTCGTGAGCGCCGCGACGACGTTGGGTCGGTCGGCGAGCATGCCACGCAATCGCTTTGGCACGGAAATCACCCACTGCCGCACGGGCACCGGCGGGATGACGTGATCGACGAGGTGGGCGGCGGTCTGTGCCATGTGCCTGCCATTACAGGACGGGCAGATGCCCCGTCCCTTGCAGGAGAAGGCCACGACGAACCCCTGGCCTCACACGCCCGGGCCTGCCCCCGAATCGGTCGGGAAAAAGTTTTTTGCCCCCCGGGGCTCGCGCGCTCGCTTGAGAGAGTGGGCCCTTCGCAGGCTGCGGTTCCACTCCCCTGCTCCGCACGGATCGACGCTGGTGACCCACGTGCCATACCGCCTGCTGTCGCTGGCTCGCCTCTGGATCGCCCGCTCTGCCGTTCTCGTCGGCCGGCTGGCGGGGCTGCTTCGCGACGAGCCGCTGCCGCACCGTCCGCTCCTGCTTGTGGCCGGGGGGCTCGCGGCCGGCGCGATCCTCGTCCGCGGGCTGCCGGCCGCGAAGAGCCCCGCCCTGCCCTGCTGGCTCGCCGGCCTGGTTGCGGTGGCTGGCTGGCGGTGGGCCGCCGGCCGCGGGCGTCAGCGGCTGGCGACCGTCGCGATCGTGGCGGCGGCGGTGGCGGCGGGCTCGGCCTGGTCGGCGGCGCGGTTCGACCTCTTCAGTCGCACGGACCTCGCCTGGGAACTCGACGAGTCGCCCAGAGCGGTGGCGATCCGCGGCCAGGTCGTGGCGTCGCCGCAGCGGCTCGGTCAGGCGGGCGGGGCCGGGCGGGCGGCGGCGATCGGGCCGGCGAGCGAGTTCGCCCTCGCGGTCACCGCGATCCGCGACCGCGAGCGGTGGCGGCCGGCCGCGGGCCGGGCGACGGTGCTCGTGCGGGGGGAGCCGATCCCGCTATCTGCCGGCACCGCGGTCGAGGTTTTTGGCCGGGGCCTCAGGCCGGCAGCGCCAGAGAACCCGGGCGAGTTCGACCGCACCGCCCAGGCCCGGGGCGATCGCTGCCTCTCGCTCGTGCGGGTCGCGGCCTGGGACTGCGTCGTGCCGCTCGCACCGCCCGGCTGGTGGTCACCCGCCGCGGCCCTCGACCGGCTGCGGACCGCGGCGGCCGCCACGCTCAGGGCGGAAATAGCGGCCGAGCGGGCCCCGCTCGCGGAGGCCCTGATCCTCGGCGGCCGCGGCTCGTTGCCCCGCGACGTGGCCGACGACTTCGCGGCCACCGGCACGATCCATGTGCTCTCGATCTCGGGGCTGCATCTGAGCCTGTTGGCGGCCGGCCTGTTCGGGGTGCTCCGCGGAAGCCTCGTGCCCCGCGGTTGGTCGCTGGCCGTGGTGGCGATCGTGACGGGGCTCTATGCCGCGCTTGCCGGCGGCGAGACGCCCGTCGTGCGGGCCACGCTCATGGTCTGGACGGCCTGCCTGGCTGCTGCGGCGAGCCGCCGGGGCTCGACGCTCAACGCCCTGGCCGCGGCCGCGATCGTGATCATCGCCTGGCGACCGGCCGAGGCTTCGAGCGCCGGAGCGCAGTTGTCGTTTCTCTCCACCGCCGTGCTCGTGGGGGTCGCCCCGCTCGCGGCGCGGCCGCCCGAGACCGACCCGATCGCCCGGCTCGTGGAGCGAAGCCGATCCCGCAGGGAGAAGGCGATCCGCCGCGGCGGCCGGGCTGTCGCGGTGGCGTTTTTCACAGGGCTGGCCGTCTCGCTCGCCACGGCGCCCCTGGTGGCGGCGCGGTTCCATGTGGTCAGCCCCGTGGGCCTCGTGGCCAACGTCGTGATCGCGCCCTTGGTTCCGCTGGCGATGGTCTGCGGTCTGCTCTGCCTCGTGGCCGCGGTCCTATCGCCTCCCTTGGCGACCGTGTTCGCGGCCGGCTGCGATGCCACGCTCGCCCTGCTCGGGCGGGTCGTCGCCGCGGCGGCGGAGGTGCCGGCGGGCCATGTCTGGGTGGCCGGCCCGGCCTGGTGGTGGGTGATCGGCTGGTATGCGATCTTCGCCGCGGCCGCGATCTGGGGGCGGCGGGATCTCGTGCGGCGGCCCGTGACCTGGGCCACGTTGGCGGCGGGCTGGGGCGGGGTCGGGCTCGTGGCGGCCACGGTCGGGGCCGCGGTCGCGCCGCCCCCGGGCGGCCTCAGGGTGGTGATGGCGGCGGTGGGCCACGGCTGTGGGATCGTGGTCCGGTCGCCGCACGGCCGGTGCCTGCTCTACGACGCCGGCCGGCTGGGGGCCCCGGCGGCGGCCAGCCGGTCGCTGGCGGCCGTGCTCTGGAGCGAGCGGCTCACGCGGATCGACACGCTCGTGATCTCCCACGCCGACGCCGACCATTTCAATGCGGTGCCCGACCTGCTCACGCGGTTTCGAGTCGGGGAGATCCTCGTGTCCGATGCGTTTCTGGCAAGCGGGTCGGTGGCCGTGGCCGAACTCCTGGCCGCCGCCGAAGACTGCGGCGTGAGCGTGCAGGTGACCTCGGCGGGCGACGGCTTCGCGCTCGATCCGCTCTGCCGGGTGCGGGTGCTCCATCCGGCGGCTGGCCGCCCTCCGGCCGCGGGCGATGAACTTTTGGCGGGTGACCGGCGGCTGCTCGTTGCGGGCCAGGCCCGCGACGCTGACAACGCCGCGAGCCTCGTGCTCTCGGTGGAGTCGGCGGGCCGCCGGCTCCTGCTTACCGGCGACCTCGAGGGGCCGGCCCTCGCGGCCTTCGCCCGCTCGCTGCCGGGCGGTTGCGACGTGCTCGTAGCCCCGCACCACGGCAGCGTCACGAGCCTGCCGGCCGACATCGCCCGGGTCACGGCGCCGAGCATCGTGCTCGTGAGCGGCCGCGGCGGCCGGGCCTGGCCCGAGGTGCGAGCAGCCTACACCGCCGCCTCGGGCGCTCGGCCGGCCACGGTGCTCAAGACCGGCGGCGAAGGGGCCGTGGCGGTGACGCTCTCGGCCGGCGGCATCTCGGCCGAGCAGTTCGTGGCCGGCCGCTGGCGGGCGATCGCGGCGACGACGCCTCAGGCCGCCGCGGCCCGCGGCCTGGTCAGGAGCCAGCCGGAGGCGAGCAGCAGGAGTTGGCTCGCGACATACGCTCCGAGCAGCATGAGCACGCCGCTGGTGAAGCCGTAGCTGTGCAGGCCGATTCCGAGTTGGTTGGTGCCGAACCAGCTCCAGGCCGTCACGATGTTGCCCCCGATCGTAAACAGCGCGAAGCCCCGCGGGCCGATCCACTTGTCCCAGCGGGCGTGAAGC
Source organism: Pirellulales bacterium (assembly GCA_044355515.1). Taxonomy (GTDB): domain Bacteria; phylum Planctomycetota; class Planctomycetia; order Pirellulales; family UBA1268; genus QWPN01. The sequence continues at coordinate 12,329 of JBIKXY010000044.1, forward strand.
ACGGCGGCGTTCCAGAGCACGATCATCAGCGCGCCATTCTCCTTGGGATCCCAGCCCCAGAACCGGCCCCAGCTGTCGTCGGCCCAGAGGCCGCCGAGCACCGTGCCGATGAAGCTGAAGAAGAGCGCGAAGCAGACCACGCCGTAGTTCATCCGGTAGAGGAGATCCTGAACCCGCCGCGCGGCCGGGGTCTCGTCCGTGTCCTGCCACCGGCTCCAGCCGCCGTGGACCACGGCGAAGGTTCCCAACAGCCCCGCGAGAAACGTCGCCCCGTAGCCGAGCGTGACGGTGATCACGTGGGTGGTGAGCCAAAACTGCGTGTCGAGCACCGCCTGGAGGACGTGCATCGTGTCGCCCGAGTCGAGGCCGTAGGCCACACCGAGCGTGAGCCCGCCGGCGATCGCGGCCACGAGCGTGCCCACGCCGATCCGGTGCAGCCGCTCGAGCAGCAGGCCCGCGAGCACGCAGGCCCAGCCGATGAACACCGCCGACGAATAGAGGTTCACCACCGGCGGCCGGCCCGTGAGCCAGACCCGCATCCCGAGGGCGAAGGTGTGGAGCACGAAGGTGCCGGCCAAGAGCCACCAGGTGAAGTCGCCGAGCGGCTCCCGCCAGACCAGGAAGCTCGCGAAGCAGAGCAGGATCGCCCCGACATACAGCCACTTGGCGAGATCGGTGGGGTTGAAGGCGTTGAACCAGGCCTCGGCGGCGGCCTTCTCCTCACTCGCTGCGAACTCCGGCAGCCCGGCGGCCACGGTCCGGTAGGCGGCGACGGCCCGGGACACCTCGGCCGGCCCGCGGTCGGCGGCCTCGAGCAGTTCCGCGAAGGGCACGAGCGCCGGGTTGGCCCGATAGGCCGGCTGGCCGGGGCGACCGGCGAGCATCTTGGCCACGAGCGCGTCGACGAGCGCGGGCTGCAACGCCTGCCACCGCGGCCCGGCCGCCGCATCGACCGCGGCGCGGCCGACCGGCGGGATCGCTGCCGGCGGATGATTTTGCTCGATCAGCCGCGCCCCCTGCATCATCCGCTTCACCTGTTCGAGAAACGCCGCCCGGGCCGCCTCGTCGTCTCCCTCGATCGTGGGCATGGCCGGCGCGTCATAGGCGAACCGCACGAGGTCGTAGGCCATCAGCTTCTGTTCGAGCTCCAGCAGCTTCTTCTGGCCGAACGACCGCTGCTCCGGTGGCAGATTCCGCAGCTTGGCGACCTGTTCCCGGGCGACGGACCGCTTCGGCTCGAGCTCCGCAGAGGAGTAGCGATGGCCTTGCCTCCGGGTGAGGTCGTAGAGATCGACCACCTCCTGGGCGTCGATCCGGAACACGGGAGCCCGGGCGGCCCACTCGCTGCCGGCCATCAGCCCGAGCAGCCACTGCGTGGCAGAGACCCGCCCCTGCGGATCGCCCGGCTTGGCGTCGGATCCGGAGGGCATCTTGACCCTGGTTTGGTTGCCGACGAGTTGGAGCGTGTTGCGGGCGACGCTGTCGAGCGGCTTGATCCGGCCCTCGTGCAGCACGGGCAGCCGGCCGGCCGCCGTCCAGGCGGCGGTCTCACCCCCCGGCGGCCGGGCCGCCATCAGCGCCATGCCGGCCACGCAGACGAGCGCCGCCAGCGGTGTCAGATAGTCCCGCAGATCGAACTCCCGGCGAACCGGCGCCGCGGCGTTGATCACCGGCGGGCGAGGCCGGCGGCGGCCGCGGCGCGGGCCAGCGTTGGCCGAGGCATCGGCAGCCAAGGCCGTGCGGGCCGCCTCCCGCTCGCGGCGATCCGCGAATCGGAGGAACGTGCCGCCGAAGTGGACGAGCATCCCCCAGAAGGCGAGCACGCAGGCCACGTAGGGGACGAGCCAGCCGGCGTTCTCCACCACCTGCAGGCCGGTCATCTCGGCCGGTTCACCGGCGCCCAGGTCGACCTGTGAATACGTGCTCTGGTAGAAGGTCTCGCCGCGGTAGCGGACGGGATTGTTCATCCAGATCCGCCCCTGCTGCTCGACGCCCGTGGCGGGGTCGGTGAAGGTCACATACGACGAGTAGTCGCGGGGCGTCTCGCTGGCCGAGTAGTTGATCCGCCGCACGTCGTCGAGCCGGACGGTGTAGGGCTTGTAGCCGCGGCGAAACCGGAGCTGGAGCCGCCAGTCGCGGCCGTCGGCCGTCACGCTGTCGCAGTCGTCGCGGTCGGCGCCGGCGAACACCTGCCCCTGGTCGTTGAGAAATTGGCTCACGAGATACGTGCCGAGATCGCGGCCTGTCCCCTGCTCGAGCAGCTGCACATAGCCCGAGGCGATGTTGGTCTGCGACGAGGCGCCCCCCTCGGGCGGCCGGCCGGTCGCCAGCCACTGTTTGCCCAGGCCAGTCGTCGCCGGATTGGGAGCCACCGGGCCGACGGCCACCACGCTCGAGTTGGGAAACCACTCCACGACCCGGATCGCGAACGGCAGGCCGTCGATCGTGAGCGGCTCGCCGCCGGCCCGGGCCTTGAGCAGCCTGCCGGAGATCGCCGTCACCTGATCCCGTTCGGCTCCGCTCGCGTCGATCACGGCCAGTTCCACCTCGTCGGTGCGGCAAGCGACGTTGGTCTCGCGGCCCTCGACGATCGTCATCCGCTCCTCGATCTGCCGGTCGCCGAACACGAACTGCCCGACCATCAACAGGCCCACGGCCAAATGAATCAGCACGTTGCCGCCCCGGGCCCCGAACACCAGCACCAGGCCGGCCAGCAGCACGAGCGAGGCTACGCTCGACTGGATCAGTTGCCACATGATCCGCAGCCCCGGCTCGTTCATCCGCCACGATTCGCCGCCGAAGACGGTCGCCAAGGTCGCCGCCCCGACGGCCGCGGCCCCGACCCCGGCCACCCACCGGGCCAGTCCGGTCCGGGCGGTTGCGGCCGCGGCGCCGAGGCCCAGGGCCAGCACGCCGCCCCCCGCCTGCACCATGCGCCAGACCACGTCGTAATCGAAGGGGGGCCGGCCCTGCAGCCCGTCGGCCCGGTGGCCGCCGAGGATCACCGCCAGCGTGAGCACCAGGCCGAGCAGCGATACCACCGTCCCCCAGACGAGCCGCTGCCCCTTGGCCGCCACGTGAAACCGGGTGATCTTCGCCGCCACGAGGTTCACGAGCAGCACCAGGCCGATCGTGGCGCCCCCGGGGAACGGAAACCAGGCCGCCTTCATCCAGCTGGACGACTGCCCGAAGATCGTGACCGGAAAGAAGTCGGCCAGCGGCATCTTGGCGACCCACGAGTTGAAGTATTCGGCCTTCACCTGCGGAAGGTTTTTCTCGTCCTGGGCGAGAGTCCCCACGAACAGGAGGAACACCGCCGCTAGAAACATGGTCACCGTGATCTTGAGCGACCCGGCCGCCTGGAGCAGCCGCCAGGCGGAGGCGGATGCGTCGCCCGCCGCCGCGGTGGCGGCCGGCCGAAAGGCGTCGTGCAGCGGCAGGCTTCCGATGGCCATGGTCAAACTCCTCTTGCCCGCGGGAATCATTTCCAGCGGAGGCTCGAAACGAACTGCATGAAGTTGTCGCGCTCGCGCCGGGCCACCGCGGCCGGCCCCTTGAACTTCACGAACAGCGACCGGCTTTCGTCGAGCGGAATGGCGGCCCCCAGGATCGCCTCCCCTTCCGCATCGGCCGCGGCCGCCTCGGCCGGCAGCATGACCACCGTCGCGGCAGTGCCGTCGATCTCGAGCGGCACGGCCATCGCCAGGGCCGCGGTCGTCCGGTCGGCGAGCGTCGCCTCGGCCGCCCCGGGATCGAGCTGCCCCAGCCAGCGGGTCACGTTCGCCTTCAGGGTGCCGGCGGCCGGAATCACGGTCACCTCGTGGCCGTCCTTCCCTTCGCCGATCACGAGCGTGGCCAG
>JBIKXY010000202.1:0-5305 GCA_044355515.1 Pirellulales bacterium
GTCCGGCTGCGTCCCCGTCCTGCTTTTCCGTCCCCGATTCACGCCACCGACCACGGGAGCTTCCACCATGATTCTCGGCAAGATCTGGAAATCCTTCGCGGCCCAGATGAACAAGCTCGCCAACTTTTTCTGGACGGCCGATCCGATCGCCCAACTGCAGTATGAATACGACAAGGCCGTCGATCAGATGAAGGACGGCCGCGAGGGGCTCGAGCAATATCGGGCGCTCGTCGAGCGGGTCACGCGGCAGGTCGAGGGGGATCGGCAGCATGTCGCTTCGCTCGAGGCCCGGATCAAGGCCTACCTCAAGGCGGGTGAGCGGGAAACGGCGTCCAAGTTCGCCCTCGAGCTGCAGAAGGCCAAGAAGGAGTTCGCCGAAAACGAGGCCCAGCTCAAGCTCCACGAGACGGCCTACAACAACAACGTCACGAAGGTGAAGCACGCCACCAAGAAGCTTGCCGACCTCAAGAACCGGATCAAGAAGTACGACGCCGAGCTCAAGCTCTCGCGGGCCGAGGCCGAGCTCGCCAAGCTCGCCCAGAGCTTCAACTTCGACGTCACCACCGACTTCGGCCAGATCGAGGACGTGATCCAGGACAAGATCGGCCTCAACCGGGCCAAGGTCCGGGTGGCCGCCGACCTCTCGGGCGAGGGGCTCGAGGAAATCAGGCGCGAGGAGGCGGTCGAGGAGGCGATGGCCGCCGACGCGCTCCGCGAGTTCGAGATCGAGATGGGCATGGTCACCCCCGAGACCGCCGGCGTGAAGGCCGACGACAAGGAACTCGGCACGCAGCGGGTGGAGCAGACGGCCGGCTGATCGTCCGGAGAGCGAGCCCGAGCCAGCGAGGAGCAGCCGTGACCACGTCCGCCATGCCACCCGAATCGCCGTCCGCGCCCCCCGCCGGCAAGTCGCCGGTCGGCGCCGCTGTCGCTTCGCCCCAGGCGGTTCTCGGCGCGGCGGCCGCCCCGCCGACGGGCTCGACCTCGCTGCCGGCCTGGTGCCCGGCCTGGGCCGAGCGGCTGGGCGACGCCTATCTCTCCGGCACGAGCTGCGTGTTTTTGCTGCATGGCAACGTCCGTGACCTGGTGCCCGTGGCGGCCCCGGTGGCGACGGGCCGGCCCGACCCGGTCGACGCCTGGGGCACGGTGCCCGAGTTCCTGGCCCGCGAGATGTTCGGCGGCTGGGAGATCGTGCTCTCGTACGACGTGGGCAAGGGGCTGCGGCCCCTGGCGGGGGCCGATCCGGCCCGGCTGCGGACGATGGCTGAGTGGCTGACCGGGCGGCTGGGCAACGCCGCGCAATGGCCCCGCGAGCCCGACGCCGCGATCGCCGCGATCGACGCGATCCTGGAACGGAACCTGATGGATCCGCCCGAGCAGCGGAAGCGGATCGCCGTGGTGCTCGACTACGCCCAGTATCTCGTGCCGGCCGGCGAGGCGGGCTCGCGGTCGGCGGCGGCCCGGCTGGTGCGGGTCTTGGGCTGGGCCACCAATCCGCTCCTCCGGCGGGTGAACGTCGCGATCGTGCTCGTGGCCGACACGCTCTCCGAGATCCATCCCCGGCTCGTGACCAGCGCCGCGATCACGGCGATCGACGTGCCGATGCCCGCCGTCGCCGAGCGGGAGCGGTTTGCCCTGGCCACGGCGGCCGCGGCCGGCATGCCGGCCGCCCGGGACGACGCCGTGCGCCGGATGGCCGCCGTCTCGGGCGGGCTCACGCTCGAGAGCATGCGGGGCGTGATCAAGCTCGCCGCCCGCGACGGCTCGGCCCCCGACGGCGCCGAGTTCGCGGCCCGGAAAAAAGACCTGATCGAGCGGAGCTGCCACGGCCTGGTCGAGTTCATCGAGCCCCGGCTGACGCTCGACGCCGTGGCCGGGCACGAGGCGGCCAAGAGCCGGCTCGAGTCCGACGCCCGGGCGATCCGCCGCGGGCAGTTCGAGAGCGCCCCGATGGGCTATCTGATCTGCGGCCCGGTGGGCACCGGCAAGAGCTTCATCTCGGAGTGTTACGCCGGGAGCGTGGGCATCCCCTGCGCCGTGCTCAAGAACTTCCGCAGCAAGTATGTCGGCGAGACGGAGGGCAACCTGGAGCACGCGTTGGGCGTGCTCCGGAGCCTGGGGCCGGTGGTGGTGGTGGTGGACGAGGCCGATGCGGCGCTCGGCAATCGCGAGAGCAGCGGCGACTCCGGCACCAGCGGCCGCGTGTTCTCGATGATCGCCCGCCAGATGGGCGACACCCGCTACCGCGGCAAGATCGTCTGGATGCTGCTCACCAGCCGCCCCGACCTGTTGCCGATCGACCTCAAGCGGCAGGGGCGGGCCGAGGTCCACATCCCCCTCTTCTATCCCCACGATCAGGCCGAGATGGAGGCGATGTTCGCCGTGATGGCGAAGAAGGCCAAGGCCAAGCTCGCCCCGGGCCTGCCCGGGCCGGTGGACCTCGACCTGGGCCTCTCGGGCGCCGACATCGAGAGCGTGGTGCTGGCCGCCCGGCGGCGGGGCCTGGAGCGGGCCGCCGACGCTGGCCAGCCGCCCCCGGAGGAGATCTCGGCCGCCGACCTCGAGGCGGCGCTTGACGACTTCATGCCCTCGTCCCAGGGGCTGGAGAAGGAGCTCCAGGAGATCGTGGCCGTGCTCGAGTGCACGGAGAAGCGATTCCTGCCCGAGCGCTGGCGGAAGGAGGTCGATGCCCCCGGCGGCCGCGCGCGGCTCCAGGAGCGGGCCGCCGCGATCCGCGAGGTGATCAGTTCCTGAAGTTCCCCCGAGTCCCACGGTTCGAAGCCCCGACACGACATCCCTGAAGGAGACGCTGCCCATGGCCGCCAAGACCCCCTGGTTCGACGACAAGACCGAGGCCCCGTTGTTGGCCGAGTATGCCCGCAAGCTCGACTCCTTCTGTGACGCCGTGGCCGACGGCAAGGTCACGACCGGCGAACTGGAGGAGCAGGAGAAGCGGCTTGTCACGCTGATGAAGGAACTCGAGCCGCTGCTCTCGCCCGAGGCCCACGAGAAGGTGACGCAACTGCTCTGCGAGGTGACGGCCTATGACCTGATGCAGACGATGCACCTGGCGGGCAAGAGCCGGCCGAAGACGACCTTCCGCGGCTGAACCGCAGCACGATTCCAAACCCCGCAGCAGACTTCTCCCGACCTCACGAAAGGCGACCGATGTCCGGCAAACCGAAGGGCTCGTTCTGGGTGGCAGTGTGGCTGGTGGTGCTCGGCCTGGCAGGCTTCGCGGCCTGGCAGTGGGGGGCCCTGGAGCAGTTTGGCTTTGGCCGGCCGGGCGGCCCGGTGGCCGGCGGCGGGGGCGGTGCCGGCGCGGACGGTGCCGGCGGAGCGGAGGGGGCGGGCGGCGAGTCGCTGACCGAGGCCGCCGACGACACCGTGCTGACCACTGTGCAGGAGTATTCCTTCAAGCCGGCCGAGCGGCTCCCGCCGGTGACGGGGATCGCCGGTTACAAGAAGCTCGAGGACGAGACCGTCCGCTTCGCGCTCAACGTCTGGGCCGGCTGGGCCCCGATCATCCACGCCAACGACGGCTTCAAGCCGGGCAAGGTCTGGAAGACCCCCGACGGCAAGCCCTTCAAGCTGGAACTGGTGCTGATCGACAACCCCGTGGCGATGCGGGACACCTACGCCGCCGGCGACGTCCACATCGGCTGGGGCACGCTCGACATGGTGCCCCTGTTCATGGAGGGCTTCGTGGATCGCTCGGGCAAGCCCAAGGATCCGGGCATCATGCCCCGCATCTTCCAGCAGGTCGACTTCTCCAATGGCGGCGACGGGATCGTCGTCCGGGAGAACATCAAGACCGTCCGCGACCTGGCCGGCAAGAAGCTCGTGCTCGCCCAGAACTCCCCCAGCCAGTTCTTCGCCCTCAACATGCTCGTGGCCGGCGGCCTGCAGCCGGCCGACGTGCAGATGGTGTACACCGACGACGCCTTCCAGGCGGCGGCCGCCTTCGGCTCGGAACCCGGCCTCGCCGGCTGCGTCTCGTGGGCTCCCGACATCTACCGGCTGGCCGACGCCCAGGGCAACCGGATGCTGATCACCACCCAGACAGCCAACCGGCTGATCGCCGACATCTGGTTCGCCCGGGCCGACTTCGCGACCGACCATCCGGACAAGATCGAGGGGCTCGTGCGGGGGATCTTCGACGCCATGACGGAACTGAAGACGGAGGGGGCCAAGGCGAAGGTCGCCGCCCTGATGGCCGAGGGCTACAACATCCCCGCCCAGGATGCCCTGGGCATGCTGGCCGATGCCCACTCCACGAACTGGGCCGAGAACTACCAGTTCTTCGTCAACCGCAACAACCCGGCCAACTTCGAGCGGATCTGGAAGCAGGCCTACCGGCTCTATCGCGGGGTGGGCTCGATCACCCACCAGCCGGTGTCGTTCGACCAGGTGATGGACTTTTCCGTCATCCAGAAGCTCGGCCAGGAGCCGAAGTATGCCGAGACGAAGGACGAATACGACCGGCCGCTGGTGCCCCGCAGCCTGTCCACGATCCGGGCGGAAAACGAGGAGATCCTGACCAACACGGTCGTGATCCGCTTCTTCCCCAACAGCGCCGACCTGAGAAAGAAGATCGTCCGCCGGATCGACGACCAGGACGTCGAGGAGGCCTACGACCCGACCGTCGATCTGGTGCTCGGCGAGGTGGGCCAACTGGCCAAGCAGTTCGGCAACGCCCGGATCGTGATCGAGGGGCACACCGACGCCTCGATGCGGGGCAAGGTGCCGGCCGACATGGTCCGGCAGTTGTCGCTCGAGCGGGCCGGGGCGGTGCGGGACGAACTGATCACGATGTTCGAGTTCGACCCCAACCGGTTCGCCGTCGACGGGCAGGGCTGGGACCGCCCGGCCGATCCCGATGATCCGGAGGATCACGCCCGCAATCGTCGCGTGGAGATCAAGGTCTACTCGGCCGAGCAGGAGTGAGCGGCCGTGGCTGAGGGCCTTGCCGGCGAGCCGGGTTCCCCGCGGCGGCCGCCCCGCCTGCGGGGCGACGCGTCACCCGAGGCGGCGTTGCTCTGGGGCGTGGCCTGCATCCTGACGGTGCTCGCGGCCTGGTACGCGATCACGGTGCCGATCCCGCGGCGGGTGCCGCCCCGGGAGGGCGTGGCGGAGGCCGAGCCGCCGAGCTACGTCGCGGCGCCGCTGGTGAATCCCGTCTTGCTGCCGGGGCCGGCGGCGGTGTTTCGGGCGGTGCCCGAAGTGTTCCGGGGGCAGAAACTGGTCGCCAACACGGCCATGTCGCTGCGGCGGGTGCTGACCGGATTCGGTCTGGCGGCCCTGG
>JBIKXY010000203.1:0-5300 GCA_044355515.1 Pirellulales bacterium
TAGGTCTTTTCGCGGTCGAGTTCCCGCTCGGCCAGGCGGCGGGCGGCCTGCCGCATCGAGAAGAGCCGCTTGCGGTCCGCCGCCAGGCCGGCGATGGCATCAGCGAGCGAGGCCGCGTCGCCGGCCGCATAGCCCACGCCTGCGGCGTAGCGATCGATCAGGTCCTGCAGCTCGCCCGGCAGCGAGTTGACCAGCGCGAGCCCGGCGGCCGCGTAGTCGCCCGCCTTGTTCGGCATGGCCACCATGCTCTCGGGCTTCACGCACACGAGCCCCACTTCACAGCGGTCGAGCAGCCTCAGATACTCCCGCCGCCCGAGCAGGCCGTGCACCGTGAGTCGACAGGAGCCGCTCGTCGCGGCAGCAGCCCGGCGGAGCGCGGCCTCGTGCTTCCCCGATCCGGCCACGTGGATCGTGGCGGAGACCCCCTGGGCGGAAAGCTGCCGGGCCACGGCGGGCAGGATCTCCACATCCCGCCCGGCCTCGAGGCTGCCGGCGTAGACGCATTCGAGCGGGCCGGCGGCGTGCACGGCCTCGAACAGCCCCTGGATCACGGCGGGCTGGGCAGGTTCGGTGGCGGGTCGGGCGAGCGGCACCTGATCCACCGCGGTCGGCGGCCCGGCAAACTCATCGATATAGGCCCCCACGTAGCAGACATGCCGGGGCGTGTCGGCCGGGGCGTCGGCGAAGGCTGTCTGCGCGCAGGCCCGAGTGGTCGCGGAGAGCGCGTCGGCCACGGCCACGACCGCCTGCCGCCGGCCGACCATGTTGCCCAGGAGCAGCGGCACCAGAAGCCGCCTCATGAAGCCCGGCCCGGGCAGCAGCCGTTCAAACGCCTCGGGCCAGAGGTCTTGCACGTCGAGGATGAAGGTGGCGTCGAGCGTGCGGGCCAGCCGGAGGGCGGCCTCGGGGCTCTCCAGGGGCGGGAGGCTCGCGAGGATGATGTCGGGGCGGGCGAGTTGGCCCGACGCCACGCCCTCGTTGGCCAGGCGTTCGAAGGTGCGGCCAAAGTCCTTGTGGCTGGCCAGCCGGGCGAGGGACCCATCTTTCTCATACGGCCGCGTGGCCACCAGCCGTACACCAAACCCTTCGTCCTCGCGGATGCCCAGGGGGGCGGTGCGGATCGCCTTGCGGCGGTGGCTCCAGGTGGCCGTCCACCAGGTCACGTCGTGGCCCCGGGCAGCGAGCACTCTCGCCAGCGACCAGGAGCGAAGCGGCGGGAGCCCTTCCCCCGGAATATCGTCACAGGGGTTGACCAGCCAGACGGTGAGCGGGCGGGAGGTGAGGGGCTCGGGAGCGGGGCTGGGCATGAGCGGGAGATTAGCAGACGCCCGCTTGGGCCCGTAGCGGCGTGCAAAAACCTCGATTACGATCCCCTGTTCTCCGCTGCGCCCCCCGGGACCACCCCATGAAAATCACCTGTCTCGGCGCCGGCTACGTCGGCGGGCCCACGATGGCGATGATCGCGGCCAAGTGCCCCGACATCGAGGTCACCGTCGTCGATCCCAACGCCGCCCGGATCGCCGCCTGGAACTCCGATTCCCTGCCCGTCTACGAGCCCGGGCTCGACGAGGTGGTCCGCTCGGCCCGGGGCCGCAACCTCCACTTCCACACCGACGTGGAGGCCGCCGTCCGCTCGGGCGACATCATCTTCGTCTGCGTGGGCACGCCCACGAAGACCTATGGCGTGGGTGCCGGCCGGGCCGCCGACCTCTGCTACATCGAGAGCGCCGCCCGGATGATCGCCGAGCTGGCCGAGGGCCCGAAGATCGTCGTCGAGAAGAGCACGATCCCCGTCCGCACCGCCGCCACGCTGCTGGAGATCCTGCGGAGCAACTCGAAACACGGCGAGTTCGAGGTGCTCTCGAACCCGGAGTTCCTGGCCGAGGGCACGGCCGTCGCAGATCTGGAAAACCCCGACCGGATCCTGGTGGGGGGCGAGCGCACGCCCGGCGGCGAGGCGGCCATGGCCACGCTCGTCGAGATCTACGCCCGCTGGGTGCCCCGCGAGAAGATCATCACCACCAACCTCTGGTCGTCGGAGCTTTCGAAGCTCGTGGCCAACGCCTTCTTGGCCCAGCGGATCTCGTCGATCAACTCGATCTCCGCCCTCTGCGAGGCCACCGGGGCCGACGTCGACGAGGTGGCCAACGCGATCGGCAAAGACTCCCGGATCGGCCCCAAGTTTTTGCAGGCCTCGGTGGGCTTCGGCGGCTCCTGCTTCCAGAAAGACATCCTCAACCTCGTCTACCTCTGCGAGCACTTCGGCCTGCCCGAAGTGGCCGCCTACTGGGAGAGCGTGGTCAAGATGAACAACTGGCAAAAATCCCGCTTCACCCGCCAGATCGTGCAGGCGCTGTTCAACACGGTCTCGGGCAAGCGGATCGCCGTGCTCGGCTTCGCCTTCAAGAAAGACACCAACGACACCCGGGAATCCGCCGCGATCGACGTGGTCCGGGGCCTGCTGGAGGAAAACGCCACGGTCGTGGTCTACGACCCGCGGGTCTCGGCCGCCCAGATCCGCCGTGACGTGCTCGGGGGCGACCGCGAGGAACCGCGGCTGGTGATCGCCTCATCCGCGGTCGAGGCGGCGGCCGGGGCCCACGCCCTGGCCGCACTCACGGAGTGGGACGAGTTTCGCACGCTCGACTTCGCGGCGATCCATGCCGGGATGCACAAGCCGGCCTTCGTGTTCGACGGCCGCAACATCCTCCCCCGGGCCGCGCTCGAGCAGCTCGGCTTCAAGGTGTTTGCGATCGGCAAGCCCCGCGACGCGTGACCGGCCGGGGGCTTCACTCCCAGGCGCAGAGCGACTCGACATGCGCCGCCGAGCCGTCGCGGAGCCAGCCGTCGAGCTGGGCCACATCCTTGAGCTGCTGGCCTCGCAATCGCGAGACCACGACGAACCGGCTCGTCACCTCCGCGAGCGCCGTCATGTCGCCCCAGAGCTTCTCGAACTGCGTGACAGGAAACACGTCTTCCTGACCGTGGCCCCACCGCTTCTTGACGTCCTTGAGCGTCACATAGGTGGGCACCTTCGCCGCCGCGGCCCGCACCGCCGCGGCCACGCGACTCTCGTCGCGGAGATCGCCCCGGCCGAGCCCGAAGAAGGCGAGCAGTTGGTCGATGTCGATCCAGGTGGAGAGCGAGTTGTAAAACCGCAGTTTAAACTCATCTTCCTCGCGGGGCATGGCCAGGCCCTCCACGAGCCGCGGCCGACCGTTGACGCGGGCCAGGCCGCCGCCGCGGTCTTCGATCCGCCGCGGGATCACCTCGAAGCTGAGGCATGAGCCGTCGGCCAGGTGGCGGCCGAGGATGGCAGGGTCGAGGTCGGCCCCGACCGAGTCGATGTTGTGGAGGAAGAGCCAGCGGAGGCCGGGCCGGAAGGCGAGCAGATCGGCGAGCACGCCGTTGCGGAGCAGGTTGGGCATCTCGTACCAGTGGCCCACGGGGTGGAGGCACTGCTGCGGGAGGTTGTCGGTGTAGTCGCTGCCCTCGCCCGAGCGCTCGGCCCAGGCGATGATTGCGGCGTGGAGGCTCTCCCGCACCTTCTGCTTCTGTTCGTCGAGCACTTGGTGGGCCGTCTCCTCCCAGGCAAATCGCAGGTCGCGGGCCATGGGCACCAGCCGCAGGCCGATCGCCCGCCCCGGCGAGAGCACGGGCTCCACATCCGCCCCGAGCCGCATCCGGGCGACCGCCGCGGCGATCTGGTCGTGGGTGAGGTGGCTGGTGGTGACCACGTGCGGGATCGCCATGCCCGCGGCCCGGGCGGCCCGGCGGGTCTTGGCGAAGTGCACCTCCAGAAACGAGCGGTGCCGCCCGCCCAGTCGGCAGAAGGGGTTGAGCGCCTTGACCACGCCCGCCCCCTGCGACCAACGGCTGCCCACGCCGGCGGCAAGCGTGACCACGGCCACCTCGCCCCCCGCGAGCGCCCGGCGGCCCAGCTCGCCGAAGCCCTCGGCGTCGGCACCGTTCGCAAACGCCACATCGTCGTCGCCCACGTCGTCGATCCGGGTCGCGGCGGGCAGCCGGTTTTGGGCCAGGCCGATCCGGCCGTGCTGGAGGTCGGCCCGGATCTCCTCGTGCTGCACGGCGTCGAAGCCGAGGTCGGCAAGCACCGTGCGGAGATCCCGTTGGTCGCCATCGGTCGCCGGCCGGGGGAAGAGCCGGTCGAAGAGGGCATCGACCATGCCGGAGAGTTCGGGCTGCGTGCGGCAGGCCGCGCCGAAGGCGTCGAGCTCGGCCCGGCGGGCGGGCGTGAGCGAGCCGCGGTCGGCCTTCAAGAGCCGCGGCACGGAGAGCGCGTAGTAGCCCGCGGGCATGAGGGCTCCGCGGCCGGTGAGCAACTCGGCGAAGGTGCCCCGGTCGTTGACGGCGAAGTCGTAGACCACCGGCTCCATCGCGAAGGGCAGGGCGTGTTCGAGCTCCCGCTTGGCCTCGCGCATGATCTCGCCGAGGGCTTGAAGTGCGGCCGGCTTGGCGTCGGGCGTGAAGATGAAGCCCATCCCGCCCCCCGACATCCCGCCGAGCATCCAAAACCCGCGAAACTTCTCGCCGAAGCGGTCGCGCACCCGGGCGATGAGCGTCTCGGTGTATTGATTGGTAGCCCAGGGGATGATCGTCTGGATGGGCCCGAAGAAGTTGCGGGTGGTGGCGGCCGCGATCCGGCCCACGTCGCCGGCCTCGACGGCGGCGATGATCTCGTCGAGCACGAGGCCGGCCTCCCGCCGGGCCTGCCACTCGGCCTCGGAGCGGAGCAGGTATTTTTCGGTGACCATCTCCAGGATCGGGCCCACGTTCTGGGCCATGCCGCCGTGCACGAGCACGAGCGATTCCTGGAGGTCGGCCCCGAGGGCCACCGGCTCGTGCCGCGGCAGAAGCCGGCCGCGGCTCACGCCAAACTCCGGGTCGCCGGCGATCGCCGCCACGCCGCGGATCAGCTTGGCCGCCGGCCACACGCCCCCCGAATCCTGCCAGCCGCCGCCCGAGCCGCCGAGCCACTCGCCGAGAATCGCCCGCGCCGCCACGAGCCGCCGCTCGGGCTCGGTAAGGCAGCCGGTGAGCGAGGCCGCCTGTCCCGTGGCCCTCATGCAGACGGCGATCAGGGCCGCGAGCAGATTCGTGGAGACGGCCAGCCGCGAGCCCTTGGGAATATTGTTGACGCTGCTGACGAGCTCGAGCCCGAGCCCCGGGCCGACCACCCGCTCCAAGAGCGTGGCCAGGCTCTCGCCCGACCCTTCCACGCCGGGCGGCACGATCCCCGCCGCGATCACGGCCGCCTTCAAGAGCCCCAGGTAATCGCG
>JBIKXY010000204.1:0-5288 GCA_044355515.1 Pirellulales bacterium
GCCGGCCAGCGCCGCCAGGCTCACGAGCGCCAGCCAGGCCGCGACCCGGTCGCCGCGGGGCCGCCGCCGCATGGCCAGCGCCACCCCGTCGGCGAACACCAGCCAGGCCACCATGATGCCCATCCGAAAGATGACCGAGTCGGTCCAGGGCACCGACTCGGCCGCCCCGCGACGAAACTGGATCGCATTCAGGACGATCCCGGAGACGAAGGCCGCCGCCGCGGCCCAGGCGGCGACCGCCAGCGCCCGGTGCATGAGCACGCTCAGCCGCTCGAGGCTCGGCATCCGGAAGCCCCGCAGCGGCGGCTCCTTGCGGGCCAGTCGGCCCGCCTGGATCAGCCACATCAGCCCCGCGATCGCCGCCAGCACCACCGCCACGGTCCAGACCAGGTGCAGGGCCGCGTGGAACCAGCCCCAGAGCCGGGAGGTGGAGTCTTGAAGCAGCGGCGAGGGCACGTCGGGCGCGAAGGCGGCCACGCCGACGAGCGCGAGCACGATCGGCAACAGGAACAGCCCCACGGGCGTGCGGGGATTCGCGAGCGTGAGCCAGAGGTAGCCGGCCGCCAGGAGCCAGGCCAGCAGAAGATAGAGGTCGGCCGGGCTCGAGAGGGGCACGGCTGACTCGCTCGCCGCCCGCCAGCCGAGGAACAGCGTGTGAGCGACGAGGCCGGCGGCCGCGAAGCCCACCATCACCATCCCGCGCACGCCGGAGCGGAACAAGAGCCGCGAGGCCTCGCAGCCCAGGGCCACCGCGTAGCTCGCCGCGAAGCAGACGACGGAGATGCCGGAGAGGAAGGCGGTCATGCGGCGGGCCAGGGGGCTCGGGAAGCGCTCGACCCCCTGATTCTAGTGCGCTCGCGGCGTGGCGACTCCCCGACCCTCGCCCTTTGGAAGCGGGCGGCCGCAGGCCGGATGCCGATGCCCCTGAACCGCTTCCCGAGGCCGCGGCACCCTCGCCCCGGCCCCGAAGGGAAAGGGTGAGGCCGAAAGGCCCGTGCCGAACATCGGACCACGGCCCGGGGCTGGAGATCATCCGCTCAACCCCGGCTGGATGCTACGCTTCCCGTTGATGCCGCCGCTCGCCCCTGCTCAGCCGCCCGACCCCCGTCAGCAGGCCCTGCTCTTGCGGGCCTGTCGCCGCGAGCCGGTGGAGCGGACGCCGGTCTGGCTGATGCGGCAGGCGGGCCGCTACCTGCCGGAATACCGGGCGATCAGGGAGAAGGTCGGGTTTCTCGAGCTCTGCAAGACGCCCCGGCTCTCGGCCGAGGTGATGATCGCCACGGTGAACCGGCTGGGCGTGGACGCGGCGATCATCTTCAGCGACCTCCTGCCGCTGCTCGAGCCGATGGGACTGGACCTCGAGTTCACCGCCGGCGAGGGGCCGGTGATCCACAATCCCGTCCGCGAGCCGGGCGACGTTTCGCGGGTCCGGGAGCTCGCCGACGTCGATCAGGTCGGTTTCGTGATGGACACCGTGGCCGCCACCCGCGCCGGGCTCGCCGACTCGATCCCCGTGATCGGCTTCGCCGGCGCTCCCTTCACGCTCGCCGGCTACTGCATCGAGGGGGGCACGAGCAAGGCCTGGACGCTCACCAAGGCGTTCATGTACCGCCACGAGGCGGCCTGGCACGACCTGTGCGGCAGAATCGCCCGGGCCGTGAGCCGCTATCTCGTGGCCCAGCTCGACGCCGGCGCCCAGCTCGTGCAGTTGTTCGACAGCTGGGTCGGCTGCCTCGGGCCCGACGACTACCGCCGCTACGTGCTGCCCCACTCCCGGGCCGCGATCGCCGCCGCTGCCGAGCGGGCGCCCGTGATCCATTTCGCGACGGGCAACCCCGCGCTCCTGCCGCTGTTGGCCGAGGCGGGGGGGAGCGTGATCGGGATCGACTGGCGGATCGACCTCGACCGCGGTTGGGAGGCTGTCGGTTTCGACCGCGCCGTGCAGGGCAATCTCGACCCCGTCGTGCTGCTCGCCGACCGCGACACGGTCCGCCGCGAGGCCCTGGCGGTGCTCGCCCGCGCCGCCGGCCGCCCGGGCCACATCTTCAACCTCGGCCACGGCGTGCTCCCGGGCACACCGGTCGAGAACGTGCTCGAGCTGATCGCGACGGTCAAGCAGGGCCAGTCTCGCTCGCGGCTTTTGGCCACCGGGGAAACGCCGCGTTAGGATGGGAAGTTCGCGTCGCGGCCCTGCAGGGTCGTCTCCCGCGGCCTCTGCCCTTCGCCCTGGCCTCATGAAGACCCTCGAAAACCGCCTCTTCCATCTGTTTTCGCCCGCCGACGTCGTGCGGGCCCGCCAACTCACACCGGTCTCCGTTTCCTGCCCGCGGGTGGGTCAGGTGCGAGCCACCGTTGCCGACGACCACGGCGAGCAGGAGGTGATGCTCGAGCTCACCGCTCACCGCCGCGGGGGGATGACACTCGAAAGCCGTTGCTCGACGGCCGCCGGCCGGGCCGGCCGGCCGTGCGCCGCCCTCGCGGCGGTGCTCATGGAAGTTGATCGCCGCGGCCTGCTCCCGGGGATCCAGGACCAGACACCCGTGGCGCTCGAGATCCTCGCCGCAGACGGCGGCACGTCCGACGCGATTGACCTCGGTGACGACGAGTCGACTTCCACCGCGGACGACGACCAGGCGGCGATGGCGGCAGTGGCGGCGGCCGTGGCCGTGCGGCGCCGAGCGGCAGCGGGCCGCGGTGGCCCCCGGCTGCCGCCCTGGGCGGCCGAGCTCGAGGAACGCCGCCGCCTGGTCGAGCCCGCCGTCCGCTCCCCTGGCATCGAGATTCCCGACGCCCGCCGCACCGGCGGGGCGCTGGTGTTCCTGCTCGATGCGTCGGCCTCGGCCGAGGCCCGGGCGGCGGTCGTGGTGCCCTGCCGGATGCAGCTCGACGTGGCGGGCAACGCGACCGGCCGACCGCGGCCGGTCACGCTCGGCCCGGACGAGGTGGAACTCGACGATCTGGACCGCCAGGAGCGGGAACTCGTTGAACGACTGCTCGGGGCCGCCGCGGGCGATGAGCGGAGCGTGCCGCCGCCGCTCGAGCGGCGGACGATCTCCCGGATCGTGATCAGCCCGCGGGCTGCCGCGGCCCACCTGGCGCTGCTCTGCGAGACCGGCCGGCTCGTGATGCAGCCCGAGCCGCGGCGGGCGCCGGAGGATGTCGTGCCCCTGACCTGGGACGGCGGCCGGCCCTGGGAGTTCGCCTTCGTCGTCGGCCCCGACGATGATGACCTCCCCCGCCGCCGGCGGGATGCCGAGGAAGACGACGCGCCGCCTCCGCCGCCATCCAAGGCGACGCTCACCGCCGCGCTCGTCCGCGGCAGCCAGCGGAAAGACCTCCGCGAGCCGCGGGCGATTCTCAAGTCGGGGATCGTCGTGTTCGCCGATCGCATCGCCCGACTCGAGGCCGACGGCGCCGCCGGCTGGATCGACCAGTTCGAGCGCCGCGGTCCGATCGAGCTGGCCGGCAGCCACTGCGACGGGCTTGTCGAGCGGCTGGCGCTCTTGGCAGAGCTGCCGCGGGTCGTGCTGCCGGCCTGGACGGGCTGGAGAATCGAGTCGGGGCCGCCCCGGCCCAAGCTCGTGCTCGACGACTCCCCGGCCGTGTCGGTCGACGAGCCCGCCCCGGCAGGGCCGCGCCGTCGTCGTCGGGAGCCGCGGGTGCAGCTCGCCGGCCGGATCTGGTTCGACTATTCCGGGATCCTGATCGCGGCCGACGACCCGGCCGGCGGCGCGGCCGACGCCGATCGCAAGCTGCTTGTCCGCCGCGACCGGGCCGCCGAACGGGAGGCGCTCGCCGCACTGCCCCGGCATGGCTTCACGCCCCCCCGGGGTGCGACGCTCGACGACGAGCCGGGCGGGCATCACGTGGAGGTGGCCCGCAATCGGCTCGACGGCTCGGTGTCGCAGCTCGCCGCCACCGGCTGGACGGTCGAGGTGGCGGGCCGCCGCTATCGTCCGGCCGGGAGCGTGGCCTGGAATGTGACCAGTGGCATCGACTGGTTCGAGCTCACGGCCGACATCGACTTCGGCGGGGTCACCGCCGACTTCCCCGCCTTGCTCGAGGCGTTGGCCGCCGGTCAGCGCGCGATCCCGCTCGCCGACGGCTCGGTCGGTATCCTGCCGGAGTCATTCGCGGCGCAGTTCGCCCCCTTCGCAGCGCTGGCTCAGAGCCAGGACGGCAAGCTCCGCTACGGACGCATCCAGATGGCGCTGCTCGACGCGCTCCTGGCCGGCCAGCCGCGGGCCCGGGTGGACGAGGCCTTCGAGCGGCTCCGGGAACAGCTGGCCGCCGGCGAGCGGCCCGAGGCCGAGAACGAGCCGCCGGGATTCCAGGGCACCCTCAGGCACTACCAGCGGGAGGGGCTCGGCTGGCTCATGTTTCTCGAGGGGCTCGGGCTGGGCGGCTGCCTCGCCGATGACATGGGCCTGGGCAAGACGATCCAGGTCTTGGCCCTGCTGTTGCGGCGGAAGGCCCTGGTGACGGCCGCGGGGCTGCCCCACCGGCCGAGCCTTGTGGTCGTGCCCAAGAGCCTTGTCTTCAACTGGATGGAGGAGGCGCTGAAGTTCGCGCCGGCCCTGCGGGTGGTCAACCACACGGGCAACGCCAGAACCGAGACGGCGGACGACCTGGGGGAGCAGGATATCGTGATCACCACCTACGGCACGCTCCGCCGCGACATCATCCGCCACCGCGAGACGGAGTTCGACTACGTGGTGCTCGACGAAGCCCAGTCGATCAAGAATGCCGCCAGCCAGGCGGCCAAGGCCTGCCGGCTGCTCAAGGCGCGGCACCGGTTGGCCCTCACGGGCACGCCGGTCGAGAACCACATCGGCGAGCTGTGGAGCATCTTCGAGTTTCTGAACCCCGGCCAGCTCGGCAGCGCCCCGCGGCTGCGCCGGTTCCTGGCCGACGGCCGCGGTAGCGCCGACGTCGTGGCCCGGGCGGTGCGGCCCTATCTGCTGAGGCGAACCAAGGCGGAGGTGCTCTCCGACTTGCCCGAAAAGACGGAGCAGACCCTGTTCGTGGAACTCGGCGAGGAGCAGCGCCGGGCCTACGACGAGCTGCGGCATCATTTCCGGGCCGAGCTCTCGGGCCGAATCGGGCGGCTGGGCATTGGCCGCTCGCGGATCGCGGTCTTGGAGGCGCTCCTGCGGCTGCGGCAGACCGCCTGCCATCCGGGCCTCGTCGATCCGGCCCGGATCGACGACCCCTCCGCCAAGCTCGACACGCTGCTCGAGCAGCTCGACGAGGTGATCGCCGAGGGGCACAAAGTGCTCGTGTTCAGC
>JBIKXY010000205.1:0-5287 GCA_044355515.1 Pirellulales bacterium
GGGTCAGCCCCGCTTCGACGCCGACGAGATCGACCTCCCGATCGGCATCCATCCCTACCAGCGGGAAAAGATGGCCGTCCGCAAGGATCATCCCACGAGCCGCGAGGCGGTGACCCGCTACGAGGTCGTCGAGCGGTTTCGCACCGCGGCGCTCGTCAAGGTCACGCCTCGCACCGGCCGCACCCACCAGATCCGTGTGCACTTGGCGGCCGTGGGCGCGCCGGTGCTCTGCGACGGCCTGTACAGCGGCCGGACGGTGATCGAACCGGCCTGGCTCGGCCTGCCCCCGGGGCCGCCCCTGCTCGAACGGCAGGCGCTGCACGCCGCGCGGCTCGAACTCGACCATCCGATCACGGGCGAACGGCTCGCCTTCGAAGCGCCGCTGCCCGCCGACATGGAGCGGACGCTCGCGGCACTGCGGGCGGGCTGACAGCCGTGCGGGTCACGGCCCTTCGCGGCTCGGCTCGTCGAAAAGCAGCATCGCCCTGGGCAGCGTGGAGTCGATCATCCGCGCGAGCGCGACCACGAAGCCGGCCGCGCCGTCCCGCCAGCCGCCCCGCCAGCAATAACTGCCGGCGAAGGCCGCGAGGCCCCGGAAGGGGAGGCTCCAGGCCTGCGGCCGCTGCCCCTTTCGCCGCATGATCGCGGCCTTGAGCGGGGCATACCGCACCGCCCGGGCCAGGACGTCGCCGCACCCCGCGTAGCTGTAGTGCAGGAGCGACCCCGGCAGCAGTTCGGGGCGACGTCCCGCCTCCACTTCCTCGTGCACCGGCAGCGGTTTGAAGCCCGCCGTGGTGCGGTTGAACAGCCGCAGCACCCGATCGTTTCGCCAGGCGCCGTGCCGCACTTCGCGGTCGCCGATGAAGGTCCGCCGCCGCACGGCCCAGCAGGCGTGGGGATCGGCCAGGTCGAGTCCGCGGATCGCGGCCCGGGCCTCGTCGTCCAGCACCTCGTCGGCGTCGAGCGCGAGAATCCAGTCGTGGGTCGCGAGCGCCACGGCCCGGCACTTCTGGGGCCCGTAGCCCAGAAAGGGCTGGTGTTCCACACGGGCGGCCGCGGCCCGTGCGACCGCGAGCGTCTCGTCGGTCGAGCCCGAGTCCAGCACCAGGCGCTCGGCGCAGAAATCCAGCGCCGCCAGCACCTCGGCCAGCCGGGCCTCCGCGTCGCGGGTGATGATCACCGCCGAGATCGGCCGGCTCCCGACGCCGGTCCCGACCGGCATGGCGATCATGGCGGTCATGGCGTGCTCGCCGGATCGCTCTGCGGGGCGCCAAGCGTGGCCGCCGAGTCTCCCCCCTCGCCGCCGGACTCTGGCAACCGAAGCGGTAACTCGAGCACGAACGTGCTGCCTTCCCCCTCGCGGCTCGTGGCCCGGATGTCGCCGCCATGCTCGCGGAGGATCTTGCGGCTCACCGTCAGGCCGAGGCCGGTGCCCCGCGCGCCCTTCGTGGAGACGAACAGCGTGAAGATCTCGGCGAGCGTCTCCGGCGGCATGCCGGCGCCGTTGTCAGCGACCGTGATCCGGGCCAGGCCCGCCTCGGAGTCGGCCTGCACCGTGATCATCACGGCCGCGGCGGGCCGTCCCTCGACGGCGTCGAGCGCGTTGGTGACCACATTGAGCACGGCCCGTGAGATCCCGACCGGGTCGAACAGCAGCCGGGGCAGGTCGCTCGGCCGATCCCACTGGATTGCCGCCCCCGACTCCTCGGCCCGCTGCCGCACCGTCTCCACCACGTCATCGACGAGGGCCACGAGGTCGCTGGCCACCGGGTCGGGCTCCCGCTCCTTGCTGAAGGAGAGCATGTCCATCACCAGCGAAGAGATCTTGTCCTGGTTGCGGCGGACGATCTCCCAGCCCTTCTCGACCACGCCCAGATCCTCGTTTTCCAGCCCCATCTCCACGATGTAGCTGCCACCGCGGATGCCCTGGAGGATGTTCTTGATGTGGTGGGAGAGGGTGGCGATCGTCTGGCCGACCGCCGCCAGCCGCTCCGACTGCACCATCGCCGAATAATAGGTGGTGTCCTCGACGGCCAGGGCCGCCTGGTGGCCGATCGCGATCATCAGCTTGAGGTGGTCGTCGCTGAACCGGCTCCGGTCGAGCGACTCGACGAGCGGCACCATCGTATCGACGTAGATCACTCCCACCGTGCCGTAGCGGCCCCTCAGCGGCACGCAGATCGCCTCGCGGACGCCCCCTCGCACCACGCTGTTGCCGCCGGCGAAGCGATCGTCATCCTGGGCGTCGCTCGTGAGCACCCCCTCGGCCCGCTCCAGCACGTAGTCGAGGATCGTGCGGCTGATCGCCATCGGGCCGGGCTCGCCGGCCCGGCGATCCCGGCGGGCCTTCGGGGTCAACTGCCGCGAGTCGGGGTCGAGCAGCATGATGCAGCCGCGGTCGGCCTCGACCCATTCGAAGACCAGCTGCAGGATTCGCCCCAGCAGCTCGTCGATGTCGAGGGTGTGACTCACGGCCAGGGCCGTGCGATACATCACCTGCAGGTTGCTGCGGGCCCGGGACAGCCACCGGTTCTGCCCCTCCTCCGCCGGGGCCGCCAGGGCGATCGAGTCCTCCTCCCGCATGCTGCGGACGATCCGCGAGTGGTCCGCCCCGACGGCCGCCGGGACGATGTCCACCACCGTCTGGTTGGGTGGCTCGCGGCCGTCACCGGAAAAGAACAGGACCGAGCGGCCGATTCGGATCCGGTCGCCGCTCGAGAGTTCCACCCGCTCGACCTTGACGTCGTTCACGAACGTGCCGTTGGAACTCTTCAGGTCTCCCAGGATGAACCCCTCACCCACCCGGCGAATCTCGGCGTGCCGCCGTGACACCTCATGGTCGTCGAGCTTGACGAGGTTGCCCGCCTCGCGGCCGATGCTCACCGCGCCGGCTTCGCCGTTGAAGTCGAAGCGGGTGCCGCGGTTGAAGCCCTGGATGACGAACAGCGCTGGCAAGGGGCGGGTTCCGGTGGGAGGCCGACGGCGAGCCCCGGCGGCACCGGGGTGATCCTGACCCCGATTGTCGCATGAGCCGGGTCGCGCGGGAAGCGATGCCTTCGCCCCCGGGGCGAAGGGCGTAGAATCTGGAGGTAGGGAGATTCGCACGACTACAGGAGCTCGAGCAAGCATGACTGGTCCGCGCTGGCGGGAAGCGGCCGGGGCCGCCTGGATCCTGATCGGCCTGACAAGCCCGGCCGGCGTCGCGTCCGGCCCGGAGGCCGGTGCTCGGTCGCCGGTCGTCGCGGCTGCGGAGCCGGCTGCGGCTCTGGCCGCACTCGAGCGAGACGTGGCCTGGCTGGCGGCACCCGAGCGGGAGGGCAGGGGGCCGGGCACCAAGGGCATCGAGGCCGCAGCCGCGTGGCTGGCCGACCAGTTTGCCGAGATCGGCCTGCTCGCGCCGGCCGAGCGGGCGTCGCGGCTCCAGCCCTTTGCGATGACGCTCGAGGCGACGCTCGGCCCGGCCGCGGCCAACACCGCCGAGCTCGTCGGGCCCCCCGACGCGGCCGGCGGCCGGCGGGTGGTGCGGCTCGAACTGGGCCAGGATTTCACGCCGCTGGCGATCGGCGGCTCGGGGGAGTTCGACCTGCCGCTCGTGTTCGCGGGCTACGGGATCACGGCTCCAGCCGAAAACTACGACGATTACGCGCCGCTCGCGGCGGCCGGCGGCGCGAAAGGATCGGCCGTGATCGTGCTCCGGCAGGAACCGCAGAAGGACGATCCGCACGGGGCCTTTCAGGGCAACCAGACCTCGGAGCACGCGGCGCTCTCCCGCAAGGCGGCCAACGCCTCCGAGCACGAGGCGGCGGGGCTCGTGTTCTGCAACGACGCCGATGCCGACGGCGATGCCCTGATGGCCTTCAATCGGGCGGGCGAGGGCTCCGACCTCCGCACGATGCCGATCCTGCAGGTCCGCCGGTCGGCCCTCGACGACGCCGTGAAGCGGGCGCTCGGCCGCTCGCTCACCGAGATCCAGCAGGCCATCGACGACAAGCTCGAGCCGGCGACCGCCGCGCTGCCGGGCTGGCGGCTCCGGGGCCGGACGGCGATCGAGCGGGTGCAGACCGAGGGCCGCAACATCCTGGGTCTGCTCCCGGGCACGGGCCGCGCCGCCGCGGGCGATGCCCCGGCGATCGACCCCCGCGAGACGGTCGTGCTCGGGGCGCACTACGACCACCTGGGCTATGGCGGCTCCGGTTCCACGGCGCCCGGCGAGCGGGCGATCCATCACGGCGCCGACGACAACGCCAGCGGCACCGCCCTCCTGGTCGAGGTGGCCCGCCGGCTGGCGGCCGGGCCGAAGCTGCCGCGGAGCGTGTTGTTTACGGCCTTCTCCGGCGAGGAGCGGGGCCTGCTCGGCAGCGGGCACTACACGGCCAATCCCGCCGTGCCGCTCGCCGACACCGTGGCGATGGTCAACCTCGACATGCTGGGCCGGCTCACCGGCGACAAGCTGATCGTGCAGGGCACCGGCACCGGCACCGGCCTGGAGCCGCTGGTTGACCGCCTGGCCGCGGCCCACGGCCTGACCGCGGCCAAGGAGGCCGGGGGGTTCGGACCCAGCGACCATGCCAGCTTCTACGCCAAGAAGATCCCCGTGCTCCACCTGTTTACCGGGGCCCATGCCGATTACCACCGCCCGACTGACACGGCCGAGAAGATCAACTACGAGGGGCTCGTGCGGCTCGCCGACCTGGTGACCGAACTGGTGCGGGAGCTGGCCACGGCCCCGGAGCGGCCTGGCTACATCGAGGTGGCCTCGCCGCAGTTCGCCCGGGGGGGCGACCGGCCCTACTTCGGCAGCATTCCCGACTTCGGCAAGCCGGGGGGCGGCTACGCGATCTCGGGCGTCGCCAAAGACTCGCCCGCCGCCCGCGGCGGCCTGGCCGGCGGCGACCTGATCGTGAAGGTGGGCGCGAGCGCGATCACGAACCTCGAGGATTTCGACAGCGCCCTCAGGAAGCACAAGGGGGGCGACACCGTGCCGGTCGTGGTGCTGCGGGACGGCCGGGAAGTGAGCCTCGAGGTCACGCTCGGCCCGCCGCGGTAGGTCGCAGCCCCGGCTTTTTCCGCCGGAAAAATGGGCTTGAGTCGCCGGGAACTCGCCGCCATCATCCCGCCCGCGTCGGGATCCAGGGGCGGCCACTCGTGGTCGCCGGGCGGGTTCCCCCGCACCACCGTCCGCCCCTCCGTTTCCGCCCAGCAAGGAGTGCTTCCGTGAACAGGCAAATGGCCCGCATCGCCCTCGTCGCCCTCGTCGCCGCTCTCGTCACGTCCGGGGTTCAAGCCC
>JBIKXY010000045.1:0-16086 GCA_044355515.1 Pirellulales bacterium
CCGCGGAGGCCGCGGCCACGGCGGAGCTCGTCTGGCTGGCCGTCAAGCCGCAGCAGGCGACCGACGCCTGCGGCGGGATCGCCGCCGTCATGCCGGGCAGAACGCTGGTCTCGATCCTGGCCGGCGTCTCCACGACCACGCTCGCGTCGCTCGCAGGCACGCCCCGCGTGATCCGGGTGATGCCCAACACGCCCTGCCTCGTGGGCCGGGGCGTGTCGGTCGTTTGTCGCACGCCCGAGGTGCCGGCCGCGGTGGCGAGCCGCGTGAACCAACTGCTCGCCGCCGTCGGCCACGTGCACGAGGCGGACGAGGCGCTCCTGAACGCCGTCACGGGGCTGTCGGGATCGGGCCCCGGATTTCTGGCGCTGGTCGCCGAGGCGCTCACCGCCGGCGGCGAGCGGGCCGGGCTGCCGCGGCCGCTGGCGCTGGCCCTGGCCGTGCAGACGCTCGAGGGCACAGGTAGCCTGCTCGCGCAGACGGGCGAGGAGCCCGCGGTGATCCGCGACCGCGTCTCGAGCCCGGGCGGCACCACGCTCGCCGGCCTGGCCGTCTTGAGCGAGCGGGGCGTGCCGGAGGCGCTCGCAGCCGCGGTCGTGGCCGCCGCCGCCCGGGCCGCCGAACTCGGGCAGTGACCGCGGGCTCCGCGCGCGGGCTCCGGACTGCGCATGCGATCTCGCCGGACCTTGTGCGCAGGCTGATGCCGTCTACGACGACTTGCGGGACTTGGCCTTCTTCTTGGCCGTCTTCGGCGCGGCGGCCTTGTTGGCGGTTGGCTTCTTGACGTTGGGCTTCGGCTTCGCCTTTTTTGTCGCCGGCTTGCCCCGATGACCGCTTCCCGCGCCACCGAAAATCTGCTCCCAGCCGTCCGCGTATGTGCCCGTGCTGCCCACTCGAATGACCGACATGATCGTTGCGCTCCTCGGGATGCGACGCCACCGACATTCGCCGGCTTCGCCGTGGGTGTCGTACCTGTCGTCAGGATCCAACGTCAAGCGTGAGGCGGTGTCCAGGCGTTGATTTCGACGCCGGCGGGGCTCGACGTTTGATAGCGACTTCAACGTTGGGGCTCGATCTCGAGCCGGACGCTGCCGATCGCCCCGGGCAAGGGCTGACGGCCATGCGCGAGCCGCCCGACAGGGTCCGGAGCGACCGCCGCCGAGGGGATCAACAGCAGTTCGTTCCGCGGCCCGAGCCGGCCGGTGACGTCCTGCCGCCAGAGCCGCCCGGCCGCCGCGGCCGGTAACGGCTCGCCGCCGAGCGCGAGGTCGCACCCGGTCGCCGCCTCGATCACCAGCCAGACCTTGTCCCCGGGCTCGATCCCGGCCGGCATCCCGAACCGCCGCGTCCAGGCTTCCCGGCCGGCGGCCTCAGCCGGCGGCTCCCAGGCCGTCGAGAGGTTGATCACGTGCGGCACGCTCGACGCCCTCGCTCCTGCGGCGGCGAAGACCGCCGTCGCCAGCCCTCGCCCGAGCCCGCTATACTGCAGGGCCCCGGTACGGAAGGGCCACCGCGGCGTCTTCCCGGGAACTGAGCGTACCGCGGCTGTGGCCGCACCGGAACCGACAGGAGCCTGACACGACGATGGGAAAAGCCCTCGAGTTCACCGACAGCAACTTTCAGTCCGAGGTCCTCGAGTCGCCCGTGCCGGTGCTCGTCGATTTCTGGGCTCCCTGGTGCGGCCCCTGCCGGATGATCGGCCCGGTGATCGAGGAACTCTCGGCCGAGAACGCCGGCAGCTTCAAAGTGGGCAAGGTGAACGTCGACGACAACAACCGGCTGGCGATGACCTACAACGTGGCGAGCATCCCCACGATCATGATCTTCAGCGGCGGCCGGCTCGTGCAGCAGATGATGGGGGTCCAGCCGAAGGCCCGCCTCCAGCAGGCCCTCGACGAGGCGAAGTCGGCCTAGGCCGCGCGGCAGGCGGCCACCCGCCACGCTCAGCGGAGACCCGCCCCGCTCAGGCGCCCGCGGGCTCGAGTTCCGCTTCCTCGGCCGCGGCGGGGCGGCGCCACCTCTCGACGAGCGACTCCGACACGAAGTTGGCCAGGCCTCCATCGACGCCGGGCTGCCGTAGTTTTTCCACCGCCTTGGCCTCGATTTGGCGGACCCGCTCGCGGGTGACATCGAAGATGGAGCCCACCTCCTCGAGCGTGTAGGCGTAGCCGTCGGCCAGACCGAATCGGAGCCGGATGATCTCCCGCTCGCGGTAACTGAGCCCCTCGAGGGCCCGGCTGATCGACGACTTGAGGGCCAGGCGATTGACGTCGCGGAGCGGGTCGACCTCCCGGCTGTCGCTCACGAACTCGCCCACGGTGCCCTCATCGCCGTCGCCGAGCGGCTGGTCGAGCGACACCGGCCGGCGAGCCATCCGCACCACGCATTCGGCCTCCTCGACCGACAATCCCGCCAGGGCGGCCTGCTCCTCGAGCGTGGGCTCGCGGCCGTTCGCCTGGAGGAACCCCCGGGTCAGGTTCCGGAGCCGGTTGATGGTATCAGCCATGTGCACGGGCACGCGGATGGTGCGGCTCTGGTCGGCGATCGCCCGCGTGATCGCCTGGCGGATCCACCAGGTGGCGTAGGTCGAGAACTTGAAGCCTCGCGCGTGTTCGAACTTGTCGACCGCCCGCATCAGGCCCGAGTTCCCCTCCTGGATCAGGTCGAGGAAGGAAAGGCCACGGTTCCTGTACCGCTTGGCGATCGAGATCACCAGCCGGAGGTTGCCGGCCGCGAGCTCCCGCTTGGCCGCATCGTACCGTTGCTTGAGGTCGGCGAGCAGGTCGAGCCGCCGGCCGAGCGTGCAGCGGCTTTCCCGCGTGGCCAGCAGGATCCGCCGCTGCTCGCGGGCGAGGTCCTCGGCCATGGCGGCGCCGCAGCCGCCGGCCGCGATCTGCCGCGCGATGGCCTGGTGACGTTCCCACTGCTCCTGAAGCTGGCGGTGCAGGGGATAGAGCCGCTGGATCCGGAGATTCATCTCCTCGACGAGCCGCACGGCCTTGTTCCGCTGCCGCACGAGCCGCCGCCAGGCATCCTGCCGCCGCGCGGCCGGCACCGAGCGGGACATGGCGACTCGAAACAGCCGTCGCTTCTCCGTCTCGATCCGCTGGAGCGTGGCCAGATTCGGGCCGAGCCGCTTGAGCAGCCGCTTTTTTTCCCGGGTGTTGGTCACCGAAACCTCGATCGTGCGATCGAGCCGGAGCTTGCCTGCCTGAACCCGCTGCAGGAGCTGCACGGCCCCGGCCAGCACGTAGTCGTTGGCCAGGAGCGTGCGGCGATACTTCCGCCGCCAGTGCTCGATCTGCTTGGCGCTCGAGACCTCGGTCTCGCGGGTCAGCAGCGGGATCCCGCCCATCTGGAGCAGGTAGAGGCGGATCGGATCGTTGATCACCGCCGACGCTCGGCGGTTGACGGGACCAGCGGGACGGGTCGCAGCAGGCATGCGGGACGTTCCTGGTGACGGCGGGGCGGGCGGACTCGACAGCCGAAGCGGCAGGGAGCGAGTCGGAACCGAAGCACGTCCGATGCCAAACCGCTCGTCGAACCGTGACCGGAGTGGAAAATCCCTGAAAAATGCAGGCCTTGCCCGGTGCGGCCGGCCGAACCAGCGGCCGGCCCGGGGCCTGCAAACGTTGCCGTCCGGCGACGCAGGCGGCGACGCGTCGCCCGGCTGGGACGCGCCGGACGGCGAGACTCAAGACCGGGGGGCCGGCGATACGAAAGCACACCGGGGGGCCGGGCTCGCTCGGAGATATACTCCGATTGGGGCGATCGTGCGGGTCGCACCGCCTCTCGAACTGCCCCGCTGGTGCCGAGCATGTCCACCGTCGCCATCCTGTTGCTGGCGCTGGTCAGCCTGCTGTTGCTCACCGCGCTAATGGCGTTCGGCCTCGGCCACAAGCGCTGGAGCTGGGTCTCGGTCGCTGCCTCGTTTCTGGTGGCGCTCACTCTCGCTGGCTACCTCTACCTGGCCGCGCGGCTGCTCCATTTCGAGTGGCGGTGGGTCGAGGCGACCCGCACTACGCTGATGCGACTCGATGCGGTCCGCGACGCCAAACGGCCGGCGAGCGACCCGAACAACCTCGGCCGGCTCGAGAAGATCGAGGGGACCATGTCCCTCGCGGAGCTGCGGCAGGAGCGGGAGCGGTGGGAGCGAGCCCTCGAGCGAACCAGCAACTGGCGGGGCCGCCATTGGGACCGGGCTTCGTTCCGGCCCCCTGCCAACGACGGCGAGACCGGCACGATTGAAATGTCGCCACCCGCGAAAGTAGGCGTCGCCGAGGCCGCTGCGGAGCCGGCCGGCGGCGCCGAGCCGGCCCCAGCCAAGGCCGCTGGTGTCCCGCTCGACCAAGGCGCCATCGTGTACGTCTTCGATGACGCGCCCGTCAAAGAGGGGGGGCTCTACCTCGGCGCCTTCCGGGTCGTCGCCGTTGCCAGCGAGGAGTCAACCGGGCGGCTCAAGCTGACCGTGACCCAAACCGCGGCGCGAGACAGCTACGACCGCCAGGCCTGGGGCCGTGCCTACGACTCCGTCACCGTCTACGACGCGCTGCCGATCGACCGGTGGCTTGCGTTTTCCCAGACGTCGCGGGCGGCTGAATCGGACGACATCGATCAGCAGATTGCACCCCAGCCCGCGAAGAAGCCGGAGGAGCAACTGGCCGAGCTTGTCCCCGAGCCTTGCCGGGCCGACGTCGCGCGGCACGCCCTGTCGGCGGCCGGCGCACGCGATCGGGAAGTCGTCGACAAGGCCGACTGGCAGGCGGTGCGGGCGGCGGTTGAAAGCGGCGAGCGGCTCACCGGCGAGGCGTGGGCCGAGTTCGAGTTCAAGGACCAGGTGGATCTCGACGCCTTTCTGAGACTGGAGCGGGATGGCGTGGCCGCAGGCCTGACCGCGGAAGTCGAACTGGGCAAGGCCTTCGACCTCGTGGACGAGGGCAAGGGCACGATCCTGAAGGTGTTCTATCGCCGGCGGCTGATCGACGCCGAGACGCTGGTGCACGGAGCGGTGGTGCACTGCGGGGAGGAGGCCGCCGACCTGATGACCGACGGCATCGCGACGCTGATGCGACGGCTGCAGCAGGACATCGCGGCCCTCGACACGGCCAACGAGCGGCTGGCCGCGAGCCAGAGCAACGCGGCTGCGGAACGGGCCGTCCTCCGCGGTCAGACCGAAGAACTGGCGGCCGACCTGGTCGTCTGGGAACGGGATGTCGCCGCCGCCACGCGGCTCAGGGAGGCCTTCGAGGCGGAGGCCAGCGGGGCGGCGGAGCGGCTCGAGACGGCCGAACGGGCCGTCGTCGAACTCGGCCGTCAGTTTGACTCCCT
Source organism: Pirellulales bacterium (assembly GCA_044355515.1). Taxonomy (GTDB): domain Bacteria; phylum Planctomycetota; class Planctomycetia; order Pirellulales; family UBA1268; genus QWPN01. Next base: position 5,326 of record JBIKXY010000045.1, read on the forward strand.
GATGACGGAGGCGGCCCGCACGATCGACCGGGCCGCACCGCCCCCCTCGGGCGGTGGCGCGGCCCGCCCCGCTGCCACCTTCTAGCCAAGGCGCCGTCGACGGACGGGCTCCCAATCGGCTACATTTCCGGTGGTTCCTCCCACGGCCTCCCGGGATCGGTTCGATTCATGAGCAGCCTCGCGCCAGCCCGCAGCAACACCCACCGTCTCCGCAAGGCCGTGCATCATCACCGGCTCGCCAGCCGCCGGGGCCTGCTTGAGCGGATGTTCACGCTCTGGTTTCGCGGCTTCGTCTACAACCAGATCTGGGAGGATCCCCGGGTCGACGCCGAGGCGCTCGCCATCGGCCCCGACACCAGCCTGCTGACGATCTCGAGCGGCGGCTGCAACGTCCTCAACTACCTGATCCACGAGCCCAAGCGGATCGTGGCGGTCGACCTCAACGCCAACCACATGGCGCTCACGCGGCTGAAGCTGGCCGCGATCCGCCACCTGCCCGACTACGACGCCTTCTACAACTTCTTCGGGCATGGCCGGCACCAGGACAACATCGCCAACTACCGCCGCTACATCCAGGAGCAGCTCGACCCGCTGACCCGTTCCTTCTGGGAGTCGAGCGACTGGCCGGGGCGGAAACTCGGGCCGCGGCGGCTCAACTACTTCAAGCGCGGTCTCTACGAGCATGCCAAGCTGGGGCAGTTCTTCCGCCTCGTGCACGGGGTCGCCCGGCGGATGAAGCGGGATCCGGCCCGGTTGCTGGCGGCCAAGACGCTCGCGGAGCAGGAGCGGATCTTCGACGAGGACTACGCGCCGCTGTTCGACAACCGGCTCGTCCGCTGGATGGGCCGCCAGCCGGTGGCCGTCTACAGCCTCGGCATTCCCCCGAGCCAGCATGCGGCGATGCTCGAGGAGCAGGAGGGGGATGGCGGCAAGTTGTTCGAGATGTACAAGGAGCGGATCCGCCGGCTCGCCTGCGGCTTCCCGCTCGAGGACAACTACTTCACCTGGCAGGCTTTCGGCCGCCGCTACGACCACGACGGCCGCCGGGCAGTGCCAGACTACCTCAAGCGGGAAAACTACGAGAAAATCAAGTCGCTGGTGGATCGCGTCGAAACCCATGTGGCGTCGCTCACCGATCAACTGCGGCTGGAGCGGCCGAGCAGCCTCAACGCTTTCGTGCTGCTCGACAGCCAGGATTGGATGCCCCCGCCGGTGATCGAGGAGCTCTGGACGGAAATCGCCCGCGTGGGTCCGCCGGGCAGCCGGGTGATCTTCCGCACGGCCGGTGAGCGGTCGCCGGTCGAGCAGGCGCTCTCGTCCGGGACGCGAGCGAAGTTTCGCTACGACCAAGAGCGGGCCCGCGAGCTCCACCGCAACGACCGCTCGGCCATCTATGGCATGTTCCACATCTATGAGCGGACCGGCGGCGGCGCCTGACAGGCGAGCCGCCGGCCGGTCATGACCTGGCTCCTGCCGGCCTTGCTTCTCGCTACGGCACCAGGAACACGATCCCGGTGATCGTCGCCGCCTCGACCGCAAAGCCGCGGAGGCTGATCGGCACGGCCGGCACCATCCAGGGGGCGCAGCTGCCCGGCCGGTAGGTGCCCAGCGGATACATGCACTCCCAGGGCAGTTCCACGCCCATCTTGTAGGGCAGTACGGGCAGGGTGACGAAGAAGTGGGCGGCCGAGAAGAAGGGATCGGCCAGGGCCCCGTGCGAATGGCCATAACGCTCCAGCTGCCAATCCTCGAAGTAGAGCGGCTTGTGGCAGTTGCCGGCGGCCTTCCAAGTGAAGGTGGTGGTGGCGAACCGTCGCGGCTCGTAGGTCTCGCCCTCCAGCCGGCACTCGCACGGGTAGTCGTTGCCGGGCCGCCCGCCCACCCGGATGTCGAGGTCGATCACGGCGATTCGGTCGCCCCGAAGCTTGGCCAACTCCTTCGTGCAGTTGGCCGCCTCGTCCCCGCATGGCGAGTCCGACTTCCCGTCGGCCTCGGCGGCACATACGACGCAGCCGGCCTCGTCATCCGCAGCTGCGCCGGCCGCCACGAACACCGGCGGCCGCTTGGGTAGGGCCAGGGCTTCGGCCGGCGAGCGGACAAACTCCTGCCAGCCCCCCGCCACGCTGACCACCGGCAACACCCAAAGGGCGACCGCGAGGACCGGGCGGCCGGGGCGGGGCTCACTCGCTGGCGCGCTCCGCCGAGTAGTTGGGCGATTCGTGGGTGATGGCGATGTCATGGGGGTGGCTCTCGCGGACGCTGGCGGCGGTGACCTGGATGAACCGGGCGTCGCGTCGGAGTTCCTCGATGGTCCGCGTGCCGCAGTAGCCCATCCCGGCCCGCAGACCGCCGACGAGCTGGTAGACGAACGCGCTCAAGGGCCCCTTGAAGGGCACCCGACCCTCGACTCCCTCCGGCACGAGCTTGTCGCCGGTCCTCCCCATGGCCTTCTGACGGTAGCGCTCGCTCGATCCCTTGACCATCGCCCCCAGCGACCCCATCCCGCGGTAGGCCTTGAACGTCCGCCCCTGGTAGAGGACGGTCTGCCCCGGGCTCTCCGCCGTGCCCGCCAGGAGGCCGCCGATCATCACGGCATGGGCCCCGGCGGCGATCGCCTTGGTGATGTCTCCCGAGTAGCGAATGCCTCCGTCGGCGATCACGGGAACGCCGGCACCGGCCGCCTCCTGCGCCGCTTCCCAGACCGCCGAGATCTGAGGAACACCGACGCCGGAGATGACCCGTGTGGTACAGATCGACCCGGGACCGATCCCGACTTTGATCCCATCCGCGCCAGCCTTGATCAAATCCCGACAGCCTTCCCGGGTTGCCACGTTTCCCGCGATCACCTCGATTGCCCAGCGCTTCTTGATTGCCGCGACGGTGTCGATCACGTTCTCCGAGTGGCCGTGAGCGCTGTCCACCACGAGGATGTCGACCCCCTTGGCGATCAAGGCCGCGGCCCGTTCCTCGTCGAACACACCGACCGCCGCCCCCACCCGCAGCCGGCCCTGCCGGTCCTTGCAGGCCATCGGGAAGCGTTTCATCATGTCGATGTCCTTGATCGTGATCAGGCCGGTGAGCACGCCGGCCGGATCCACGAGCAGGAGTTTCTCGACCTTGTTGGCCATCAGGATCTTCTCGGCCTCGTCGAGCGAGACGGTGCCGGTGGCCGTCACGAGGCCCGACTTCGTCATGATGTCGGAGATCGGCGTCTCGCCGCTCTCCAGAAACCGCAGGTCGCGGCGGGTGATGATCCCGACGAGCTTCCGGCCCCCGGCCGTGATCGGCACGCCCGAGATGTTGTGCTGATCCATGACGTCGCGAGCCCGGGCCACCGTGGCGTCGGGGGGCAGCGTGACGGGGTCCATGATGATCCCGTTCGCGCTCCGCTTGACCTTGTCCACCTCCTCCGCCTGCCGCTCGATCGAGAGGTTCTTGTGGATCACCCCCAGGCCGCCCTCCTGGGAGAGGGCGATGGCCATCTCGCTCTCCGTGACGGTGTCCATCGGGGAGCTGATGATCGGGATGTTGAGTTCGATCCCGCGGGTCAGGCGGGTGGCCACGTCGGTCTCGGCCGGCACCACCGCCGAGCGGCGGGGCAGCAAAAGCACGTCGTCGAAGGTGATGCCGGTCGCGACGATTTTCCCTTCCATGAGCCGTTGAACCTCCGAGAGCGTGCCGTGGGGAAAGTCGCGGATTATGGGGCCCCCGGCCCGGAGCGACAACGATTCTGCCGTCCGGAAGCCGCCAGACCGGCATTTCCAGGGGCTCCGGCCGCCGCCGCACGGCGCGAAAGCGTGTCCTATCGTTAGAGGAGACGACGCGGGGCGGCCCGACGGGCCACCCGAAGCCGTTCCCAGCCCCTCTCATCCGCCCGAGTCAGACCGATGCGATTCCTCGACGAATCCGCCGCTTCGCGGCCTGCCCTGCCCGCCCTCAAGGCCGTCTCCGCCGCGGCCGAGGGCCCGGCCCGGCCCGACCAGGCCGCCCTCGACGCCCACATGGCCCGCACCACCTACGGCCGTTTCACGCTCACCGAGGCCGTCCGTCCCGGCTGGCAGCTCGACATCGTGCCCCGGGCGGGCTACCGCCACGACGCCTACGTCGACCCCCAGTCGGGCAGCCGGATGCCGGCCCTGGTGGCCGCCGTCTCCGCCGAGAGCCTGTTCGAGACCTTCCTCGAGTTGCTCGAGCCGCTCGGCGACACGGTCGACGTGATCCTCGAGTCGTCCCACGAAGACGCGGTGGGCGTCCGCGAGTTCTCCCGCGAGGGGATGGAGCGGCTGATGCTCGAGAGCCTGCTCTGGGACTTCGAGGAGCTCTTGCTCCACGACGGCTGCACCGGCATCGCCGTGCTCCATCCCGAGCAGTCGTTGGAGGTACAGTTCGACGAGCACAAGCTGCTCGTGGTCTATGCCCAGGCCCGCCAGCCGTTCGAGCGGGTACTCCGGTCCCGCGGCCTCGACCGGGACGACCGGCTCCGGTTCCTCTCGCAGGGGGAGCACATGCACACCTCCCACGCCCGCCACGCCCGCCAGTTCGAGCAGCTGGTGAGCCGCCTGGGCTAGGCCTGATTTTATGGCTTCGCAGCCGGCCCGCGTTGCCTAGCGCGGCGGGGGGAGTGATTCGATCGGCACCGGCGACCCGGGGGCAATCACCGCGCCCGGCGGCAGCTGCTCGGCCGGGATCGGCTGGCCATAGACCGGGCCGGACGGCAGGGCAGGGGAGGCCGGCGCCGCGACGGTGCCGGCGGCTCCCGTCGGGGGCTCGTAATAAGGGGCGGCCTGGGGCAGCGGCTGCACGCCCAGCTTCGCGAGCAGCTTGCCGAGCATCCGCTGTTCGAGCAGCGGGTCGCGGCCCAGCGGGATCCAGCCTGCGGACGGCGTCGGGGCGGCGACCGGCCGCGGCTGGTCGCCCACCTGCTGGCCGAGCGTCGGCAGCGGGGTGCCGTAGCGATAGAGCGAGTCGTCGTTGCGAAACGAGGCACCGCCGGCCGTGGCCCGCATCGGGCGGGCGAGGTATTCGAGCTCCTTGTTGACCACCACCTCCACCCGCCAGCCGCCTGGGTCGGGGATCAGCCGCATCGCGCCGATCCGGCGGATCGACTGGAGCGTCGACTCCCACCGCTCGGTCCAGCCGACCGAGTCGCCCCGCCAGGGCTCGAGGACGGTGGCCCCGGTCTGCGGAAAGGTGTCGATCCGGCCCTCCGTGGGCACGCCGGCCGCGAACACGACCCGTTGCTCCGACTGCACCTTGAAGTAGTCGTCGATCACGTCCACCATCTTCGTCCAGACCAGCTCCGCATCGAGCGGCGGGATCACGACCGCGTTTTGCGGGCCGGGCGGCGGCCCCGGCAGCACCGGGCCGCCGGGCCCCACCACCGTGCCCTCGGGCAGGGGCATGAACGGATCAGCCTGCATCGTGGCGGGGGGCGGCAGCGGCGCCTGCCCGCGGGCGGCCTGGGCGGCGAGGGTCGCCAAGACCGTCATGAGAAGGGTTAATCGCGCCATCGACAGGCCTGCCGGGACCGGGGTGGCAGGATGGTCGCGAAGGCTTCCCGCGGCTTCAAGCCCGGTTTTCCCCGGGAAACTCGGGGGCACCGACCACCGCCGGCCGCACCGGCCGCCGTCACTCGTCGGTGACGCAGCCTCGCGAGGCCGGAGCCACGCAGCGGATGTACTTGGCGAGCATCCCGCGGGTCGCCTTGGGAGCCGGCTGCTTCCACTCGGCCCGCCGGCGGGCGAACTCGGCCTCGTCCACCTCGGCGTCGATCGTCGCCGCGTCGGCGTCGATCACCACCATGTCGCCGTCCCGCACCAGCGCGATCGGCCCCCCCTCCTGGGCCTCGGGCACCACGTGGCCCACGATGAAGCCGTGCGAGCCCCCCGAAAACCGGCCGTCGGTGATCAGGGCGACGTCGTTGCCGAGCCCCGCCCCCACGAGGGCCGAGGTGGGCGTGAGCATCTCGGGCATGCCGGGGCCGCCCTTGGGACCCTCGTAGCGGATGATCACGACGTCGCCCCGGGCGATGCCCCCCTGCTCGAGGGCCGCGAGCATCAGTTCCTCGCTGTCGAACACGCGGGCCGGACCCCGGAACCGCGAGCCCTCCTTGCCGGTGATCTTGGCCACGGCCGTGTCGGGGGCGAGGTTGCCGGAGAGGATCGAGATGTGGCCGGTGGCTTTGAGCGGCTCCTCGACCGGCCGGATGATCTTCTGGCCGGCCTTGAGCCCCTTGCTCGTGGCGAGGTTCTCGGCGAGCGTTTTGCCGGTGATCGTCAGGCAGTCGCCATCCATCAGCCCCTTGTCGAGCATGTATTTCATGAAGCCGCTCGTGCCGCCGATCGAGTGGAGGTCTTCCTGGACAAATTTCCCGCTGGGCTTCAGGTCGGCGAGGTAGGGAATCCGCCGGGCCACCTTCTGGAAGTCGGCCGGCGTCAGCTCCACTTCCACCGCCCGGGCCATCGCGATCAGGTGGAGCACGGCGTTGGTCGAGCCGCCGAGGGCCATGATTGAGACCATGGCGTTCTCGAACGCGCGGCGAGTCATGATGTCGCGGGGTTTGAGGTCCTTTTCGAGCAGGTTCAGGATCGCCGCCCCGGCCCGGAGGCATTCGGCCTCCTTGTCGGGGTGCTCGGCGGGAATCGAGGCCGAGTCGGGCAGGGCCATGCCCAGGGCCTCGATCGCCGTGGCCATCGTGTTGGCCGTGTACATGCCGCCGCAGGCGCCGGCCCCGGGGCAGGCATGCCGGACGATGTCGGCCCGGCGGGCATCGTCGATCCGGCCGGCCACGTATTCACCGTAGCACTGGAAGGCCGAGACGATGTCGAGGGTGCTGCCGTCGGCGAGGTGGCCTGGCTTGATCGTGCCGCCGTAGACCATCAGGGCGGGCCGGTTGAGCCGCCCCATCGCGATCAGGCAGCCGGGCATGTTCTTGTCGCAACCGGGGATCGCCACCAGGCCGTCGTACCACTGGGCGTGCATCACCGTCTCCAGCGAGTCGGCGATGATGTCGCGGGAGGGGAGGGAGTAGCTCATCCCTTCGGTGCCCATCGAGATCCCATCGCTGACCCCGATGGTGTTGAACCGCATCCCCACCAGGCCCGCGGCCACCACCCCCTCGCGGACCTTGGCGGCCAGCCGGTCGAGGTGCATGTTGCAGGTGTTGCCCTCGTACCACATGCTCGCGATCCCGACCTGCGGCTTGTCGAGGTCGGCCGGCGTGAGGCCGGTGCCCAGAAGCATCGCCTGGGAGGCTCCCTGGGAGCGGGGCTGGGTGATCCGCGCACTGGTGCGGTTCAAACTGGTCATGAGGTAACGATTCCTTGCGAAGGCGTCGCGGACGATTCCGGAGGCAGGATAGTATGCTCGGGACGCCCGCGAAAGCGGGCCGTTTCACCCCCGTGCCCCGCGTTTCCCCATGCCTCCCGCCTTCGTTTACTTCGACCTCGGCAACGTGATCGCGACCTTCGATCGCGACCGGGCCTTCCGGCAGATGGCCGCGGTCTGCGGGGCCGACTCGGGGCTCGTCCGCGCGGCCGTGATGGGGGGCCTGCAGGCCGACCTCGAGCGGGGCACGCTCGACTGGCCGGCCTTTCATCGGGAGTTCGGCCGCCTGACCGGCACCGAGAGCGACCCTCGCGCTTTGGCGGCCGCCGCCGCTGACATGTTCGAACTCAACGTCGAGATCCTGCCGGTGGTCGCCAAACTGCAACGGGCGGGCGTGCCGATCGGCATCCTCTCGAACACCTGCGAGATTCACTGGCGAACCATCGTGGCCCGAGGCTGGGGCATCCTGCCGGGCGGCTTCTCCCAAATCGTTCTCAGCCATGAGGTTCGGGCCGTCAAACCTGAGGCAGCCATCTTCGAGTTGGCCACCGAGCAAGCGGGCGTGCCGGCGGAGGCGATCTTCTTCTGCGACGACCTCCCGGAACACATCGCCGCCGCCCGGGCGGCCGGCTGGGACGCAGAGCTGTTCACGTCGGCTGCGACCCTGGCCGATCAGCTGGCCCGCCGGGGGCTGCACCTCGGGCTGTGAGGCTGCCCCGGTCGGCGAGCAGAGCCGCGAGCGGCCGCTCCTCGAACCGGCCCTCGAGCACCGCCACCCGGTCGATCTCCAGCACGGGCACCCGCAGGCCATAGCGGGCCAGGGCCTCGGCGTCGCGATCAACGTCGACCAGCAAAGCCGGTACGCCAAGCGTGGCCAGCAGGTCTTCGGCCTGCTCGCAGAGGTGACAGCCCCGGCGGGTGTAGAGCAGAATCACCATCCCGGGGGCTCCGCGTCCGTGCTAGGCTTGAGTTGTACCCGGAAACTCCCATGGCCGAACCCGTCCGCACGACCGCCGACTTCCTCGCCGTCCTCCGCAAGAGCGGCCTGGTGGAGGAAACTCGGCTGGTGGAAACGGCAGCCGGCTGGCCCGACCACGCGGCCGACCTGCCCGAGGCACTGCCCGAGGCCTTTGTCGCCGCCGGCCTGCTGACGCACTGGCAGGTCGACCAGCTCCGCAAAGGGAAGCACAGGGGCTTCATGCTGGGCAAGTACCGGCTCCTCCGGCTGCTCGGCGCGGGAGGCATGAGTAGCGTTTACCTTGCCGAGAACACCACCTTCAAGCAGCAGGTGGCGATCAAGGTGCTGCCGATCAAGCGGGTTGAGCAGAGCTCGTTTCTGGCCCGTTTCGAGCGGGAAGCCCGGGCCGCCTTTCGGCTGGGTCACCAGAACATCGCCCGGGCCTTCGATCTCGACACCGCCGGCGCGGTTCACTTCATCGTGATGGAGTTCATCGACGGGATCGACCTCCACGCCAAGGTGAAGCAGGAGGGACCGCTGGGCATCCGCGACGCCGTTGACTTCATCCGCCAGGCGGCCGTCGGCCTGGACTATGCCCACGGGGAAGGGCTGGTGCATCGCGACATCAAGCCGGCCAACTTGATCCTCGATCACAAGGGTGTCATTCGGATCCTTGACCTCGGCCTGGCCCTGTCCGATGACGACGACAACGAGGCCTCACTCACCCGCGAGCACGACGAAAAGGTGCTCGGCACGGCCGACTACCTGGCCCCCGAGCAGGCCACCGACAGCCACAAAGCTGACCGCCGCAGCGACATCTACTCGCTTGGCTGCACGCTCCACTATCTGCTCGTGGGCTGTCCCCCCTTCGCCAAGGGAAAACTGGCCGAGCGGATCCAGGCTCACCTCAAGAAGGCTCCGCCCAACATCCTCGACGAGCGGCCCGACGTGCCCCCGCCGATCGCCGAACTCTACTTCCGGATGCTGGAAAAACACCCCGATGCCCGACCGCAGACCGCGCAGGAAGTGGCCGACGCCCTCGGGGCCTGGCTCAAGTCTTCCGCCGGCACACCGGCCGCGCCCGCCGCACCGCCGCGTCGTGGGCCCCCGAGGCGGAGCGATGGCTCCTCCGCGCTTCCGCGCCCGGTCGTTCGCCACGGGCCGGGGAGCGGCGGCTCGAGTGCGGTGTCGCTCGGCCCGTCCGGCGGGCAGCCGCCGGGCGGCCTGCCCGACGCTGGCAGCCTCGTGTTCACGCCGCCGCCTGGCGGCGGATCTGGTCCTCGCGGCTCCACCAAGCAGCCCGGCACACGCCCCGCGACAGCCAAGCCCGCGCAGCAGGCCAAGCCCGGCAGCACCGCTGACGAGACGTCTGAACAGCGGCCCCGGCGCCACAAGCCGCTGCAGTTCGCGGGCCTGCCGCTCGGGTTCTGGATCGTACTGATCGCGGGGCTCATCGCCGCGGCTGTGCTGGCCGCGATGGTGTTCCTCCGCGACCGCTGAGCTGCGGCGGACCGAGCCGCCTCAGTCGATCCGCCAGCTTCCGGCCGCGAGCGTGTCGAGGCTGGCTCGGTGCGTGAGGTCGTAGTCGAGCGGGGTGAGCGTGACGTGGCCCGCCGCCAGGGCGGTGACGTCCGTCTCCAGAGGCGAGGGCGGGGGCGGGGGGTCGTTGGTGGCCCACCAGTAGGACCGGCCCCGCGGATCGACCCGCCGCTCGAAGGCCTCGCCGTAGCGGGCCACGCTCATCGGCACGACCCGCAGCTCGGTCGTGGCTGTGAGGGCCCGCGTCGGGATGTTGATGTTGAACAGGCTGCCTGCCGCCGGCTTCCGCTCGAGCAGCTGCCGGATCACCCCCGTGCCGATCGCGGCGGCCCGGTCGTAGTCGGCGTGGTCGTCCCACTCGAGCGACACCGCGACGCTCGTGATTCCGAAAAAGGCCCCCTCGACCGCGGCGGCGACCGTGCCGGAATAGAGCACGTTGATGCCGGCGTTGAGGCCGCTGTTGACGCCGCTGATCACGAGGTCGGGCCGCCGCGGGCAAAACGCCGAGATGCCGAGCTTGACTGCATCGGCAGGGCTACCGTCCACGGCCCAGCCGCGGGCCGTGTCGCCGGCAAACACCTCCTTCGCCGTCAGCGGCGTGAGGAAGGTGATCGCGTGGCCGACCCCGCTCTGCTCGGTGGAAGGCGCCACCACGCAGACGTCGGCGAACCGCCGCACCGCCCGCTCCAGGGCCGCCAGCCCCGGGGCGAAGATTCCGTCGTCATTGGTGAGAAGCACGAGCATGGGCGGCACTATAGCAGGGTGGCCTGACGCGCGCGCGGCTCGGGGTTGCCGGTCCCTGTCGCCCGGAGTCGAGTAGGCCCGGGGGCTTTCGCCCCCAGGCCTCTCACAGAACCGGACTTGTGGGTCCCACATCCGGCTCTTTGGGTTCCGTTCTCACAGGTCAAACAGGAGCGTCTGACCAGAGGCCAGTTTCG
>JBIKXY010000206.1:0-5258 GCA_044355515.1 Pirellulales bacterium
CGCGCTCGACGGCTGCTCACTCCAGGTCGCCCGCGGCGAGGTCTTCGGCCTGCTCGGCCCGAACGGCGCCGGCAAGACCACGCTCGTGCGGCTGATCATGGGCTACCTCCGGCCCACCGCCGGCTCGGCCCGCGTGGCCGGCTTCGACTCGGTGGCCGACCCGCTCGCCCTCCGGGGCGAGGTGGCCTACCTGCCGGGAGAGGCCCGGCTCTTCCGCCGGATGAACGGCCATGAGACGCTCGACTTCTTCGCCCGGCTGCGGCCCACCTGCAGCCGGGCCGAGGCCGTCGCCGTGGCCGACCGGCTGGGGCTCGACCTCGGCCGGCAGGTGGCCCGGATGAGCACCGGCATGCGGCAGAAGCTGGCGCTGGCGGCCGTGCTCGCGACCGAGGCCGCGGTCGTGATCCTCGACGAGCCCACGGCCAACCTCGATCCGACCGCGCGGGCCGAGGTGCTCGACCTCGTCCGCGAAGCCAACGCCGCCGGGCGGACGGTGATCTTCTCCTCGCACGTGCTCTCGGAGGTGGAGGCGATCTGCGGTCGGGTGGCGATCATGCGGGCCGGCCGGCTCGTGCACGAGCAGGCGATGCGGGACGTCCGCCGCGGCCACCTGATCCGGGCCCGGCTGGCGGGCCGGTTCGAGGGCGTGCCCGACTCGCTCACCGGCCGGGTGCGGGTGGTGGCCGACAGGGCAGCCGCCGGCGAGGAGCGGCTGGTGCTCGAAGCGGCCGACTCGCTCGCGCCGCTACTGGGCTGGCTCGCGACCCTGCCCCTGGCCGAGGTCGAGGTGGAGCCGATCGGCCTGGCGGCGGTGTATGACCGGTTTCACCGGGGAGCAGTGGAATGCTGAATGGCGCGGTCTGGCGGCAGGCGTGGGGCGACCAGCGGCTCTTGTGGCTCTCGCTGGCGGCGCTCTGGGGGGCGTTTCCCTGGATCTACATCTGGCTTCAGGCCCAGGTGCCGATGGGCGATTTCCAACTGCTCTTGCGGCTGATCCCCGCAGACTGGCAGAAGCTCTCCGGCGTGCCGATCGCGGAGGTGGCCACCCATGCCGGCCGGGTGGCGCTGGCCTTCGTCGATCCGGTGGTCGTGCTCGGGGCGACGGTCTGGGGCGTGACGCGGGGGAGCGACGCCGTGGCCGGGCCGCTCGAGCGGGGCACGCTGGAGATGGTGCTCGCGGCGCCCGTCCGGCGCTCGGCCGTCTACGCCTCGCAGGCCGCGGCCACGATCACGGGCGCTCTGGCGCTCGCGGGCGTGCTCCTGACCGGGATCTGGACGGCGGTCGCCTTCGGTCCCTGGTCGGCCGAGCTCGATCCCGCGAGGTTCCTGCCCGCGGTGGCCAACGTGTTCGGGCTGATGGTCTGCATGGCGGGGCTGGCAGCCCTCTGCTCGGCGGCCGGCAATCACCGCAGCCTGGCGATCGGGGTCCTGGCGGGCTTTTACGTGATCTCGCTTTTGGCCAAGCTGGTGGGCCGGTTCAGCGAGCGGCTGGAGTGGGTCGGCTGGCTGTCGGTCTTCAACGCCTACGAGCCGCAGCGGCTGGTGAGCGGCGAGCCCGCGGCCTGGTGGCTCCTGGCCCGCTACGACGCCGCGCTTCTGGGCGTCGGCCTTTTCGCCTACGTGGTCGGCGGGATCATTTTCGCCCGTCGCGACCTGCCGGCCCCGCTCTGAGCCGCGGCCAGGGGCTGTCCCCGCCCCGGGGGCTGTGCTCTTTGCTGACGGTTGCCGCATACTATTGAAAGGTCCAGGAGAAGCGTCGCTCATGCCATCGATCCGCCGTTTCGGAATCCCGTGCTGGCTCCTGCTGGCGGTCCTTCCCTTCGCCAGCGCCGACGAACCGGCCGTCACCGAGGTCAAGGACGCCCCGGGGCAGGAGTCGCTCAACGAGGCGATCGACGCCAAGCTGGCGGTCGACGAACTCGACGACTTCGGCCGCGTGCTCGCGCTTTGTCGCAAGGCTGTCGATCAGGGGCTCGACGAGGAGTCGCGGAAGTTTGCCGAGGATCTTTACACCGGCACGCTCATCGACCGGGCCGGGATGCTCACGGAGGCGATTTTTCGCGGCGTTCGGCCCGACCCGCAGTGGGCCAGGATTCGCGGCTTCGCGATGCGGGATCTGGAAGAAGTGATCGGCCGCGACCCCAAGCTGGCCAGTGCCCAGCTGATGATCGCCCGTCTCCAGGCCTTGCCCGGGGGCGACAAGGCCAGGGCCGCCCAGGCCGCCGCCAAGGCCCTCGGCCTGCTCGGTGACGACAAGCTGCAGCGGGCCCAGGCCACCCTCGTGTTGGCGGAACTCGCGGAGGACTCCCGCGAGAAGTCCGCCTTTTTGGACGCCGCGGTCGAGTTGTCGCCCCGGGATCCGCAGGTGCGGCGGGCCCGGGGGATGTTTCGGCTCACGGCCGACGAGTTCGCGGCCGCCGGGGAAGACCTGGCGGTGGCCGCGGAGGAGGACCCCCGCGACGCGGCCGTGCAGGAGGCGTTGGGTCTGGCCTGCCTGATGGCCGACAACCTGGCCGACGCCAAGGAGGCCTTCGGCCGGGCGATCGACCTCGAGCCCGACGCCATCGGGCCGCTCCTGCAGCGGGCTCGGATCTGGGCGCTCGAGGGAGATCGGGATGAGGCCCTCGCCGACATCGACCGGGCGATCGACATCGACCCCGAAAACCCCGCCGCCCTGCTGCTGCGGGCCCGGATCTTCCAGCAGGCCGGCGACACCGAGGCGGCCCTGGCCGACATCGAGACGATCCTCGAGGATCGCCCGGACACGCCCGGCGCGCTCGAGCTCCGCGGCCTGATCGCCGCCGAGCAGGAAGACTACGCCGCCGCGATTCGCGACTTCCGCAAACTCGCCGCCCGCGATCCCGACGATGTGGCCCTGATCGGCCAACTGGGCATGCTCTACCTGGCGGCCAAGCAGCCTCGCGAGGCGATCCGGCGGTTCACGCGGGCCCTGGAGATCGACGCCGACAACTTCCCCTGCCGGCGGGGCCGCAGCGACGCGGCGATCTCGATCGGCGACCACGCCGCGGCCCTGGCCGACCTCGAGAAAGCGGTGGCGCTCCAGCCCGACGACTCGGGCGTGCTCAACAACCTCGCCTGGCTGCTGGCCACCTCGCCCGACGACGGCATCCGCGACGGCAAGCGGGCCATCGAACTGGCTACCCGAGCCTGCGACAAGACCGACTGGAAGCAGGCCCACATCATCAGCACGCTGGCCGCCGCCCACGCCGAGACCGGGGATTTCGCGACCGCCCGCAAATACAGCCGGCAGGCGGTCGAGGGGACGGGCGACAACGACCAGATCGAGGAGCAACTGGCCGCGGAACTGGCCAGCTACCAGGCGGAGAAGCCCTGGCGGGAACGGCAGACGATGGAGGAGGGGGGAGCCGCGCCCAAGCCGGGAACGGAGCCGGAGCAGGACCGGAAGCAGGGCGAAGACGAAGCCGGGGACCAAGCCGAGGAGCCGGGCAGGACTGGCCGCCGCCCCTTCGAAGACGACTGACAGGCAGTCAACCGAGCCGGCCGAACCCGGCGAGCGGGAGTTCTGACGTACGCCCTGGGAGTCGCCTCAGGTTCTTCCTCGGGTGAGCGAGGCGGCGATCGCGTCCCAGAGCGCGATCCGAGCGGCGAGGCACTCCCGGGCGGCGGCCTCGGCCTGGGCCCAGGTGGCCGGATCGTCGCCGCAGAGGCGGGCCACGATCTGCCGGCAGACCGGGGCGTGGTGCTCGTCGTCGTGCTCGATGTGCCGCTCGAGGTAGAAGCGGAACCGGCCCCAGGCGGCAGGATCCTCGGCTGACAGCTTTCCGACGAGCCCGCGGAACATGTCGGGGATCACGTCTTCCCGGCCGTAGGTGAAGGCGGCGGCGATCGCGGGCGTTGAGCCCGACTCGATCACGGCGAACGACCGCCGCACGAAGGCCGCGGCCTCCGGCGGGCAGCCGCAGGCGTCGAGCGCGGCCGAGAGCGGACGGCCACCGCGGAGCAGGTCGAGCAGCCGTTCGATCGGCTGCGTGTCGGCGCCGGCCTGTCGCATCGCGTCGAGATAGAGTTCGAAGTGGGAAGCCGAGCCCCCCTCGGGCAGCGCGTCAGACTCCTCGTCGAGCACGATCTCGTTGACCAGCCGGCGGGCCTCGGGGTCGGGGGTGGGCAGCCAGGGGATGCTGGTGCAGGTGAGCCGCTGCTGGAGGGCCTTGAGCAGGCTTTGGAAATCCCAGACGGCGAACACGTGGGCGGCCATGAACTGCCGCAGCCGGTCCGGGCCGTCGATCAGGCCGTAGAGCGGGTGCGAGACGAGCCGGTCGCGGAGGGCACCGACGTCGATCGTGGGCTGGACGGGAGGGGCAGGGAGTCGCGGGGCGGTGACGGTGGGCATGGGGATTGGCAGGTCGAGGAGAGAGTCCGTGGGGTTATAGCCCCGCGGGCTCCTTTGACCAGGGCCGCGGCCGAACGCCGGCGCGGCCGCTACTTGTATTCGGCGTCGCTCAGCACGTGACTGGCCGTGTTCCACGTGGTCCGGGCGATGGTGGAAGCGAGGGCATTATTGCTCGTCAGCAACTGGGCATAGACCCGGCTCGAGAGCGACTCCTTGAGAAAGCCGTTGTGGCCGTCGCAGAAGGCCACCACGACGCCGCCGGGATGGTTCGACGAGGGCTGGCTTCGAAAGCCGGGGGCGGCATCGGACGTCTTGTTGTTGATGATCTGCTGACTGGCCGCGGGCGCCGTGGCCGCGATGCCCACGCCCGGCACGGCGTTGGTGGCGTTGCCGAACGTGAATCCGGTCGCGGGGAGTTCGGTGCCGCCCCGCAGGTTCCAAAACGACTGCGTCAAGGGGAGGCCCCCCGTGAGATTGCCCGGCCCGCACCGCTCGGTGAACAGGATGGTGGAAGGAGTGCCATCGCCCGCCTTCCCGATCTCCTCGAAGCTCATCCGGCCGAGCGTCGAGTTGGTCGTGTCGAGCATCACGCCGTCCCACTTCTGCGGGGCCGTTGCCGTTCCCAGATTGGCGCTGCCGCAGTTGCCGGCATAGGCCAGGGTCGGCAGGGAGACGTCTTCCGGCGGGCTCGAGGGGCACATGAAAAAATCCACGCTCGGGGCAGTGTTGCCGCCGCCGACCCAGACCTGATAGATGTCGTTGCGCTCCATGAAGGGCAGCAGCATGACCGGCCAGGAGACGACGTGGGTGCCGAGCGTGTTTCGCCATCCCGGAATGAAGCCCTGCAGGCCTTCGGTCTGAAGCGCCGCCAGCGCGAGCGAATGCA